>CAZWAX010000130.1:0-13517 GCA_964631985.1 uncultured Polyangiaceae bacterium | reverse complement strand
TACGCCGCACAAGCGAGTCGACTGAGCAACGACGCAGATCGGCCTTTTTCAGCGATCTGCACGCTAGCGCGGGATTTGACAGCGTTCGAAGCGCATCATCGGTCCCCCGCTCGGCACCGTGCGAGGCAGGAGCGCGCAAAGCGCCGGCCGCTTGGCGCGCTCGTCGAGCAGACCGCCGTGCAGGAACTTGAGCAGGTCCTGACGCTCGCGGGTGCTGAGGACGACCGGCGTGACGAGCCGCGGGTCCAGACGGTCGAGCACGGGCTGGATCGGCCCGAGCCGCAGCCGAAGATCTTTGTCGACGCCGGCGCGCTTGGCGTCGTAGCGGGGCGCCAGGCGCACCGCATCGAGGTGGAGCTCCACCGCGTCGCGGAGACGCGTGAAGGCGCCGTTGTGGAAGAATGCCGGCTGGAGAGCGAGGTTCCGGAGCGGCGCGGTGCGGAACTTGTAGCGGTCGGCCGGATTCCCGGTGACCTGCTCGAGCCCGAAGTCCTCGTCCTTGCCCGGACCGTCGAAGAGCATGTTGCCGGTGCCGACGCCGAAGACCGGCGCGATCTGTGGCACGCCCGCGACCCGGTTCTGAAAGTCGCTGAACATCTCGTTGGCGGCGCCCGCGACGGCGTGGCAGTCGACGCAGCGGCCCGGGCCGAAGAAGACGAGCGCGCCGCGCTTCTCGGCCGCCGTCAGGGCGCGGCTCTCGCCGCGCGCGAAGCGATCGAGCGGCGCGTCCGCGAAGGTCAGCGTGAGCTCGAACTCGGCGATGGCGCCGCCGAACATCACGAAGTCGATCGGCCCGCCGTCGGCGACGCTCGGGAAGACGGCGCCGAAGCGGGCGCGGTACTCGGCCGATGCGTTCAAGCGCGCGAGCACGGCGGTGCGGATCGGCGCGTTCCGGAAGCCGCTGTCGTCCGGCGGCGGGACGCTGCTGCCGAGCCCGTCGTCGAAGGCGTCGAAATCGGGTCCGATCGTGCCGCTCGTACCGGTGAAGCCGGCGACCTCGACGAGCTCGGTCGGCGGGATGTGGGCCTGCGCGATCAGCAGATGCGTCACGCGCGGGTCGGCGGGCGGAAACGCGAGGGCCCCTTCGGGCGCCGGAAAGAGGAACCCCTGGCTGTTGTCGAAGGGGTCGCCCGACGGCGCTGAGAAGCGGCCGTTCCACATCAGGGCGGGGAAGAAGGCGGTGTTGATCACGCTCGGCGTGCGGCGCTGGTTGCGCGGGCCGCTCCGCCGGTTGCCGACCAGGTTGTTGTTCTGGATGCCGATCGCGATCGACTGCGTGTCGCCGAACCCGGCGGACGGCGCGTGGCATCCGCCGCACGCGTTGTCCGAGTGCAGCGCGCTGATCTTGTCGAACCAGAGCAGCCGGCCGAGGTCGGCGAGGGCCGGATCGAGCGGCCGCCCGAGGCGTTGCTCGAGACTCTGCCCGACCGTGCCGGTGAACCCCTGGTCGCTCAGCACCTGGCGCAGCTGGGCGTCGAGATTCGCGCGCGGGGCGGCGAACGCCGGGGCGCCGGCGAACGAGATCAGGACGAGCGAAACGATGGCGAGCGCGACGCGGATGCACGGAGGCATGCGGTACCCGTCATGTCGATCGCTGCGCGGGTCGTCAACGTGTCACCTTGCCGAACCCTCGACACGGCGGCGTCGCGCGCAGGATCTCGGCGACCGCGGCCGCGATCGCGCCGGCGTGGACCTCGTCGAACCCGACGAGATCGGCGTCGGCCCGGAGTGCCACCGACAGCGCGCCCCGCTCGACCGGTGGGGCGGCGTGCCGGGCGTCGACGAGCGTCCACACGATCGCGGCGTCGAGCAGGTCGATGCGGGTGCGGAGGGTCGCAAGGGTGGGTGCGTCGGCCGTTCGCGCCGCGGCATCGGCCGGGATCGACTCCTGCACCGCCCGCGCGGCGCCGATCTGGGCGCGGGCGAGATGCTCGAGCGCCACGGGATCGAGACCAGCCGCCCGCCCGCGGGCCACGGCGCGGGCGATCACCTCCGCCTCGCGAGCCGGATCGACGAGTGGCAGACCGGCGGCATGCTTGGCCGCTGCCACGGCGGGCATCAGGAGCAGCCGGCGCGCGACGGCATCGACGATGCGGCCGAGATCGAAGGGCAGGGGTGCCGCGTCGGCGACCCCGAGCCGTTCGGCGCGCAGACGCGCGAGCGTACCGTCGCGCTCACGTTCCAGCAGCCACGCGTCGAGATCCGCGGCGAGCGCGTCGTGCCCCGGTCCGACCCAGTAGGCCTTCCGGTCGCGCGCCAGCCGGGCGGCGATCGTGAATGCGCCGGGATCGAACGTCGCGGCCTCGAGCGTGTCGGTCACGACGGCGTCGACCTCGCGGCTCGCGAGCAGGACCGGCAGGCGCCGGTTGTCGTCGACGGTGACGAGCGCGGCGCGCCGCAGGTGGGCGCGTGCCACGCGCTCGAGATGGCCGCCGCGGTTCACCGCGATCCGCACCTCGGGCCGGTCGAGGCCGCGCGCGGGGACGCCCTGGCGGCGCACCACCACGACGGCGTCGGCGCGGGCCACGGCGGCGGTCATGGTGCCGGTGAGGAGGCGGTCGGCGCGTACGGTGACGCCGCTCATCGCGACGTCGAAGTCGTCGGCGGCGAGGCGGGGCGCGAGCTCGGGCCAGCGAAACGGCACGAGCTCGAGCCGACGGCCGCGCGCGTCCGCGTACGCCCGCGCGACCTCGACATCGAAACCGCTCCAGCCGCCGTCTGCCGCGCGTAGCGAGAACGGCGGGTAGTCGCCGCTCGTGCCGACGCGCAGGGGCGCGCCGTCGGTCGCGGATGGCGCGCGATGGGGATGGCACCCGCCGGCGAGGAGCAGTGCCAGGAGCGCGAGGGCTACGCGGGCCATCGCGCCCGCAGCCACGGCAACACGCAGGCGTCGGCCAAGCGGTCGCGGGGATCGACCTCGCCCGGGCCGATCGCGCGGAAGTAATGATCGGCACCGTCCTGCTCGTAGTATTCCTTGTCGGTCGCGCCCGAGGCGACGAGCTGGCGCCGGCACTCGGCGGGATAGATGTCGGTGTCGGCCGAGGCGCTGATGACGAGCGTCGGCACCCGCACCGCCGGCAGGGTGCGCTCGAGCGCGGCATGGGACGCGAGGCCCGACCAGGTCGAGAGCCAGCCGCGCGCGCTCATCGCGCGGGCGAGCCCTTCGCCGTAGTTGCCGGCGATCGGGTCGCGGCCGAACGAGAACACCGAGCCGAGCGGACGCGGTGAGGGGTCGAGCGTCGGGTCGAGATACCGGGGGTCGGCGAGCGTGCGGTAGATCACGAGGTAGCGACGTTGCAGCGCGTGGCGTTCGACGAATGCCCGCTCGCCGGCGCCGTCCGCGACGCCGCGGCGGGCGCGAAACCACGCCGCCTCCTCGCACCACGCGAGCGCCTGGCGATCCAGCCGCTCGCAGCGGGCACGCTGTCCGGCCCGGAACGCCGCGACGAACTCGGGGGCATAGCGCGAGGGCCCCGCGGTCATCGGGCGGTAGCCGTTGGCGGCGTCGTACATGTCGAGGCGGGGGTTCACCGTCGTCGGGTCCGCCTCGTCGACGACCGAGGGATCGAGCCGGTCGAGCAGGAAGATGCCTTCGCCGAGATGGGCCGCGAGGAGGATCAGCCCGTCCGCCATCGGCAGGTCCGTGCTCGCGAGCGGCACGCGATCGCCCGAGGGCGCGCGGTCGAGACGCTCCCCCGCCGGGGTGTCCGCCTGCGCGAGATAGAAGGCGAAGAGCGACCCCCCGCCCGAGTTGCCGAGCAGCACGACCTTCCGGAAGCGCCGCCGCAGCCAGCCGACCGTCCCCGCGACGTCGAGCAGCAAGCGCTCGTGGAGGGCGTCCGCGTCGTTGTTCAGGTGCCGGGTCACCGCCCCCATGAAGGCGTAGCCGCCGGCCGTGAGCTGCGGGGCGAGGTAGTGGCGCGTGAAGTCGCCGCGCGGGTGCATGGCCAATACGACCGTGTCCGGGTCGCGCCCCGCCGGCAGGTAGAGCACGCCCGACAGCGGGTAGCCGTCGCTGGCCTCGTGGTCGACGACCTCGCGACGGACGGCGGGATCGAGGCGGGTGAGCTGGTGCGGGAGGCGCATCGCGCCCGTCTTTGTCACCGGCCGCCGTCAGCGGCAAGCGCGGTCGGCGCGGGCATGACGCAGGGCTCCATGCATTTTTCCCTTGAGAGATGCGCCATTCTTGATCTACCTTCCGGCGGCTGTTGGCGTCCGGCCCCCTTCCCTCCGGACGCTGCCCAGTTCGGCACGGAGGAGACCGTCATGCCCCTCGATGAGAACGCCACCCTCGACGAAGCCGCGGCTCGCCATCTGCTGCGGCGGTCCGGATTCGGTGCGCCGCCCTCGTTGCTCGAAGATTTCGTCGGCCTCTCGCGCGGCACCGCCGCCGACCTGTTGATCGGCTTCAAGCCGAACGGCTTCAAGCCGAACGGCAAGTCGATCGAGGACGTCCGCAACAAGTGGATCGCCTACATGCTGAAGGTGAAGGCGCCGCTCCAGGAAAAGCTCGTGCTGTTCTGGCACGACCACTTCGCGACGAGCGCGGTCACCGTCACGAACCCGAAGTTCATGACGCTGCAGAACCGGCGCCTGCGTCTCAACTGCAAGGGCAACTTCAAGACGTTCGTGAAGGCCATGAACAAAGACGCGGCCCTCATGCAGTACCTCGACACCGACGACAACCGGAAGGACATCCCCAACGAGAATTACGCCCGTGAGCTGCAGGAGCTCTTCACGCTCGGCGTGAAGGACACGAGCGGCGCCGACAACTACACCCAGGAGGACGTCGTGCAGATCGCCCGCGCGTTCACCGGGTGGGACTTCGACGACAAGGGCAACCCCTTCCTCGACCCGGACGACCACGACTTCATGAGCGACTTCAACGGCAGCCCGCCGTCCGAGCCCGATCGCGGTCCGAAAGTCATCTACAAGACCACCGGCCAGTTCGGCCCGGGTGGCATGTCGTTCACGACCGGCGGCGAGGGGCCGGCCGAGATCGACACCGTCGTCGACGTCATCTTCCAGCACCGCGACAGCGACATGAAGAACACGGTGGCGCGACGCACCGCCCGCCGCTTGCTCGAGTACTTCGCGCAGCCCGACCCGTCGCTGGCCTTCGTCGATCAGACCGTCGGCACGGGACCGTCGAGCTTCGACACCACCTGGGACATCGCCGGCCTCCTGCGTCGCATCTTCATCAGCGACGAGTTCTTCGAAACCGCGCAGCCGCCGAGTCCCGGCACCAAGAAGTCGGTGAAATGGCCGGTCGATCACATGATCAGCACGCTCCGCCTCCTCGGCATGAAGCCCAAGGGCAAGGAGCTGATCTTCGGCAACACGACCGTCGCCGACTCGTTGGTGAGCATGGGGCAGATCCTGCTCGAGCCCCCGAGCGTGTTCGGGTGGGACTGGGAAAAGGCGTGGATGAGCAGCGCGACCATGCGGTCGCGCGCCGAGTTCGCGCGTGACATCAGCACGGCCTCGAACGGCGGGAAGACCTCGTTCGATCCCGGAGGCCTGATCGACCTCGCGCTCACCGACGCCGGCGACATCGTCGATGCGGCGACCGACCGCATGGGCATCACCGATCAGGTTGCGACGGCCGACCGCGACGCCTTGATCGCCTATCTGACCGACGGCGGGCCGCCGAACACCCCGATCGACCTCGAAGACTTCACCACTCGGCGCGTCAAGCTCCACGGCCTGTTCGGCATCTTGCTGATGTCGCCCGTCTTCCAGGTTCACTGAGGCTCCAGGAGAACGCCATGGCGATCACACGTCGACAGTTCCTCAAGTGCTCGAGCCTCGCGACCGCGGGCGGCATCTTCGGCCCGTCGCTGCTCGGGTCCCCCTTCCTGCGGCGCGCCTCCGCGGAGACCATCGGCGACCGCTACGTCGTGGTCATCTACCTCGACGGCGGCAACGACGGCCTCAACACGGTCACGCCCGCCGACAACGGTCTCGGGACGCTGCGCTCCGCGTACGAAGCGGCGCGCGACGCCAACGCGGGGACCGGCGGCATCGGGCTCTCGCCGACGCAGCTGCAGAACACGCTGCTCGACCCGTTCAAGGATCCCAACACGCAGTGCACGCTCGCGATCCATCCGTCGATGACGGGGCTGAAGTCGCTCTACGACCTCGGCAAGGTCGCCGTGATCCAGAACTGCGGCTATCCCGACTACAACCTCTCGCACGAGGAGTCGCGCTCCATCTGGCAGTCCGGCGATCCGCCGCGGAACTACCTCGACGGCAGCGGCTGGATCGGGCGCCATCTCTCGGCGCCGAGCGTCGGCTACAGCGGCGGCGACGTGCCGGCGATCGCGATCGCCAACCGCGTGACCGGTGAGCTCGCCAACGGCCTGACGAGCGTGCTGGCGATCGAGAACGTGCTCGAGTTCGATTTCCCGTTCGACCAGTACTCGTTCGCCGACATCACGGCGAAGCAGGCCGCCTACTCGACCCTGCACAACAACGCGGTGGCGTCGGCCCAGTCGACGCTCGCGTACATCGGCCAGACCGGCCTCGCGACGTACCAGGTGAGCCAGAGCTACCCGGCGCTCGACGGCTTCTACGAGAGCAGCCGTCCGCTGGCGATCCGGCAAGCGTACGACAACGTCGGCCGCAGCCTCGCGTTCGATCTGCGCGAGGTCGCGAAGGTCATCACCGGCGTCCACGAGAACGTCCTGACCGGCGGCACGGCGTTCCCCTCGGTCGGCGCGCGGTTCTTCCAGGTGTCGAACGGCGGCTTCGACACCCACGCCGACCAGGGCGGCGCCGACGTCGACGGCCAGCACTTCGACCTGCTGAGCGAGATCAGCGAGTCGATCCTGGCCTTCTACAACGACATGGCCGACCTCGGGATCGCCGACAAGGTGCTGATCCTCACGTACAGCGAGTTCAGCCGCCGCATCCAGCAGAACGAGAACGGGACCGACCACGGTTCGCAGGGGCCGATGTTCGTCGTCGGCGGCGAGGTGGTGGGCGGCGTCTACGGCAACCACCCGAACCTCGACGACGTCGACGACGAGGGCAACACCAAGTACTCGCAGGATCCCCTGAACGATTTCCGCTCGACGGATTTCCGGGACGTCTACGGCACGATCATGAAGCACTGGCTGAACATGCCCGATGCCACGATCATCGATCCGATCACGCCGGCGAACGGGGTGCTCCGGCTCGATGGCGGCGATCCGACCCTGTACTGGACCGACGCCGATCTCGACATGGGGTTCCTGCCGTAGGCGTGCCGAGAATGCGTCAACCAGCGTCGTAGGCTACACGACGGTTTTCCAGTGCGCGCGCAGCTCGGCGTTGAGCTCGGCGGCACGTTCCTCCGGGAAGAACAGTCGCGCGCCTTGCAGCTCGACGCGCTTGCGGGTGCCGGGGATGGTGCACGCGAGCCATTCAGACCAGCGGACGGGGAAGTAGACGTCGTCGGTGCCCCAGACGATCAGGGTCGGGATCTGCAGCGTCTTCAGGCGGGACTCGATCGCGACCGTCTGGGCGCAGTCGAAGGCGGCGAGGAAGCGCTCGAGGTCGCGGATGCGCTGTTGCGACGCGACGAGCGGACGGAGATAGGTCTCGATCGTCTCGTCCGTCACGCGCTCGGGGTGCTCGTATGCGGGGCCGAGCGCTTCGGCCGACCGGAAGAACGGCTTGTTGCCGAGCATGCCTTCCAAGGCGTCGCGCAGACCGCCGGCGGCCGACATCGCGAGGAATCCCTTGAAGGCTTCCGGCGGCCAGTTGTCGTGCACGTCGCAGTCGGTGAGGGTCAGGCTGCGGAGGCGACGCGGGTGGTGCGCGGCCATGAGGAGGGCCATACCGCCGCCGCTGTCGTTGCCGACCACATCGGCCTGATCGATGCCGAGCGCATCGAGGAACTGGACGAGCATCGCCGCGTTGGCGGTCGACGAGACGTCCTGCGCCGGGTCGATGCGGGTCGCCCCGTGCGCGAGCAGGTCGAGTGCGACGCAGCGCCGCACGTCGGCGAGGTCGGCGAGCTGATGCCGCCAGAGATGGCCGTTGAGGAGCACGCCGTGAACGAACAGAGCGACCGGTCCCGTGCCGTGCTCGACGTAGCTGATGCGTCCCGAAGGTGTGTCGACGATTTTCCGATCCATTTTGCGATACCTCCGCCCGGCTACGTATCGCCGGACGCGCGACGAGACTTTGCGTTTCTTGCGGCGGCGTCCGGCATGCCGCCGGAGCGTCGAAACGCCCGGGGGCTACAGCCGAAGGTGCGGCCAAACGTGCGGATGAAGTGCGCGAGGTCCCCGAAGCCGACGTCGTAGGCGACGGCCGTCACGGGCGCGTCGGTGTCGAGGAGGAGCGCCGCCGCCTGCACGAGGCGGCGCTGGAGGAGGTATTGGTGCGGCGTCACGCCGACCGTCGCGCGGAACGTGCGGAGAAAGTGAAACGGGCTCACGCCGGCGACGTGTGCGACGTCGGCGAGCGTCACTGCGTCGCCGGAATGCTCGTCGAGGTAGAGCATGGCGTCGACGACCCGGGTGGTGTCGCGTCGGCTCGGCTCCGCGGCGGGCCTCCGGCCGCCGGCCAGGCCTTGCTCGCGGAGCGCCCACGCCGCAAGCGCGAGCGCGACCTCGTCGACCGACCAGTCGATGGCCCCGCGCAGCGCCGCCGTGACGGCGTATGCATACGCGCCCGCATGTGGGAGCGGTGGCAGCGCCGGCTCGCGAAACGGGGCGTCGAGGTCGCGGACGCCGAGGGCAGCCCCGACGCTCGCGAGCGTCTCGGGGTCGTAGAATACGGAGAGGCAGCGGTCGCCCCCGGCGTCCTCGTGCGAGCAGACGTAGGGTGCGCCGGCATTCCCGAGCATGACGGCGCCCGGCCCGAGCGTCGCGGTGCGCGTGCGGACGCGGTATCCGAAGCTGCCGCTCCACACGAAGGCGATGCAGGCGCGCGCGTGGCGCTCTTCGTAGGGGCGGTCTCCCCGGCGAGCGCTGCAACGATAGTCGACGACGTGGACGTGCGGAGCCATGGCCGAGGCATGTCATGGGAGCGGGCGAAGGGCTCGCCGTTTTCGGACGTGATGGCCGCGATCCACGACCACGGGTTCGTCGCGATGGCCGATGCGGCGCAGTCGAGCCGGCTCGCCTTCGACCACAAGCACGCGCCCTCGAGCCGTTCGGCGGGGGATACGGGTCGTCCTAGCGAGCAGCGAGGCGGAGAGGCTTAGAGCGTTGCTCGGCTACGTGCACCGCCCCGGGGCCGGCTTCGCGTCCGGGACATCCGGAAGCGAATCTTGGTGCAGCCGACAATATACTGCGAGGGTGGATCCGGCCGTAGGCTCCGCGGTCGGTGCGGTCACGCTACGGACGTCACCGTAGATCAAACAGCTCCAGGAGCGCCGCGTAGCCGCTGGGCAAAGGCGTTGGGGGCTCGTCGAGGCCGGCGTAGCGCACCGCCATCTCGAGAAAATAGCGCGCGTGAAAGAAGGCTTCGATGATCGGCCGGGTCTCTTCATTCCATCGGGCGTTGTGCTCGGTCGCGAAGCGCTTGCCCGTTCCTGCGGTGACGATCTCCTCGAACCGATGTGTCAGGGGCCTCTTCGGGACGAGTGCCCGCAGCCGATCGACGATCGCCTGGGTGCTTTCCTGAACGCCGTAGACCTTCCAGCTCTGGTGGTAGAAGCGATAGACGCTGTCTTCGTATCCCCAGTGGCTGCTGCATTCCCGTAGGAGCGCCTCGAGCGCTCTCCGGTCCCGTCGCAGGTTGGCGAGCAGCGCGACCTCGTCGCCCGGCTCGCAACGCGACGGCGCCGCCTCTTCACGATCGGGTCCGCGCTCGATCGGATAGTCATCCGCATCGAGCTCGACCGGTCGGATCCAGTCGAGGCGCCCGTAGGTGAATCGGACGAGATATCCGATCCACGCCAACGCGGTTGTCCGTGCATACATCGTGAGATCGCCGTGGAACGGGCACGCCATCGCTGGGCGCCGCGCCGACGTCGGATCCTCCAGCAGGCCATCGTGCGCATGGCGGAGTAGCCGGCCGTCGCGGGTGATCGTGTAGTCGTCTAAGTAGGAGTCGAGCGACTTCGTCTGGAAGTCGAGCGCGTTGTGCTCCGGCTCCGGCAGCGGGTACTCGCACCGAACCGTGTCAAACATCCCCATGAAATCACGGTATCCGATTTCGCACGCTCGGCCGACAGGCTGATCCTGGTCGTTCGCGATGTCGGCCACGAGTAGTCGGCCGCGCCGCGTGGGTCCGGCGTTCCACGGGATTCGAGTATTCTTGCGAGTCACGGCGCTCATTCGCACGCTTGCGGGTGGCGATGGGCAAGAATAGCTTGCGAAGACGGATTCGCAGCCTCGAGCGGCGAATCGCCGAGCACGAAGCGAAGCTGCGCAAGGAGATGACATGGCCGGTCCCAAACCTCGGGGTGATGCGGCACTGGGTCGCCGAGCTGGAGGCGTTTCGAGGCTCTCTCGATCGCGCGCGCAAGCGCCTCGGAAAGCGGTAAAGCGGGCGCGCCATGACGCTACGTTCATCGAGCGCGAGATAGTGGAGCTCGATGAGGAATGCGCGCGGTTTCGGCGGCTGTGCCGGCGTTTCAAAGATGCCCGCCGCGCCGGGCGTGACGTGGGCGACATTCTCGCGGAGCTCGGGCCGTCCGTGTTGCACCTGCACGTGCACACGAGGGGGCTGGACCGGATGATCGACACGCTCGAGTAGCCGCAGTCCGTCTCGGCAGCTCGATCTTCGGGCGCGCTCGCCAGGGTCGGTGGACTCGCCGTGTCAGCCCTTCTGCTCGCGCCCCCGCGCTTGCACCCCCGCCCGCCGGGTCGCGATCGCGTCGGCGGTGAGCGTGCGGGCGTGGGTGCGCGAGGCGTCGTTCTCGAGGCGGAGGCCGTCGCCGAAGGTTCGTGCGTACCCGTCGTCGATGACGCGCTTGTAGGCACGCATGACCGTCGGGTCGCAGGAGAGGATGTCGCGGGCGAGCGCGTGGCACGTCGGCAGGAGATCGTCGGGTGCGACCACGCGGTTCACCAGCCCCCACTCGGCGGCCTGCGCCGCGCTCAGGTAGTTGCCGGTCAGCGACAGCTCCTTGGCGCGATAGATGCCGATCGTCCGGCTGAGCTTCTGACTGAGCCCCCACCCCGGCATGACGCCGACACGCGCGTGGGTATCGGCGAAGCGGGCCGCGCTCGAACAGATCAGGAGGTCGCAGGCGAGCGCGATCTCGAATCCGCCGGTGACGGCGAACCCGTTGATGGCCCCGATGATCGGCTGAGCGCACCGTGCCATGGCCTGGATGACGTCGCCGTCGGCGACCGCGGCCTCGGTGGCGCCGGCGCCGAAGCCGGTATCGCCGAGCTCTTTCAGGTCGAGCCCAGCGGTGAAGGCGCGGCCGGTGCCGGTCAGGATCACGACGCCGATCTCGGGGTCGTCGCGGAGGCCGTCGAACGCGGCGACCAGCGCGGCCCGGAGCTCGCGCGAGAGGGCGTTCAGCGCCTGCGGGCGGTTCAGGGTGAAGGTTGCGACGCCTTCGCGTTTCTCGATCAGCAACACGGAGTCGGACATCGGCCATTTCCTCCACGACTACAGCGGGGTTGGGTGGCGCCCGGAACGAACGTAGGGCTATATTCCGGCGTCACCCCCGTTTCCATCCACTAGAGGAGGAGTGTCGTGTCCGAACCCCTACAGTTCATGGCGCCGTTCACCGTCGGCGCCCAGCTCGAAGCGCGTGCCGCCGACGCCGTCTGCGGCGGCAAGGTCTTCCTCATGCAGGACGACCGGACGTGGACCTACCGCCAAACGCGCGACGAGGCGCTGCGCACCGCCCACTTCCTGCGCGGCCGGCTGGAGCCGACGAGCGCCGACCAACCCGGCCACGTCGCGATGCTGCTCGAGAACCACTTCGAGCTGGTGTCGCTGTTCTTCGGCTGCGCCTACGCGGGGTACACCCTCTTCGGCATCAACACGGGTCTCCGCGGCGAGACCCTCGCCGGCGTCGTCAATCAGTCGCGCGCCCGCATCCTGATCGTCGACGAGCGCCTGTTACCCGAGGTCGAGCGCGTGCGGGCGCAGCTCACGACCGTTTCCATCGAGAACATCCTCGTGCTCCGGGACACCCCCGACGACCCGACGGCGCTGCCGGTCGGCAACGACTGGCTGGCCGCGATGGAGAAGGAAGTGGGCCCGGTCGGCACCGCGCTCGAGCCGCCGGCCGCCGAGGTCGATCCGACGACCAACCTCATGGTCATCTACACCTCGGGGACGACGGGACTCCCGAAGGGCATCAACAACAACCACATGAAGCTCTGTGCCGTCGGCCTCGGGGTCTCGACCAACCTCGGGCTCGGCCAGGACGACGTCGGCTACGCCTGCATGCCGCTCTTCCACTCGAACGCGATCTTCGTCGGCATGATGCCGGCCTTCTGGGTGGGCGGCGCGCTCGGCATCAACGAGCGCTTCAGCGCGAGCAAGTTCACGCCCGACGTCTTCCGCTACGGCGTCACGTTCTGGAACTACGTCGGCGAGCCGGTGCACTACGTGCTCTCGGCGCTCGACAAGCAGTACGGCGGCGACGTGGCGAAGATCCGCGCCGAGGTCACCAACAACCCGAAGAACCGCTTCGCGTACGCCGTCGGCAACGGCGCCGCGCCACCCGACATCGACAAGTTCACGGACTGGTTCGGGCTCGAGGACATGTTCGAGTTCTACGGCTCCACCGAGGCCGCGATCTCCACTTTCCGTCGCAAAGGCGACCCCCGCGGCAGCGTCGGCGAGATCACCGATCCGGCCGTGAAGATCCTGAACGAGCGCGGCCAGGAGTGTCCATCCGCCGAGTTCGGCGGCGACGGCAAGATCCTCAACTACCACGACGCCGTCGGCGAGATCTGTCGGGTCGCCGCCGACACGAGCCTCTTCCAGGGCTACTTCGACAACCCCGACGCCAACACCAGCAAGTTCCGCGACGGCGTCTACCACTCCGGCGATCTCGGGCACGTGCTCGAGCGTGACGGCAAACGGTTCCTCTACTTCGACGGCCGCACCGACGACTGGATCCGCAAGGACGGCGAGAATTTTTCGGCGCTGCAGGTCGCACGCCTCCTCCAGGAGCATCCCGACATCGTGCTCGCCGCCGCCTACGGCGTGCCGTGCGCGGTCTCCGACGAGCTCGTGATGGCCGCGATCAAGCTGCGTGACGGCGCGAAGTTCGATCCCAAGGCGTTCTTCGACTACTGCGAGCAGCAGGTGACGGGCGGCAGCATGGATCGCAAGTGGTTCCCCGACTTCATTCGCCTCGTCGACGAGTTCGATTACACCGGCACCGCCAAGATCCTCGTCCGCAACCTCAAGGGCGTGCATTTCTGCCGGCGGCGCCTGCCCGACGCCCCGCTCTACTGGCGGACCCGCGGCTCGACCGCCTACCAACCCTTCACGGCCCAGGACTACGACGGCCTGCGCACGACCTTTCGGAAGGCCGAGCGCCTGGAGCTCCTCGACCGGTGACCTTCTGGTTCCGGGCGCTGGTCGTCGCGACGGCG
>CAZWAX010000129.1:0-13692 GCA_964631985.1 uncultured Polyangiaceae bacterium | reverse complement strand
TCGACCTCGCCACCAAGGACATGCTGACGGGCGCCCTCGCCGACTTCGACGGCACGATGATTTTCGTCTCGCACGACCGCTCGGTCTTGCGCGGGCTCTCGAACCGCGTCCTCGAGATCGGCGGCCCCGACGGGCCGGTGCAATACGAGGGCGGCTACGCCGAGTACGTCACGGCCATGGGCTACGAAGCGCCGGGCGTGCGGTAGCTCGCGCCGCGACACAAAGCTGCGCGTGCGCCTCTGCCATCGTGGGGATGGGGTGGCGCTGCGCCGGCTCCGCGTCTCGCGGACCCATCCCGCTCAAGGATCTCCATGCGCAGCTTTGCGTGCGCTCGCCAGTCGCCGGCGCAGCGCCACCCCATCCCCACGACCAGCGGCCGCTGCGCAATCTGCGCGTCAGCGTGCCGTGCTCACGCACGCCGACTCACCATCGGCGCGAGGATCGACGCTTGCGCCGGTTACTCGCCGTTAGCCAAAGCGCGAGTCCGACGGAACGCGCCGCGACAGGAACGCTGTCCGACTGCACCGTCGTTCCGACTCTCGTCTCGTCATCGCGCACTGGCCGTGGCTCGGGGGTGTGGGGTGTCGGGCGCAGGCGACTGGCGAGCGCACGAGGCCATGCGCAAGGAGACCCTTGAGCGGGATGGGCCCGCGAGACTCGGAGCCGGAGACCGACACCCCACACCCCCGTGGCAGCGGCGATGCGCGCGGGCCTCAGCAGAGAACCGCGTTACTTCGGGAACCGCGTCCCGGGCGCCGGCGGGTCCTCGGGCGGCCCGGCGAAGCACTGGACGATGGTCATCCAGTCCGTCGCGACCGGGCCGACGACGCGCAGGCTCGTGTCGGCGACGTTGCGGGTCTGGGTCACCACCTTGCAGAAGTCGACCGCGCTGCCCTCGATGTGGTTCGCGGTCTCGTCCTCGTTCCAGATCCACGCGGCGCCCGACGGCGCCGTGAGCCGCACCTGCGGCGCCGGCGTCGGGACGGCACGGCCGCGGTTCACGTAGGCCCACCCGAACGTGCGGACGCCGAGGTCGGCGATGTTCTTGATGCGATCGGTGTGGACGCACTCGCGGCCGAGGAGGTCGTAGATCTCCTGGCTGTGGGCCCAGGTCTCCATGAGGCGCGCGCTGATGCTCGAGCGCACGCTCATGTCGGGTCCGGCCCAGGCGACGCGCTTCTTCGGATCCGCCACGAGGAAGCGCTCGGTCATGGCGAGATAGAGCTCGCGCCATTGGTCGAGGCGGGCGCGATTCGTCGCGCCGTCGAGCCAGTCGCCTTCGATGGCGCGCAGACGGCGACCGTTGGCGAGCTCACCGAGCAGCCTCGTGCGGAACGCGTCGAACGCCTCCGGATCGGCGAGCGCCAGGTCGGCGGCCCAGTTCCACGCGTGCAGATGGCTCACGACGTCGTGGATGGTCCACCCCTTGAATTGCGTCGTGCGGGCGTAGTCGGCGTCGGAGAGCTGGCTCAGCACCCCGTAGAGGGCTTCGCTCTCGTCCCGGAAATCCAGCGGTTGTTGGAACATGATCTTCTCCTTACGCGGATTCCGCGGGCGGGCGCAAAAACTCGACGTGGAACCGGACGGCGCCGAGCGGTGCGACGTGATGGCGCACCTCGGGGACGACGATGCCGGGCGCGCCGGGCGCGAGGTCGACGCTGCGTTCGAGCGGCGGTTGTACGTGGTACGAGAGCCGCCCTTCGCTGACGACGATCCGCCCCCATACGCCCGCCTTGGTGGCGTGATCCTTCCGGAGACCGGCGGGTATCGTCGTCTCCGTGAAGACGTCCGTGCTCTTGTAGGCGACGACGCCGTCGGGAAGCTCGAAGGCGTCGCACCGTACGCAATCGAGCGATTGGCCGAGCTTGGCGCGCCGACCTTCCTCGCTCGTCACCCACGGCCGCTCGGCGAGCGGCGGATCGTGGCGCACGTGCTGGCGATGACCGCAGCCGAGGAGGGCGACCCAGTGGCCCGCGGCGTCGGTCGTGAAGCCGGTCATCGGGCGCTCCATCGGACGCCGCCGACCGGGCTCAGTCGCCGAGACAGGTGGTCAGGCGCTCGTACGCGGTCAGGAAGTCCTCCTTGAACTCCTGCACGACCGCGCGCACCGACTTGCTCTGGTTCATGAGGCCGACGCCCTGCCCGACCCAGTAAGTCGCGAGCTCCTTGGCGCCGGGGTGGCCGCCCTCGGCGAGCTTGTCGATCTTGCGAAGCGCCGGCTCGCTCACCATCGACTGCAGCGGCATCGGGAGCGGCGTCGGCGCGTCCGGGCTCTCCCAGGCGTCGGTCCACGGCGAGCGCAGCTGCCGCGAGTGCTTGCCGGTGCGGGCGCGCGAGCGGACCGTGTCGCGCGAGCTCGCGGCCAGCATCTTCTCCTTCACGACCGGATTGGTCTCGGCCTCGTTGGTGGTCAGCCAGACCGAGCCCGTCCAGGCGCCGGCCGCGCCCATCGCCATGCAGGCCGCCATCTGCCGGCCGGTGACGATCCCGCCGGCGGCGAGGATCGGCACGTTCTTGTAGGGCTGGATCGCTTCCCACACCTCGGGCACCAGCACGAGGGTCGAGACGTCGCCGCAGTGGCCGCCGGCCTCGCCACCCGACACGACCAGGATGTCGACGCCGGCCTCGACCTGACGGATCGCGTGTTGCTTGGTGCCGACGAGCGCCGCGACCGGGACGCCGTGCTTCTTGCCGGCATCGAGCATGATCTGCGGCGGCACGCCGAGCGCGTTTGCGATCAGCTTGATGGGATGCGCGAACGCCACCTCCAACGACCGGGCGGCGCCGGCCTCGAGGAGATTCGTCCCGAGGCTGGTCTGGCCACGGCGCGTGTCGTCGAGGTCGTCCGAGTCGATGTCGTAGCGCGCGAGGATGCTCGCCGCGTACGCCTTGTGCTCGTCGGGAACGGCCGCGAGCAGATCCGCGGTCGTGAGCGCCTGGCCCTTCCCCATGACCTTGTTCGGTACGATCAGGTCGATGCCGTAGGGCTTGCCGCCGACGTGGTCGTCGATCCAGCGCAGCTCCTCCTCCAGGCGGTCGGGCGGCAAGCTGACGGCGCCGAAGACGCCGAACCCGCCGGCCCGCGACACCTCCGAGACGACGTCGCGGCAGTGGCTGAACGCGAGCAGGGGAAACTCGATCCCCAAGAGGTCGCAGATCGGTGAGCGCATTCGAAAAGGTGTGGCAGCTTCGCGGCCTGAATGCCACCAGCGGCGAGCGGCCAGCACACGGCCAGAAGTTGGTTGCTCTCGTCAAGAAAAGATTGCCAAGCAACCCATCTCGGCATCGTGGGCAAGCGCCGCGATGGTCGCGCAGTTGCACGCCCGCAGGCTCGTCAAACGGGAAAGCGCGGCACGACCTCGAAGCCCGCTTCCTCGAAGTGACGATCGAGCGTGAAGGCGCGTCGGATCTTGCCGTCGCGCATCACGATGAACGAAGCAGCGTCGCATAGGGAAAGCTTCGGGTCGGGATTGCGCACGAACTCCCGCCACGCCGCCGCGAGCTGATCGGCGTCGAGGCCGACGACGTCGATCGCCGAGCTTTCGAGAAGCGCGCTGCCCACACGGCGCGACAGCTCCCACCCTCCGCGCCGCCGGAGAAAGGTTACGGTTTCGGCGAGGACGAGTTGCGTGGTGACGAGCCGCTGACGCGCTTTCGCGATCTGCCGCCAGGCTGCAGCGGCTTCTGCGTGCCGCGCTTCCCGCGGATCGAACGCGGCGATGAATCCGGAGCTGTCGGCGAAGACCACGGGGTCGCGTCCTCCTCGTAGACGATGCGATCGATGTCGTCGGCGAGGCCCTCCGGGTGCGATCGCGTTGCGAGGGGGATCTTGCCGATCAGCGCGAGGGCCGGGTCACCGTCCCACGTCGACCTGGCACCGTCTTTCTTGCGGGCGAGATACGCGTCGAGCGCTTCTCGGACGACGCCCGCGAGGGACGTGCCGAGACTACGGGCCAACGACGACGCAGCGCTGTGCTGGGCCCCGGTCAGATAGACCTGCGTGCGCTTTTCCGTTCGGGCCACCATGATGTAGCGGCATGATGTATATCGCGCGCACGAGGGTCAAGCGGCGATCGTGCTCCGAGAGTGTGCCGTGGCCCGCGATATGACGTCGCCATCGACCATCTGCTCAACGCGCGCGGCAGCGGTGTCTCGGAGCTCATCCGATCCGTCGCGGAGGTCGATAGTCCGGGTCGATAGTCGATAGTCCGCATTGGCCGCCGTGTTGACGTAGCTCCTTCTTATCGGACCTTCGCACCTTCCCCGAACTTTCTTCCTATTCAACTTTCTTCCTATTCTGTAACGACGGGCTCTCCAGCACGGCCGACGCGCGCGAAGGGCTCGCGGCGGTCATCGAGCGGCGCGCGCCACGGTTCACGGGACGATGAGGTTCACGGGCCGGCGAGCGTTCGTGACCGGCGGCGCGCGCGGCATCGGCGCCGCGATCGCCACGCGTCTCGCCGCGGAGGGTGCCGAGGTCGTGGTCGGCGACATCGATGGCGGCGCGGCCGATGCGCTCGCGGTCCGGATCGGCGCGCGCGCCGTCACGCTCGACGTCGCCGACGTCGTGGCCGCCGAGCTTGTGGTCGCCGCCGTCGGCCCCCTCGACGTATTGATCAACAACGCGGGCGTCGACGACTTCGACTTCTTCGGCGCGATGACACCGGAGCGCTGGCGGCGCCTCTTGGCGGTCAACCTCGAGGGCGTCCTTGCGTGTACGCACGCGGCGCTCCCGGCGATGCAGCACGCCCGCTACGGTCGCATCGTCAACATCGCCTCCGAGGCCGGACGGCTCGGTGCCAAGGCGAACGCCGTCTACGCGGCGGCGAAGGGCGGCGTCATCGCGTTCACGCGCTCACTCGCGCGGGAAGGCGCGCGCTACGGCATCACCGTGAACGCGGTCGCGCCGGGTCCGATCGACACCCCGCTCTTGGATGCGCTCCGCGCGCACGAGCGCGGTGTGCAGATCGTTGCGGCGATGGCGGCCGCGACCGAGCTCCGGCGCCTCGGCCGGCCCGAGGAAGTCGCGGCGGCGGTCGCGTTTCTGGCGTCCGAGGAAGCCTCGTACGTGACGGGCGAGACGCTCGGCGTTTCTGGCGGCATGGGCATCGGCACGGCGTGACGTCGAATGGATACGGCGTGACGTCGATGCGCGGCCTGACGGCGTTGGACGCAGCGTGAGCGCGATGGCGACGAGCCCGCAGTTCCAGAAGCTCGTGCAGGCGTTGTTCGCCCGCCGGCGCGCGCCGGGGCCGCTCGACGTCGCGACGATGCGCGCGGGCTTCGTGGCAACCGCCCTCCCGGCGGCCGCCGACGTGCGCCGCGCGGTCGTCACGATCGGTGACGTCGCCGTCGAGGAGCTCACGACGCCGGACGTCGATCCGGCTCGCACCGTGCTCTATCTGCACGGCGGCGGCTTCGTGATCGGGTCGCCCGACACGCACCGCAAGCTCGCGGCGGACGTTGGCCGCGCGGCCGGCGCCCGCGTGCTGCTGCCGGACTACCCGCTCGCACCCGAGGCTCCGTTCCCAGCGGCGATCGACTGGATCGTCGCGCTGTACGAGGCGCTACTCGCCCGCGGTGCGGCCCCGGTGCGTCTCGCGGTCGCCGGGGATTCCGCCGGTGGTGCGCTCACGGCGGCGCTCCTGGTCGCGCTGCGGGACCGCGGCACGCCGCTTCCGGTCGCCGCCGTCCTGCTGTCCCCGTGGCTCGACCTCGTCCGCGAGGACGCCGAGGGCGACCGGCGCCGTGCCACGCGCGATCCGATCATCGCGCCCGACGAGCTCGCGATGTTTCGTGCCTGGTACCTCGGCGACGCCGACCCGCGCGATCCGCGCGCGTCGCCGGTGCTCGCCGATCTGCACGGGCTCCCGCCGCTGCTGATCCAGGTCGGTGACGCCGAGGTCATCGTCGACGACTCGCGCCGCTTCGCGGAGCGTTGCCGCGCCGCCGGAGTGCCCGTCGACCTAGAGATCTGCGCCGATATGATTCACATGTGGCACATCTTCGCGGGCCGCGTCCCCGAAGCGACCGCCGCCGTCGAGCGCATCGGCCGATTCCTCCGTACGCACCTGACTTGACGCGGTTTCTCGTTGACGCCGCCTTCCTGGCGGTGCTAGCGCCGAATACTCGTCCTTCCAACGCAGCCCGCAACCCTCGAGGAGGTCCCATGCAACCCCATGTTCGGGCGCTGCTGTGCGCAGGCGTCTTGGTCGTGACCCTCGCTGGCGCGTTCGGTGCCGCGGCGCAGACCTTCTCGATCGCGCCCGGATCGCCGACCGCTCCGGCGGCTGGACCGCCGAATTGTCTGCCAGGACCGTTCTCGGCCTTCGGCGACATGCTGCAGGGGCCGCCGTTCTTTCCGCTGCCGACGTCGGTCGTTCGAATGGGCCCGGTGGGTTGCGGTCTCGGCTGGCCCGGGCCTGCAGCCGGCGCGAACGTCGACGGATTTTCGACGGGACTCTTCCCGATTGCGCTCCCCATACCGGCGGGTGGTGCTTCCTTCATGATCGGTGTCGATGGGGCCGCGACCGGTGTCGCCGGCGGGGTGTGCGGCGGACCTGCCACGCCCGGACCGTTTCCGCCCGACGTCGGTTCGGAGGCGTGTGCCCAACCATTAACCAGCGATGCCGCTGCCGACATCTTCATGACGGTCGCAGCGTTTGCTCCGCCGTTGCCGGCCTTCGCCCCCGGCTCGATGCCCAATTTCCAGATCAGCGACGGCGATGGACTGCCCGCGGCGGTCTGCGCCTTTGCACCGGCGGCGGGAGTCGCGCTCGCCGAGCCGGTTCCCGGCGGTGACAACCGGGACGAGTTCGACGGGGCGCCGCTCGGTGCGTGGTTCGCGGCCGGGCTGCCAACGGTCCCGGTCTATTACTCGGTGGACCCGCCGACCGCGGCCGCCGCAGGCATGCTGCCGGGCGCCGTGATCGTCAAGCCGGCGGGCGCGGGAGCGATTGGCGTCTACGCGCCCCCGCTTGCGCTCGGTCTCGACTTGATCGGCGGACCTGGCAGCGACGACATCGACGCCCTCGCCATGGACGACGTCGACGGCCTCCCGCTCGCCTTCGCGCCCGGGGCCGGTGACATCGTGCTCTTCTCCCTCACGCCAGGCTCTGCAACGGTCGGCACGCCGAACCCATGCCCGGGCCCGCTCGCGGGCGCGCCCCTCGCGGCCGGCGACATCCTCACCGAGGGCACGGCGCTCGGCGCGCCCGGCGCCGCCTGCATTCTGGTTCCGGCGGAGAACATGAACCTCTGGACCCTGCGCTCTTGCGGTCCGAATCCGGTGACGGGCGGAGGCGACGACAACCTGGACAGCCTCGACGTCGCGCCGCCGGCACCACCACCTGCCACCGCGACACCGACGCCGACGCCAACATTGACCGCGGGTGGCCCGACCGCGACCGCAACCCCGACCCCGACGGCAACGGTGACTCCCACACCGGTTCACACCTGCACTCCGCCGCCTGCGCCCGCGCCCACCGCGACGCCGGTCACGGCCGGGGCGGCCAAATGCAAGCGCGGCATTGCGAAGAACGCCTCCAAGTTCTACGCCGCCAAGACCAAGATTCTCCAGAAATGCGAGGACAACGTGGTGAAGACCGGCTCCGGCTCCTGCCCGGATGCGACGGCGAGCACGAAGATCGCGAGCGCGGTCACGAAGCTCGGGGCCGGCATCGACAAGGCGTGCGGCGGTGACGACAAGGTCTGCGGCGGCGTCCTCACCAACGAGGAGCCGCCGGCCGGGCTCGGCTGGCCCGCCACCTGCCCCAATTTCGAGAGCAATGCGAATCCCGCCTGCAGCGCCGCCATCGCCGACTGCGGCGACATCGCGGCCTGCATCGCCTGCGTCGGCGAGGCGGCGGTCGATCAGGCGATCGCGCTCTACTACGCGAGCCTCGTGCCGAGCACACCGGGCTCGGCGCTCAACAAGTGCCAGCAGGCGATCGGCAAGAACACCTCGAAGTTCCTGCTCGCGAAGGAGAAGGCGATCACCAAGTGCTGGGATGCTCGCATCAATGGCAAGCACGCGGGCGTCTGTCCCGATGCCCTGGCGACGGTCGGCAGCCCGTCCCAGAAGGCGGCGGTGGCGATCGGCAAAGCCGAGGCCAAGAAGGTGAAGTCGATCTGCAAGGCCTGCGGGGGCGGCGACAGCCTCTGCGACGCGTCGGTAACGACGCCGAGCGGCGCCGTGATCACCGGGAGTGGCAATAGCGACGACTTCACGCCCGCCGCGATCGGTTTCCCACCGAGTTGCAATGCCGTCAAGGTTCCGGGCGGTGGTCCGCAGTGCTCGAGCCCGATCGTCACCCTGGCCGACATCGTGGAATGCGTCGACTGCGTCACCGAGTACAAGGTCGATTGCATCGACCGCGCCCGGGTTCCCGAGTTCGGCGTGTACCCGTGCGAATGCAATCCATGAGAAACTAACGGCCTGACCGTGGGCGCGTCCGTCGTGGCGGACGCGCCCACGCCATCTCGACTCTAGGTTGCGGATGCCCTTCACTCGACCGAGGCGAATGGCCATCGAAGTGAGGTCGATAGTCCGCATTAGCCGCCGTGTTGACGTAGCTCCTGCTTATCGAACCTTCGCACCTTCCCCGAACTTTCTTCCTATTCAACTTTCTTCCTATTCCGTAACGACGGGGCGGATTAGAGCCTCGCCCCGACGAGAATCGGGGGTCTCTGCCGCTCCGTGCGGCGCCGGAGGCCGTACCCGGGCAGCGACGACCTCGCCGAGCCGCAGCGCGGTGTTGATCGCGCGGGCGACGCTGGGAGGTGCCGGGTGCCGCAGAGCCGTTAGCCAGCGCTACGGCGAAAACGCGAAGCCAAGGTCGTCCCCGGCTCGGGGCGGCGGCCGAGCGGGGCCGGAAGCCGGGGTCTCGGTTCGGAGGCCGAGGTGGCGCAGGATGCGCTGCACGACGGGCGGGTCTTCGATCGTAGCGACAAAGCGCAGCCGAGCCCCACAGACGCAGGCGAGAACGTCGATCTCAAAGACCCGGCGCATGAGGTCGGCCCACGCCCAGGCGCGGCGCGAGGGTGCGCTCGGCGGGAGCGACGACGCAGCCATGGCGGGTGGCGACATCGACGGTGCGGCCTCCCGATTCACCGGCAACGCCTGCGCCACGGCCCCCGCCCGCTGGCGCGATCGAGCGCCGAGGATCCCGTGGTAGATCAGTAGATTAACGCGGGGCTTCGGGATCAAAACCGCGAGCTTCTCCAGGAATTCCACCCCGCCGAAGATGAGCGCGGGTGCCGTCGGCCCAGGGGTGCGCGAGGGTGAGGCCGATGCGTCCGTCGGGCGAGTAGCGAGTCGCAGGGCGAACCGCCGGCAGCTCGCAGGTCTTCGATGGCGGGCCAACGATCGCGCGCGGCTCCCATCCGGATCGACGAGATGGGAGAGACCCGATTGAACCCGCGCTACTGGTACTGCTCGAGCAGGTACCCGCGGATCGGGTTGTCGGTCGCGGCGATCTCGGCGGCCATCGCCTGTCTGTCGACCGGGACGCGGCGGAGCTGGACACCGACGCTGCCGCCGCTCGACTCGATCGTCGCGTACTCGGCGTGGCCGAGGAGCGTCGGCGGGCGGCTCACGGGGTGCTCGCGGAACGGCAGGCCGACGCTGCCGGGATTCACGATGAGCACGCCGTTGTGCTGGCGCACCATCTGCAGATGCGTGTGGCCGCCGGCCATGATGGTGCCGCGCCGACCCTGCAGCATCTCGTCGACCTCCTCCGGTGGCGTGGTCGCGAGGAGATCCTCCATGTGGGAGCGCAGCGTGCCGTGGTAGAGGACCAGCGTCGCGCCGCCGCCGAGGTCGATCTCCATGTTCGGGCTGAAGGTGCGGAGAAAGGCGACCTCGTCGTCGGAGAGCCGCGCGCGGCACCACTCGACGCTGTCCACGACCACCGGCACCTCGGTGTAGCTACGGATCAGGTCCGGGTTCAGCATGAAGTCGTCGTGGTTGCCCAGAATCCGTCGGGTGGTGCGTTCGCGGAGGAGCTGGATCACCGCGTTGGGTTGCGGCCCGAGCGTGGCGACGTCGCCGAGACAGATGATCTCGTCGCACCCCACCCGGTCGACGTCGGCCAGGACGGCCCGCAACGCGACCTCGTTGGCGTGGAGGTCCGAGATCAGCGCAATCCGCATGGTTTATAGATGCCTCGGCACCGCCTCGCCGGTCCAGCACCTGAAATCCGCTGCCGACCGGAGGCTCGAGGTGGGCGGAGCGCTCGGCAGCCTGATTTCACGGGGCCGGAGCCATGTCAACGAATTCGTGGGGCCGGGTCGCCGACCGCCCCGCACCTGCTGGCGCGTCATCCCGAGCAATCGGGCGGCAGTTTCATGCCGACCGTCCGGGACCGGACGATTGCGGATTGCGGTCGGTGGCGCACCGTGCCATCCAGAACGCATCACGAAATTCGACAACGCCGTGGCCATCCCACGCCACGCATCGGGGTCCTCGATGCTTCCCTTCCTGCTGCTCCTCGTCCTGTTCCTCATGCCCGCAACGGGCGTCCACGCCATCGCTCTGCCCAGTGGGTTCCAGCAAACCACGGCGTTTTCCGGCCTGACGCAGCCGACCAGCATCCAGTTCGCGAGTGACGGCCGGGTGTTCATCGCCGAGAAGAGCGGGCTCATCAAAGTCTACGACTCGCTCTCGGACACGACCCCGACCACGTTCGCCGACCTCCGCACCAACACCCACAACTTCTGGGACCGTGGCCTCCTCGGCATGGTGCTGCACCCGAATTTCCCGACGACCCCGTACGTGTACGTGCTCTACACGCTCGACGCCGTCGTCGGCGGCACGCCGCCGCGCTGGGGTGCCCCGGGCGGCACGTCGGACGGGTGCCCGAACCCACCGGGTGACACCGCCGACGGGTGCGTCGTCGCCGGGCGCGTCTCGCGCCTGACCGCGATGGGCAACGTCATGGTCGGGAGCGAGCAGATCTTCATCGAGAACTATTGCCAGCAGTACCCGAGCCACTCGATCGGCACGATCGACTTCGGCGGCGACGGCGCCCTCTATGTGAGCGGCGGCGACGGCGCGAGCTTCAACTTCGTCGACTATGGCCAGAAGGGCTGGCCGTCGAAGAACCCCTGCGGCGACCCGCCGGGCACCGTCGGGTCGACGCTCTCGCCGCCGACTGCCGAGGGCGGCGCGCTCCGCAGTCAGGATCTCCTGAGCAGCGGCGATGCGGTCACGTTCGACGGCACCGTGCTCCGGCTCGACCCGGTCACGGGTGGGCCCATGCCCGACAACCCGCTCGTCGGCGGCACGACGGTGGCCGACGATCCGATCATCGCCTACGGCCTCCGCAACCCGTTCCGCATGACGGCCCGCCCGGGCACGAACGAGATGTGGGTCGGCGACGTCGGCTGGAACGAGTGGGAAGAGGTCAATCGCGTCGCCCACACCGGCGACATCCCGATCGAGAACTTCGGCTGGCCTTGCTACGAAGGCATCGGCAAGCAGCCGAGCTATCAGTCGACGGGACTGAATCTCTGCACCGGCTTGTACGGCGCGCCGGGTACCGTCACCGACCCGTATTACGCCTACAAGCACAGCGACAAGGTCGTGCCCGACGAGGTCTGCGGCACCGGCAGCTCGTCGGTGACCGGCCTCGCCTTCTACGGCACCGGCTCCTACCCGACGAGCTACGAGGGCGCGCTCTTCTTCGCCGACTACGCGCGCAACTGCATCTGGGCCATGCCGCTCGGTCCCGACGGCGAGCCCGACCCGAGCGGGCGCTTCACGTTCGGCTCGGCCGCATCGACACCGGTGGACCTCAAGATCGGGCCGAACGGCGACCTCTTCTACGTCGACATCAGCGGCGGGAACGTCTACCGCATCCGCTACGTCGCCGGCACGGAGCCGCCGGTCGCCGTGATCGACGTCGACAAGACCAACGGCCCGACGCCGCTCGTCGTGCAGTTCGACGGCTCCGGCTCGAGCGATCCCGATCCCGGGGACGTGCTCGCCTACAGCTGGGACCTCGACGGCAACGGCACGTTCGGGGACTCGACCGCGGTCGCTCCGAGCCGCACCTATTCGTCGGCGGGCACCTACAAACCGAAGCTCCGCGTCACCGACCCGCACGGCGCCACGTCGATCGCGACGGTGACGATCACCGCCGGCAACTCGAGCCCGACTGCGACGATCCTGACGCCCTCGGGGTCGACGACCTGGCACGCGGGCAGCGTGATCTCCTTCTCCGGATCGGCGACCGATCCCCAGCAGGGCACGCTCGGATCGTCCGCGCTCAGTTGGATGCTCGTCCTGCACCACTGCCCGGCCAACTGCCACGAGCACACGGTGCAGACCTTCGCCGGCGCGACCGGCTCGTTCACGGCGCCGGAGCACGAGTACCCGACCCACCTCGAGCTCCGCCTCACCGCGACCGACGCGGGCGGGCTCACCGACACGAAGAGCGTCTTCCTGTACCCCGAGACCGTCGACCTCACGTTCGCGACCGATCCGCCCGGCCTCACCTTGACCGCGGGTCCCGAGGCAAACCTCACACCCTTCGTCCGTACCGAGATCGTCGGGGCGGCTGTATCCATCAGCGCGCCGTCGCCGCAAACGTTGAACGGCAACACCTACACGTTCGTCTCCTGGTCGGACGACGGTGCGCGGAGCCACGAGATCGTCACGCCCGCGACCGACACGAGCTACGTCGCCCTCTTCGAGTGCGTCGACTGTGCCAACGCAACGCCGACACCGACGGCGATCGCGACGCCCAGCCGAACGGCGACCCGCACGGCCACCCCGACCGTCGTGATCACCCCGACGACGACACGCACAGCCACCCCGACCGTCGTGACTACCCCCACGGCGACGCGCACGCCGACGCCGACGCGAACGGCGACTCCGACCCCGACCGTGTCGCGCACCGCCACGCCGACCCGGACGACCACGCCGCTCGGCACGGCAACCGCGACCTTCACCGCCGCGCCGACGACCACGCCGGTCGCGACCACCACGGTGCTCGCCACGACCACCGCCATTCCCGCGACCGCGACGCCGGCCGGCCCGGTGCCGACACCGACGACCACGGCCGGGTCCGGAACGTGCGCCGCGCCCATCGTCCTCCCCGGCGCGGGGGGCGTCTTCATCGGAACCACGAGCGGCGGTAGCGCGCTCGCCGGTACGTGCGCCTCCACCGCCAGTGCACCCGAAACCGTCTTCGCGTGGACGCCCGTCGCCACCGGACAGGCCGTGATCAGTACGTGTGGTGTCGGCACGTCCTTCGACACGGTGATGTACATCCGCAGCGGAACCTGCGGTGGCGGCGAAGCCTTCTGCAACGACGACTTCTCGTTCTGCTCGACCGGCGAGCCGAGCCAACACCATGGGTCACTGGTGTCGACGTTCGTCACGGCGGGCCAGACGTACCTGATCGTCGTCGATGGCTACGGAAGCGGCTCGGGAGCGTTCTCCCTGACGATCGAGGCCCCGGAAGGCTCCGGGCCGACGGCAACCGCGGCCCCGACGACGACCCCGGCTCCGACGGTCACGCTCGCGCCGACGGCGACCGTCGTGCCGACCACGACCGTGGTCCCGACCACCACCCCGATAGCGACCGCGACCGCGGTCCCGACCCTCACCGCCGTGCCGACCACGACCGCGGTCCCGACCACCACACCGGTGCCGACCACGACCGCGGTCCCGACCTTCACCGTCGT
>CAZWAX010000128.1:0-13746 GCA_964631985.1 uncultured Polyangiaceae bacterium | reverse complement strand
CTCGGGCGGGCGCTCGCGCGCCTCGGTCGGGTCGAGGACGCACGCCGCCAGCTCGAAACCGCGCTTCGTCTCGACCCGGACGATGCCGCCCTGTCGCTGGAGCTCGGCAAGGTCACGCTCGCCGCCGGCGACGGCAAACGGGCGACCGCGCTCTTCGAACGCGCGCTCGAGCTCGACCCGGAGCTGGGCGACGCCGAGTACGGGCTCGCCGAGTCCCGCGGCAAGAGCGGGGACGCGCGCGGGCAGTGGACGCACCTCGCACGGGCGTTCGAGCTTCGCGGCGACCTCCCCCGGGCCCGCAACGCGTACGAGCGGGCCCGCGAGCTCGTGCCGAAGGACGGCCCCGAGTCCAAGACGCTGCGCGAGGCAATTCAGGCCATCGATCGCGTCGGCCGGGGGTTCTAGCGCACGAAGAAGAGGACGATCTCGAACAGGATCAAGAGAATGATCGTGAGCTCGAGGAGCTCCGCGCGCGCCGTCGCCGCGCGGCCGGCGAGCACGTCGGCGATCTTCTGCACGAGCTCGAGCTTGCCGTCGATGCTGCGTTGCCATTCACCGAGGTGGAGGCGGTCGGCGGTGCGGGCGTAGATCTTGGTCAAATAGAGGTCGCCGACCAGCTTCACCGCGTTCACCAGGCGCTCGCGCAGGGTGGCGGTGTCGAGACGGAGCTCGGAGAGCTCCCGCACCCGCACGACCTCGCGGCGGAACGACAGCAGGCGGCGGGGTCGGCTCACATGCTCGTAGAGCGCCCCGATCCGGCGGTCGAGCATGGTGTCGAGGTAGCGCAGCTCCAGGAGCTGGACGTTCAGGAGCTCGAGCACGTCGAGGGCGTCCTCCCACTCCTCGTCGAGGACGAGCGCCACGTTCCAGTCCGTCACGACGAGGTCGCGCGGCTGGTAGGTGACCGCCGTGCGCAACACCTCGTCGGTCTCGCTCGGGCTGAGCGGCTGCGGCTCGCAATGCACGATGCGGGCGAGGAGATCGCGATGGGTCCCGAGCAGCGCGGGCGCGTCGGCATCGGGCTCGAAGCGCGAGACCTGAACGACGTAGTAGTCCTCGACCAGCCCATGACCGTCGAGGGCCGGGCGCACGATCGCCGGCGCGAGGGTCGCGAGTGACTCGTGGAGGAGCGACCGGGCAGTGGCCTCGAGCGCGGTCGTGGCCGTGAGGGTCGCCATCGACGCCGGCAGCCCGTCGCACGGAACGTCGTCGAACGGCACGGCAAAGAGCACCGTCACGGCGCCGAACTCGTGCGCGCGGAGCGTCACCTCGGCCGTGACCGTGCGGTCGGCGATCGTCAGCGGACGGGTGCCGATCGGCAACGAGACCGCGGGCGACGGAAACTGCACCCGGGCGGGTGTCGACTTGCGGCCGCCGTTCGCCGTGGCGGCCGCGCGCGGGCGCAATCGTCCGAGGTCGATCTCGAACCCGACGTCGAAGGAGAACATCGCGAACAGGCGGCCACGGGCGATGCGCATGTCGCCGATCCTTGCGCGGCGCGTAGACGGTCCGCAATCCCGCCGTGGCCGGTGCGACAGAGCGTCAATATCGTGCCGCTCGCGGCCGCGGATGCGTTGAATTTCTCCCGTGCAGATGCGCGTGCCGATGGCGGCGCGAATGGCACCTCGCTTGCTGCTCTCGGCGAGAGATGCAGGTGCCATCCAATCATCGTCGCGCCGCCGTGCGCCGCGGCACGAGTCGTCGTCGGTGCACCGTCGGATCACCGTACGAGCGCCCGCGGCTCCGCCTCGTGCATTCGCGGCGTCCCGCGCCGCTGCCGTTCGGGATCCATCCCGCACTGCCGTCCACGCTCGCGTTCGCCGCGCTCAGCATGACGGCGCTCGCGTTCGCCGCCGTCGTCGACGTCGCGAACGCGGTGGCGGAGACGGTGCGCAGCGTCGGCGGTCGATTGTCCGATCTCGGCCCCCGACGCTGACGCGGGGCCCTTTCCGATTTCGGCCCCGTGCGCTTCGAGCGCTGGACGCGCTCGAATGCTCCGATCGTCCTCGTTTCAGCGGCGCGTCTTGGTTGCGGGTTTCTTCGCGCCGCCTTTGAGGCCCGCGAGGAAGGCGTCGACCGGGCGGGTGTTGAGCACGTCGTCCGCCGTCGCCCAGCCGCGGCGGGCCTGGCCGATGCCGTAGTCCTCGGGGAAGGCGAGCTGTGCCACCGAGTGCGCGTCGGAGTCGATGACGATCTTCAGCCCGGCATCGATCACCTTGCGGACATGGTCGTCCTTCAAGTCGAGGCGATCGGGATAGGCGTCGAGCTCGAGGATGGTGCCGGTCTCGCGCGCGCAGGCGATGACGGCATCGAGGTCGAGGTCGATCGGCTCGCGCCGGTTCAGCTGGCGGCCGGTCGGGTGGAAGAGGATGTCGGCGTGCGGATTCCGCATGGCGCGGATCACGCGCGCGGTCATCTCGGCGCGCGGCAGGTTGAAGTGCGAGTGGACGGCGATGCCGACGACGTCGAGCTCGGCCAGGCAGTCGTCGGCGATGTCGAGGGTGCCGTCCTTCCGGATGTTCACCTCGGCGCCTTTCAGCACGCGAAAGCCCTTCAGGCGCTTGTTGAGACCGTCGATCGCCTTTCCCTGGAGCCGGATCTTGGCCTCGTCGCTGCCGCCGGTCATGGCGAGGTCGCGGGTGTGGTCGGTGATCGCCAGGTACTCGAGCCCACGTCGTTGCGCCTCGGCCACCATGTCTTCCAGCGTATCGGCGCCGTCGGTCCACGTGGTCTGCGTCTGGAGGTCGCCGCGGAGCGATCCCCACTCGATCAGCGTCGGCAGGCGACCGGCGCGGGCGGCATCGATCTCGCCGAGGTCCTCGCGCAGCTCGGGTGGGACGTAGGGCAGGTCGAGGGCGGCGAAGATCTCTTCCTCGGTCGCACCGGCGATCGCGGTGTCGCCGCGAAAGAGGCCATACTCGTTCAGCTTCAGCTGCTTCTTGATCGCGAGCTGGCGCATTACGACGTTGTGCGCCTTGGATCCGGTGAAGTAGTGCAGGGCGGCACCGAAGCTCGCGCGCGGCACGACGCGGACGTCGAGCTGGATGCCGGTCGCGAGCTTCACCGAGATCTTGGTGTCGCCGGCGGCCACCGTGCGGGCGACCTCGGGCATGCCGGCGACGAAGTCCATCACCGGCGCCGCCTTCTTCGCGATCACCAGGAGATCCGCGTCGCCGACGGTCTCGCGCCGGCGCCGGATCGAGCCGGCGATCACCGCGCGCTCCACGCCCTTGAAGCCGGCGAGCCGTGCCTCGATCTGCCGCATGAGCGGCAGCACGTCGCCGATCGGGAAGCGTCCGGAGCTCTGCTTCGCGAACGCGATGCCGCGCAGGATCTTCTCCTCGCTCTTGGCCCCGAAGCGCGGCAGGTCGCGGATGCGGCCCGCCCGGGCCGCCGCTTCCAGCGTTGCGAGGTCGGTGACGCCGAGCTCCTGGTAGAGCACCCGAACCGCCTTCGGTCCGACGCCTTCGACGGTGGTCAGCGCGGCGATGTCGACCGGCGTCTTGGCGTAGAGCTCCTCGCGATAGGTCATCGTCCCGGTTGCGAGCAGCTCGGCGATCTTTTCGGCGATGCTTTTTCCGATCCCGGGGATGGTCGCGAGCGCCTTCGCGCCGCCGCTCGCGAACAGCGCGGCGCACGCCTGGTCGGCGGCCGCGATCGACTCGGCGGCCTTCTCGTAGGCGCGCGGCTTGAACGGCTCGTCCTCCATGGAAAGGAGGAGGGCGATCTCGCGGAGCACGGCGGCGATGTCGGCGTTGGTCGGCGAGGTGCTCATCGTGGCTGGGCCCATGCCGGCCCCTCGAGCGGGCAGACGTACACCGGCACTGTCCGATCAGCCAAATGCCGCCGAGCCCGAAGTCGACGCATCTTGATTCGCGAACCGCCCCGGACGCATCATCGCGCGCCAACCAACGCAGCAAGGAGGCGGACATGACGGTCGGGCTGCAGCAGTCGGCGGCGCTCTTCGAGCGCGCTACGCGTGTCGTTCCGGGCGGGATCTACGGCCATCAGTCGCCCGTGTTGCTGGTGCCGGGCTCCTACCCGTATTTCTTCACGCGCGGTGACGGCAGTCACGTCTGGGACGCGGACGGCAACGAGTACATCGACTTCATGTGCTCCTACGGTCCGATCGTGCTCGGGCATCGCCATCCCGTCGTCGAGGAGGCGGTGGCGAACCAGCTGCGCGACGGCAACTGCTTCAACGGCCCGACCACGCGCTTCGTCGAGCTCGCCGAGTACCTCGTCGACGTGACGCCGTGGGCCGAGTGGGCGGTGTTCGCCAAGAACGGCTCGGACGTGTGCACGTGGGCGATCGAGGTCGCCCGCGCCGCCACGGGGCGCCCGAAGATCGTCAAGGCCAAGGGGGCCTACCACGGTACCCACGCGTGGTGCTCGCCGTTTCCCGGCGGCATCACGCCCGAGGATCGCGCCAACGTCCTCGAGGTGCCGTGGAACGACCTGGCCGCGCTCGACGCCGTGCTCGCGGCGCACGCCGACGCGATCGCGGGCATCATCCTGACCCCGTTTCGGCACGACACCTTCCACGACTCGGAGTTGCCGGCGCCCGGCTACCTCGAGGGCGTGCGCAGCCGCTGCGACCGCCACGGCATCGTGTTCGTCCTCGACGACGTCCGCGCCGGGTTCCGGCTGCACCTCGGCGGCTCCGGCGAGTACTTCGGCGTGCGCCCCGATCTCAGCTGCTACTGCAAGGCGATCGCCAACGGCTACCCGCTCTCGGCCTGCGTCGGCCGCGAGGCGCTGCGGCGGCCGGCGCAGGAGGTGTTCTTCACCGGCTCGTACTTCACGAGCGCGGTCCCGATGGCCGCCGCTCTCGCGTGCCTGCGAGAGCTCGACCGGAGCGACGCGATCGTCCGCATGGCCGCGCTCGGCACACGGCTTTGCCGCGGCATCGAGGCGGGGGCGCGCGCGCACGGGCTCGCCGTGGTCACGAGTGGCCCGCCGGCGCTGCCGTTCATGAGCTTTCGCGACGACCCCGGCCAGTCGTTGAATCGCCCGTTCTGCGCTGCGGCCGCCGAGCGCGGCGTCTACCTCCACCCGCACCACAACTGGTTCGTGTCGGCGGCGCACACCGAGGCCGACATCGACCGCACCCTCGAGGTCGCCGACCAGGCGTTCGCGATCGTCGCCCGCGGGCGTTGAGCCGCCTCGTCCGTTCGCGTCGACCCGCGACGACGTCGGCGTCGAAGCCGAGTCTTGGCGGCGACGTGTTCCCGTCGCGATCGAAGCGTTCAGCGTCGTCGAAGGGTCGGGACCTTCAGGGCTGACGCCGCCGCGCCCAGTAGCGCCGGACCGCCCACGGCCGCACGTCCCCCGTCGTCGGGTGGCTCCGCGCGGTCGCCAACCAGCGCACGGTCGCGGCGCGCGCGTCGTTCCAGATCGCCCGAGGCTCGGGTGCGGGCGTCGCGAAGGCGCGGGCTTCGAGCTGGTCGCGCTCCTCGAGGAAGGTGGCCAGGCGCTCCGGGTCCCGCATGACCCGACGATGCAGACGCTCGTGCGTCCACCACAGGCTGTCGTCCGGCTCGAGGCCCGGTGTGGGCCCGACGTCGAGCGGTGCGGTCACCGAGAAGGGCTTGAACACCGAGAGGCACGGCGCGCTGGTGGCCGTGGCCCAACAGCGCACGGTGCCCGACGCGATCTCCACCACCAACGACGCCGTCGTCTGTGACGCCGCCACGAGGCCGCCCGCGTGCATGCACGGTGCGCGCATGGCGCCGCGGTACCACTCGTAGTCGGGCCAGCGCGACGTGCCGTGGTCCCGCAGCGCGTGGGCCATGTCGTTGGGGCTCGTGGCCCGCGCTGCGCTGGCCTCGGTGCGGGGCCGCCGCAGCCGACAAGCCGAGATCGCCGTCTTCACTACGTCGGCGTGCGCCGACGCGAAATCGGGAATGGTGAGCCCGTTCGAGATCGAGCGCGCGCCCGTCACGCGCTCGACCGCCGTCTCGCGACCCGCCGTCTCCAGCACGAAGGCGCCCGACGGGTCGGCGACGATGAAGCTCGAGAAGTACCGGATGCTCCCGTCCTCGTAGCCGCAGCGCCCGCCCTGCCCGTACTGCGTGTGCAGGGCGGTGATGACGTCGACGGCCTCCTGCGCCGAGGCGGCGCGCTCGAGTCCGAGCCGCAAGAGATCCATGCCCGTGAGCCCGCCGCGGCGGGGGACGGGCTCCTTCGTGAAGACGGCCTCGTTGCCGATGACGACGCCGTGCTCGTTCACGCCCATCTCGCCGCCCCACATCCAGACCGGACGGGAGAGCACCAACGCGTGCGTGCGCCCCACCTGCGGAATCGAGAGGTGCGTGCACTGCACCTCTCCCGAGAGGCCGTCGCGGCGGGAGAGCCACTCCAGCGTCTGCGGCTCGTCGGCCTCGCGGTCGGAGTTCTTCGCGAACAGCACGCGCCCGGCCTCGACGCGCACGAGGGTGTCACACATGCGCAGCTCCCACGGGGACGGGTACGGGGAATTTGGTCAAGCCGACCGAGGCTGGCATCGCGTGAGCGCGAAAGCAAAAGGGCGCGGGACGGTGCGGCGCCGGCTTGCATGAATCCCGCTCGCCGACCAGAACCTGCCCATGAGCGCCAACGTCCACCACGTGCTGATGCAGCTGCTCCAACTCTTCCGCACCCGCGACTTCAACGAAGGCGTGCAGGCGTTCGTCGAGCGCCGCGAGCCGAGCTTCGAGGGACGCTAGGAGGCCAGCCATGACAACCCCCGACGACCGCACCGACCTCGTTCGCACCCTCGAGGCGCGGGCCCGCGAGATCCGCGAGCAGACCATTCGCCTCGGAGTCACATCGGGCTCGACGCACTTCGGCGGCTCGCTCTCGATGGTCGACATCCTGGCCGTCCTCTATTTCCACGTCCTGCGGATCGACCCGCAGCGGCCCGCGTGGGACGAGCGCGACCGCTTCATCCTCTCGAAGGGCCACGGCGCCACCAGCTACTGCCCGACCCTTGCCGCCGCCGGCTTCTTTCCGACGAGCGCGATGGACGACATCAACCACTTGGGCAGCGCCTTCGGCATGCACATCGACATGCGGAAGATTCCGGGCGTCGACATGAGCACGGGCTCGCTCGGCCACGGCCTGCCGGTCGCCGTCGGCATGGCGCTGGCCGACCGCCTGCAGAGGAAGAGCCGGCGCGTGTTCTGCCTCATGGGCGACGCCGAGCAGAACGAGGGCTCGATCTGGGAGGCGGCGCAGGCGGCGGGGCATTACGCGCTCGGCCGGCTGTGCGCGATCGTCGACCGCAACCGCTACAGCTCCGAGGGCGACACCGAGGACATCCTCGCGATCGAGCCGCTGCACGAGAAGTACGCCGCCTTCGGTTGGAACGCGGTCCGCCTCGACGGCCACAGCATCCCAGCCCTGCTCGACGCCTTCGCGGCGCTCCCCGTCGGCGACCGCGCGAAGCCGACCGCGATCATCGCCGACACGGTGAAAGGGAAGGGCGTGTCGTTCATGGAGGCGGGGGCCGCCTGGCACTACGGCGCCCTCAGCGAAGAGGACGAGGCGCGCGCGCTCGCCGAGATCCGCGGCGAGGCAGCGGCCCGCTGACGGCCGGGAGACCATCATGCCCTACGGCACCACCTACAACGTCGACACGCTCGAGCTGCTCACCAGCTACGAATCCTACGGCCGCACGCTCGTCGAGCTCGGCACCGCCCACCCCGAGGTCGTCGTCCTCACCGCCGACCTGTCGCGCTCGACGCGCGCCACCGACTTCTTCGCGGCCTTTCCGGAGCGCTCGTTCAACCTCGGGATCGCCGAGCAGAACATGGTGGGATGCGCCGCCGGCATGGCGGCCTCCGGCCTCGTCCCCTTCGTCATCAACATCGCCACCTTCCAGACCATGCGCTCCTTCGAGCAGATCCGCAGCGACTTCGGCTATCCCCGCCTGAAGGGGATCTTCATGTCGATCTGGTCCGGGCTCTCGGGCGGGTACGTGGGGGCGACCCACCACGCCATCGAGGACCTGGCGCTCATGCGGCTCGTCCCCAACATGGCCGTGCTGGCGCCCGCCAACTCCGAGGACACCGCCGCCGCGACGCGCGCCGCCTTCGCCCATCCCGGCCCGTCCTACATCCGGATCGCGACCGGCATGGACCCGAGCGGCAACGAGGGCAATCCCTTCGAGCTCGGCCGCATGGCGATGACCCACGAGGGATCGGACGCGACGATCATCGCCTGCGGGGCCCAGGTCGCCGCCGCCAACGGCGCCGCCCGGCGCCTCGCGGCTGACGGCATCCGAGTCCGCGTCCTATACTGCCACACCGTGAAGCCGCTCGACGCGGACGCGGTGCGCGCTGCCGCGCGCGCAACCGGCGTCATCCTCACCGTCGAGGACCACACGACGATTGGCGGACTCGGCGGCGCAGTCGCCGAGACCCTCGCCGAGGCGGGTGCATCGACCCGGCTGGTCCGGCTCGGTATCCCCGACGTCTACGCGCCGATCGGCTACGCGCCCGAGCTCTACGCGCACTTCGGGTACGACGCCGACGGCATTGAGCGCGCCGTGCGCGCGGCATTGGCGGGCGCGCCCCAGGTCTGACGCGCGGCGCCGCGCCGATGCCATCCCGCTCTCAGTGGAAGACGGTGGTCACGTCGAAGAAGAGCAGCTGCTCGTCCTCGCAGGCGTCGCACTCGAGCCGGGCGTAGCGGAACCGCCGATCGCCGACCTCGCGCGCACCTTCGCCGACGGTGTGCACCCCGGCGCCGCAATGGCAGCGGCGCGCCGCGATCGTCTCGTCGATCGTGTCGAACGACCCGACCGCGAGCGCCTCTTCCAGCGACGTGCCGGGTCCGCGCCGCAGGGCCGCCCGTGCCTGGCGCTTGCGCACGCCGCGCATCACCCACACGACGGCCGTGATCAGGACGACGCTTGCGAAGAAGAGCCCGGTAATCACGCTGGGAAGGCCCGCCTCAGGCGGGCAAGCGCCCGGGCCGGAAGAGGACCTTCTTGTCGGTGACGACCAGTTGCTCGTTCAGCACGAGCTGCAGCGCTTGCGACAGCACCTTGCCCTCGAGGGCCTGGCCGCGTTCCTTCACCTCGTCGAGCGTGTCCTCGCCGACCCGGATGTGGAAGACGTCCTGCAGGATCACGGGGCCCTGATCGAGCTGCTCGGTCACGAAGTGCGCGGTGCACCCGGAGACCCGCACCCCTTCCTCCCACGCCTGCTTGTAGGCGTTGGCACCCGGGTAATAGGGCAGCAGGGAGGGGTGGATGTTGATGATGCGGCTCGGGTACTGCCGAACGACCTCCGCCGTCAGCACCTGCATGTAGCGCGCGAGCACGAAATAGTCGGCGCGCGCCTCGCGGAGCTTGGTCACCAGAAACTGCTCGTGCGCCGGCTTGTCGGTCGACGGACACCAGTCGAACGGCAACCCCGCCTTCTCGGCGATCGGTCGAAGCACGTCGTGGTTGGAGAGTACGACCACGAGGTCGCCGTTCAGCAGACCCGCGGCGCGATCGGCGATCAGCTGCTCCAGGCAATGCGGCTCCTTGCTCACCAGGACGCCGACCCGCTTCCGTTCGCGCGCGCTGTGGAGGCGCACGCTCACATCCATGTGCGTGTCCTCGCCGATCCGCTTGAGGCCGAGGATCATCTCGTCGAGCGAAAGCGAGAGGTCGGTCAGGTCGACCCGCATGGTCATGATGAAGAGCCCTTCCATGACCCGCTGCTCGATGTCCTCGATGTTGATGTTGCAGCCGGCGAGGTACGTGGAAACCCTGGCCACGACGCCCTTCTGGTCACGGCCGACGACGGAGACGATGGCGAGATTCTTCTCGATGCCCATGCGAGGTCTCTTCGCGGTACCGCAGAAGACACGCGAATTCAACGTGCTGGACGCGGTTGCGCCAGTGCGGATGCGATGGCGGACGCAGGACCGTGACGCATGTCAGCCGGTGGTGGCGCGCAACTTTCGTCTTGATTAGTTCCGGTCGTCGCTTTACTTTTTGCCGTGCGTAGCGCTCGCTGCGCGAAGGAGGATCCTCTTCATGGCCTCGAAGCAAGCGGACGTGCTGGTCGGCCGGCGCTACCTGACGCGCGGGTATCTCGATCAGGCGCTCGAGCTCTTCACTCGGAACGCCGATACCGTCGCCACGGCGGATTGGAGCTTGCTCCGGGACAAGCTGCTCGATCGTGGCCGGATCCAGGACATGGTGCGCGTGTGCGAGCTCGGCCACGTCCCGATCCCGAGCGAGCTGTTGGTCGTGCGCGGCGACAAGGCGCTCAAGACCAAGGACATCGATCTCGCCATCGACCTCTTCGAGCTCGCCGGTGCCGATCGCGGACGCTGGGAGAAAGTCGTCGACGTGCTGATCGAGATGCCCGACCGCAAGCGTCAGGCCGTGGGCATCGCCGACCGCTATCTCGTCGATCACACCGACGTCGCGGCGTCGACGCGGCCCGGGCCGATCCCGCTGAAGAAGGCCGCCCAGTCCAAAGCGGGTCAGTGACGAGTGTGACGAGTGACGGACCGGCCGTTCCGTCATAGTCTCCAGACGTGAGTCGCGTCCGACCGATCGTCCAGCAGATGCACGGCTACGTCCCCGGCGAGCAGCCGCAGGGCGGCCGGGTCACCAAGCTCAACACCAATGAGAACCCGTATCCGCCCGCGCCCGGCGTGATCGCGGCCGCGCAGGCCGCTGCCTCCGCCGACCTCCGGCTCTATCCCGAGCCGAGTGCCAAGCCGCTGCGGGAAGAAGCCGCCCGCTGCTACGGCGTCCGCCCGGAGCAGGTGCTCGCCGGCAACGGCTCCGACGAGCTGCTCACGATGTTGATGCGGGCGATCGTCGGTCCCGACGACATCGTCGTCTACCCCGAGCCGACGTACTCGCTCTACGACACGCTGGTCGCGATCCAGGAAGGGCGCTCGCTCACCATCCCGTTTCCCGCGGACTTCACGCTGCCGCCGGCGCTCTGGGCCGCGGAGGGGCGGCTCATGATGCTCTGCAACCCGAACGCGCCCTCGGGCAGCCTGACCCCGGTCGACGTGATCGCCGAGCTCGCGAGCGGCTTCGACGGCGTGGTCGTCGTCGACGAGGCCTACGTCGACTTCGCGCCGGCGGGTGCGACGGCCCTGCCGCTGCTTGCGACCCATCCCAACGTCGTCGTGCTCCGCACCTTCTCGAAGTCGTTCTCACTCGCCGGCATGCGCATCGGGCTCGCCTTCGGCCATCCCGACCTGCTTGCCGAGATCGCCAAGGTGAAGGACTCCTACAACCTGAGCCGCGTGGCGATCGCCGCCGGCACGGCGGCGCTGGTCGCGATCGACTGGATGCAGGCGAACGTCGCGCGCATCGTCGCGACGCGCGAACGCCTCCGCGACCGTCTCGCCGGCCTCGGCTACGACGTCCTGCCGTCGGCGACCAACTTCGTGCTGGCGCGTCGCGCCGGGGTGGACCAAGCCCCCGTGCAAACGGCGCTTCGCGAGCGTGACGTCTTCGTCCGCCACTTCGCCACCGACCGCCTGCGCGACGCGCTCCGCATCTCGGTCGGCACCGACGACGAGATCGACCGGTTGCTGGCCGAGCTCGGCGCCATGGCCTAGGGAAGAAGCTTCCCTCGCGATGTGCGCTGCTGCACCGAGCGTGGATTTTCCGCGGGGTGCTACAGTGCGGCCGTGGACATCGTTCGTTCGAAGACGCTGATCCGGCGAACGATCGCCTGGGTGCTGCTTGCCGCGCTCGGCGCGGCGCTCGGCGTCGGCACCGTCTTCGCCTGGCGCCGCCACTGGTTCGCGGATTGGAACTGGACGGCGGCGTTGGCCATCGCCATCTTCGCCAATGCGGCGATCGCGCTCCTGCCGCTCTGGCGCGAGGAGCGGCGCCGTCGTCGCCAGGCCGAGCTGCTGCGCTTCCGGTTGTGGATCCACTTCTCGAAGCTCCGTTGGTTGCTCACGCACCTGCACGAGCAGCGCCCGGACGGGACGTTTCTCGCGCCGGGTCTCGGCGGCGAGGAGCTGCACGGCATCGAGGTCCTGCTCGCCCAGGCGCACGTGCTCGAGATCGAGGAGTACGAATGGGTCATCTTCACCGTCAACGCCGCGTTGCCGTTCTTCGGGCAGCTCATTCGCGACGTCGCGCCCCAGGCGGTCCGCCTCCTCTGGACGGTCGATGCCACGCTCGCGCAGCTCAATCGTCGCGCCTCCGGTCGTGATCCTACGGGGTGAGGGCGGTCCCCCGCTCGTAGACGTAGCGTGGGGTCGCGACGGCGATCCGCGCGCTCGCCGGGTCGAGCCACGAGCGCTGGATCAGGATGCTGACGGAGGTCAGATCCGGCCGCGCCGCGAGCAGCAGCCGCCCGACGTCGGCGGGATCGCGGAGCGTGCCGAGCGCGCCGCGCTCGACCCGAAAGCGATCGAGACGCTGGCGGACCCATTCCGGCAGCGCCTGCTCGTCGACGACGGCCGTGCCCTGCGGTCCCGCGCCCATCGCGGCGACCAGGACCGGGAGATTCGGCGTGGCGTACATCGCGAACGCGCCGAGCTTCCACGGGTCGAGGCCGTAGCGTGCGACCAGCCCGCGGTGCGCGAGCGGCCAGAGCGCGACGATGAGGTTGCGTTTCGCCATCACCAGAGGTGCCAGGCGCGGACGAGCGCGGCACCCGGGACGATCCCGAGCGCCGCGGCCACGATTCCGATCAGGCCCGCGAGCGACGCGCCCGCAACGACGCGGGCCAGTGCCGGCGGCGCGAAGAGCGCGAGTAGGTTCATGAAGAGCAGGGCGAAGCCGAGCTCGCGGGCGCCGAGCTGGATCGCGGCCACGAAGGCGAGGGCACCGAGCGCCGCCAGGGTACGCGTCCGCGGCACGAGCAGGCCGACCGGCAATGCGAGCTCGGCGAGCCAGACGGCGTTCGACATGAGCACGAACGGCGCCGCCGTCACCCGATAGGGCCCCGAGCCGCCCCGAAACGGATCGTAGCTCGCGAGGCGCACCACCTCGCTCGGCGGCAGCACCCAGGCGAAGAGGTCGGCGAAGCGATCGCCGCGTCCGACCATGAACGCGAGGAAGTCGCCATGCAGATAGTGGCCGTACGCGAGCTTCTGGCAGCCGGTCAGGAACAGCACGATCGCGGTCAGCCACCGGACGCCCGCCAGTGCCAGCCCGTCGTCGCGTGCCGAGCCGTCGGTGCATGCCAAGATCGTCACGGCGTAGAGCTCGAGGAAGAAATGATTCGGGGTGAGCGGCAGTGTCGCGAGCAGTTGCGCGAACACCGCCGGGACGGCTACCCGGCTCGCCCATCGCTCGTAGCGCGGGATCCAGGCGAGGGCGGCGGCGGTCGCGAGGACGATGGCCGTCAGCGTCAGCGTCCCCGCATGGAGAGGCGCGTCGAGACTCGTCCACACCAGCGTCCGGACCGCTCCCCAGGCGAGCAGCGTTCGGCGGAGCCAGCGCAGGCGACTCGACGTGCTCTCCGCCGACGGATCGGCCGCGAGCGCGAGCAGGACGTCGATGCGGGAGGTACGCGCCCGCGCGGGCGGCGCCGGAGGCGCGCGGCGCGTTCGGGTCACGCGCGCCTCAAGCGCGCGGCGGGAACTGCCGCGCGTAGTCGGCGCGGGCCGCCGTGATCACCGCCCGGGCTTCCGCGGCGTCGTACACCGGGTCGACCGTGATCGTCGGCGCGGTGTCCCCGGGGATCGTCCTGGAGGTGAGGAAGTAGTGCCGCCGGCGGTCGATGACGGCGCGCGGCGGCTGGCGCACGCCGGCGGGCTCCCCGAAGGTCG
>CAZWAX010000127.1:0-13953 GCA_964631985.1 uncultured Polyangiaceae bacterium | reverse complement strand
CGGCGCACTGCCCGCGGACACGGCGCCGGCACCCTCCGATCCCTTCGCCCTCGACGAGCGCTTGGCCGAGGCCATGCGGGTCCTCCGGACCACCGAGCCGCGCATCGGTCGGTTGCTGCGCGTCGTGGTCGATCAGCGTATCTATAGATCGTTCGGTTATCCCGCTTTCGACGACTACGTCCGCGAGCGCCTCGGCATCGCCGTCCGGAAGGCCTGGGCGCTCCTCAAGATCGAGAAGGCGACTATCCGGAGCGCCGACTTCGATCGCGCCTATCGTGACGGCCGTCTCTCGTGGGTCCGCGCGGTCTCGCTGCTGCCGGTGCTCGACCGTACGACCGCACCGGCTTGGATCGCGCGTGCGGAGTCGGTGACCGTTCGCCGCCTCTGCGACGAGGTCGATTGGGTGCTCACCTCCCGCGATGCGCTCGGATCGAGGGTCTCGCTGGCGCCGCCTCCGGTCGACAGCCCTTTGCCGTCGCCGATTCCCGTCGCACGGCCCGACCAGTGCCGCGATTTGTCACCGTACGCGCGGCTGCAAATCCGTGCGCACGAGGGGGACGCCGCGACGTCTTCCATAGCCGAGCGACAGAAAGCGCTCGAGATCTCGGACGCCGAAATTCGCTTCACCGGCCCGGCATCCGTCGTGGCGCTGCTGCGCGACGTGCTCGATGCGTTTGCGCATCCAGAAGAGCCGCGCTGGACTGCCCTCGAACGCCTCTTGCGCCACGTCATCACGCATTGGGAGAGCACGCCGCGCCACTACGATCCCGTATTCGCCCGCGACGGCTGGCGCTGCACGGTGCCGGCCTGCAGCTCGCGCCTCAACCTCCACGACCACCACATCCGCTTCCGCTCGCGCGGCGGCGACAACCGACGCGACAACCGTACGACCGTCTGCGCCGCCCACCATCTTCACGGTCTCCACGACGGCACGATCCGCGCCTCCGGCGTCGCGCCGCACGCGATCGAATGGCAGCTCGGCGTGCGGCCGAGCGCGCCACCGTTCCTCACATGCGTGGGTGATCGCCTCTGCCACTCGAACGACGCCGACAACACCGTTCATGGCGAGCCTACCACCGGTCGGCGGCAATCCGCAGACCGAACACGCCAGCCAGCTCTCGTGTAACCCCTCATCGTCGCCGGACGACTTGCGGCGCCAGGTTGCTCGCCAGCAGCCGACCTGGCCCATGCCGGCGGAGCATCATCTGTCATGCGTCGTAGCGACGGTGTAGCGCAGGAGATGATGAATCCTCGTCGTGGTCATGGGCGGCCGCAACTACGCCGCGCCGTTATTGCCGCACCCGCTCGAGCGTGAGGACCGGAATCGTCCGCGTCGTGTTCTTCTTGTACTCGTTGAACTGAGGCATGAGGCGCGCCTGGGCGTCGAACAATCGGTCGCGCTCGGCCCCTCGCACCTCGACGGCTCTGGCCGTGAATCGCTCGGCCCCGACCTCGACGGTCACCTCAGGGTGCGCGATCAGGTTGTAGTACCAGGCCGGGTTCGTCGGCGCGCCTGCCTTCGAGGCGATGATCACGAAGCGGTCGCCGTCCCGACTGTACACGAGAGGCGTCGTGTGGGCCTTCCCGCTCTTGGCGCCCGTGTGGGTGACGATGATCATCGGCGCGCCCGCGAATGCGCCGCCGACGTTGCCGCCGTTGCCGCGAAATTCCTCGATCACTTTCTGATTGAACTCCGTCATCGCGTCGGCCATGGCTCTCTCCTCGGCTGCACGTCTACGGCATCCCCTGACGTGAAGCCACGGCGCCGAGACCACGCGGAGGACACCGGATGAAACGCAGAACATTGGGCGACGGACTCGAAGTCTCCGCACTCGGCCTCGGCTGCATGCCGATGGTCGGCACAGGCTTCGTCCACTACGGCGCGGCGACCGAGAGCGAGAGTCTCGCCACGCTCGCGCGGGCGCTCGAGCTCGGCATCACGTTCTTCGACACCGCCGAGGTGTACGGCCCCTTCGTCAACGAGGAGCTGCTGGGCCGGGCGATCCGCGGCAAGCGCGACGGCCTCGTGATCGCGACCAAGTTCGGCTTTCGCTTCCCCGAGCTCGCGATCGACTCGTCGCCGGCGAACGTCAGGCGCGCGTGCGAGGGCAGTCTGCAGCGCCTCGGGATCGAGACGATCGACCTCTTCTATCAGCACCGCGTGGACCCGAAGACTCCGATCGAGGACACGGTAGGCGCGGTGGCCGACCTGATCCGCGCCGGCAAGGTGCGCCATGTGGGGTTGTCGGAGTGCTCGGCAGCGACGCTGCGCCGGGCGGCAGCGGTGCACCCGATCGCGGCGGTGCAAAGCGAATACTCACTGTGGGAGCGCGGCGTCGAGGCCGAGATCCTGCCGACCGCCCGCGCGCTCGGCGTCGGATTCGTGCCCTACAGCCCGCTCGGGCGCGGCTTCCTCGCGGGCCAGATCACGAGCCGCGCGGCGCTCGAAGAGACCGACTACCGCCACCAGGATCCGCGCTTCAGCGACGAGAACTTCGCCAAGAACCTCGCGCTCGTCGACGTGCTGGACGAGATCGGCCGTGCGCACAGCGCGAGCGCCGCGCAGGTGGCGCTCGCGTGGCTGCTCGCCCAGGGCGACGACGTGGTGCCGATCCCCGGCTGCAAGCGTCGCGTCACGCTCGAGGACAGCGCCAGTGCGTCCGACCTCGCGCTCTCGGCCGCGGAGCTCGCCCGCCTCGACGCCGCGGCTCCGCCCGGCGGCACCGCGGGTCCGCGCTACGCGGAGCGGTACCTGCGGGCGGTGAATCTATAGCGCGCCCCCGGTGGCGAGAAGGCGGGGGATCTCTCTAACGAGAATCGTTGCTCTTGCGCGAGAACGTGCCATCTGGCGAAACCCGTCTCGCCATCCCACCCCGTCGCGAGGCCCCCCATGCGCGTTCTGCTCCTGTCGCTCACCCTGCTGATGCCTCTCTTACGCCCCCTCCCCGCCCCCGCCTGGGAGACCTGGATCGACCCCCCGTTCTACGGGGGCGGCGCCATGCGCGTCGTCTTCGACCCCGCCGGCAACGTCGTCGCGGGCGGCTACACCCGCCAGAGCGGCGACCTCGCGATCGCGACGGTCGTGAAGCTCGCCCCCGACGGCGCGGTCCTCTGGCGCACCGACGTCGACCCGTTGGGATCCTTCATCGTGTCGGTCTACGCCGACCCCGCCGGCGACGTGCTCGTCCTGGGATTCGCGGGCGGGACCGACGAGGACTCGTACGGCCATCCGACGGTCGTGAAGCTCGACGGCGCGACCGGGGTCGAGCGCTGGCGACACGTGGGCCTCGACGAGGACATGGCCTCGTTCGTCGTCGATGGGGCGGGGAACGCGATCCTCAGCCTCGAGCGCTACGTCGTCGGGCCAACCCTCGACGAGACCCGCACGCTCTGCCGGAAGCTCTCCGGTTCGGACGGGAGCCTGCTGTGGGAGAACCCCGACTGCGGCCGCGTCGGCGCGGTCGACGCGGCGGGCAACGTGTTCACGATCGCATTCGACTTCACGACCGCCATCGCCACGATCCGCAAGATCTCCGGTGCCGACGGCCATCGGATCTGGGACGGCCCGCCCGGGGTGACCGCGATCTCCCGATTCAGACGTCCGCTCATCACCGTCGACGACGGCGGCAACGTCGTCTGCGCGCGGTCGCGCCAGGTCACGAAGCTCGCGGGAACGAACGGGGCGCTCCTCTGGCAACGCACGATCGCCAAGCTCGACGGCGGCATCGGCTCGCTCACGGACATCACGACCGACAACAACGACGTCGTGATCGCGGGCGCGTCGGCGTACGTCCCGAACAAGGGCAACCGCCTCTTCGTCGCCAAGCTTTCCGCGGCGCAAGGCAACCAGAAGTGGCGCAAGCTCGTCGATGCGAAGAACCGCGACTACCGAACCGCCATCGACATCGCCCAGGCGGTCGCCGTCGACGGTGCGGGCAACGTCGTGCTGACCGGCGAGCTCGATCGCGGGTTCGGTCGGGGCCGTCTCGTCGTGATGAAGCTCACGCCCGGCGGCCGCATCCTGTGGACGCGCTACCCCAACAGCCAGGACGGCGGTGTCGCGGGCGGGGGCCTCGCGCGCGCCGTCGCCGTCGGCCCCGGGGACACGATCGCGGTCGGGGGCGCGGTCGTACCGCCGGAGGGCGTCGAGGCCGGTTCGTTCTTCGTCGGGCGCTTCACCCCGAGCGGAGACTGATCGACGTCCGTGCCAGAACCGGTTGCTGAAATAGTTTCGCGGCCGAGGTGTCGAGGAGATGGGGAAAGCGGTGGTTGGTGAGCGAAGCCCCTGCGGGCCGAGTTGCTCCCGCCCTGTCACGCGTCGTAGCGACGGTGTAAGCGAATGAGATGATGAATCCTCGTCGTGGTCATGGGCGGCCGCAACTACGCCGCGCCGTTCTTGGATTCGGGTGCGTGTCCCTGTTGGGCTTCACTCTCGGCGGAGATCCCGTGTTGGCCGAGGTGTGTGGCGACCCCGATGACTCCGGGGCGATCACCGTCACCGACGGCGTCCAGGTTCTCCGGGGTGCGGCCGGCCTCCCGAGTCTCTGCACGGGACGGGTCTGCGACATCGACGGCACCGGTCAGGTGACGGTCACCGATGGCGTGACGGCCTTGCGACGCGCCGCCGGCTTGGCGTCGCGTGTGTCGTGCGGTGCCGCCATCGCCGACGTGTTCGGGGATCTCACGAAGACAGGATCGGTCGCTCGTCTGCATCTGGGGAATCTCCCGGCCCCGACGGCCGGGGCGGCCGACACGATCACCGCGATCGACGGTCCCCAGGTCGTGCCGCCGGGTGACGTCGGCACCTACGCCGTCACGCTCGCCGCCGGCGAGGGCGACCTGATCGTTGGAGCGCGCGACGCGCTCGGTCAGCCCCTGGACGGGTTCTTCCAGCTCCCACTCGAGGCCCGCGCCTCGGAAGAAACCGTGCAGATAGAATTGAACGTCTTGGATTCCGCCCCGGAGCTGTTCGTGGAGCTGCTCTTCGGGTCGACGACGGCGGGTGGGACCGTGTCGCCAACGAAGCCCAAAGGGCTCGCCAACTTTGTCTGCACGCTGATCTTCATTCCGGTGTGCGGGGTCGACGGGCAGACCTACTCGAATGCGTGTTTCGCTGCGATGAACGGTGTGATGGTCGATCACGAGGGGGCGTGCCCGTAGGCGCGTCACGATTTCCACCGCTCGCAACCTCACCTCCGGAGCCCCCCCATGCGTCGATCCGCCGTCCTCGTCGTCGTTCTCGCCCAATCGCTGGGATTCGGCCTGACCTCCGCCGCGCTGGGGGTTTCGGACGACGCGGTCCGCTGCCAGGTGGCGATCGGCAAGGCGGGCCGCGCGTTCGCGGCCGCGCGGCTCGACGCGGCCATCGTGTGCAACAACGCGCTCGCGGCCGGACAGACCTGCGACGGTGCGCGTCATGATCGGATGATCGGGGTGGCCGCGCAGACGCTCGAGCGGCGGATCGTCGCGGGTTGTCGCGACGTCGTCCTCGACGAGCTCGGGTTTCCCGGCGTGTGCCCGGATGGAATGGGTGGAAGCTTCTTGGTGGAGGATCTCACGAGCTGCATCGAGGTCACCCACGCGACCGCCACCCACGACGCCCTGGCGATCGCGTACCCGGCACTCCAGGCATTCGTGCGCGACGATCGAAGCTGCCAGCGCCGGCTCGGACGCGCCGGCAGCTCTTTCATCGCAAAGAACCTGCGCACCCGCGGCCGCTGCCTGGACGCTCGCCTGCGGGGCGCGATACCGGAGACCGTAGACTGTCGCGCCGAGGTGGCTCCCTCCGGTCCCGGCACGGGCGACGCCCGGACGGACGACGCCCTCACGGAGGCGTCCGTTCGCCTATTCGAGCGGCTGGCCAGCGTCTGCGTCGGGGCGGATCTCGCTCACCTCGGCTTTCCGGGGGCGTGTCCCGATCAGATCGGCATTCTCGGGCTCGACGACGTGCAGCGGTGCATCCGGTCGACGCATACCTCTGCCGCGATCGCGATGCTCGCCGCCGAATACCCGCCGCCCACGACGTCCACGCCCACGCCGGCACCCACCGCGACGCCGACGCTCGTGTCGCTGCAGATCTTCCCCGCGTCCGCCACGCGCTCGATCGGTACGGGGCAGAACTACACGGTCGCCGGTACCTTCAGTAACGGCGCATCTCGCAACCTCACGCAGCGGGTCGACTACGCCTCGAGCGACGAGTCGGTCGCGGTCGCTCCCAACCTCGACGGCAACCGCGGCCGCGTCCTCGCCGTCGGAGCGGGCAGCGCGCTGATCACGGCAACCGATCCGGCCAGCGGCATCACGTCGAACGCGGCGACGCTGACCGTGATCGCGTGCGCGCACCCCATCTGCACGGTCGGCGCCGCGCTCGCGTCGGACTGTGACCCGTGCGTGACCACGATCTGCGCCACCGATGCCTCCTGCTGTGCGGACGCCTGGGATCAGATCTGCGTCGATGCCGTCGAATCGGTCTGTGCCGCGAGTTGCGCCGAGTGAGCGCGCCTCGGGCTCAGCGATGCCGCCGGCCGCGTCCGCCCGCCGGGGCGATGGTGAGCTTGCCGAAGGCAAACCCGAGGTCGACGCCCTGGCCTTTGCCGGCGAGCGCCAGCGAGACCCTGCCCTTGGTGACGACCTGCGCCGCGGAGGATCGCACCATGCCGGCGTGCGCCTCGGCGGTGGCATAGTCGCCGTACAGGTCGCGAACGTCGGCCACGGGCGAGAAGTCGCCGCGCCCGCGGATCTCCGACCGTCCGACGGTGAGGCCGCCGCCCTTCATGCGGATGGCGACGTTGCGGACCTGGCCGTTGTCACAGCGCACGCGTCCCCATCCGCTCGCGGTCTTGTAGAACGCCGACCAGCCCGCAAGGTGGTACGAGAGATCGCAGCTCGTGTGCGCACCGGCGGGCGGCGCCGCGACGAGCAGGATCGCTCCCAGAATGAACACTCCAACGGTGCGTCGTGAGGCCATGGCTTCCTCCTCCGACGATTCTCGACCGGCGACCGTGGTAGTCAACTACTGTCGGCGCCGGAGGAGCAGCTTCGCGTCGCTCGTCGGCAATCGTGACGCGGACTGTGGAACGCATCGATCACTCCTCAGCGACACCACTCGTAGCGGGCACCGCTGCTGCATAGCACCTGACAGTCGGCCCGCGTGCCGTCGATGGGGCACTCCAACAGCTGTCGTGCCGTCGGGGTCGGCGCTCCACTGGGTTCGTTCTCGCGAACGGCCGCCGGCTCCTGGACCTTCTTCCGCGACTGCGCGGGGCCACGGCCGCGCCGCGCCGCCGGTGTCGGGGTGGCGAGTGGCTCGGGCGCGCGCGCGACGAACCCGCCGTTGGCGGAGTCGAGCACGATGCGGCGAGGCCGCCCCGCGCCCCGCCGCGTGTAGGTGAGCAGGATCTGCTTCGGCTTCCAGCGGCTCCCGACGACCTCGAGCGTATCCGGTTGACCCTCGCGCTCGAGGAGCGCGTCCACCGACGGCTCACGCAGCAGAGCCTGGAAGACTTGCTGGCCGGGGCTCGTCGGGTCCGCGCCGAAGACTTGGAGCGGTCCACTGTCGGCGTGGCGGTCCCATGGTCCCGGTTGAACCACGGACCGCACGGTGGCGCATCCTCCGACCAGCACGACCAGCGCGACCAGCGCGAGCAGCGTCAACGTTGCGGCCGGTGGCCAAGCTGCATCGCCTCTCATCGGTCGGCCTCCTTCTCGTCGAGCATCTTGATGGCGTCGTCCACCAGCTTCGCGACGCGCGCGTCGGTCTCGCTCCCGCGTCGCGCCGCGAGGGCGTCGCGCGCCCCGGCGCAGCCATCGCCCCCGAGGATCTTGGCGGCCCAGGCTCGCCGTTGCCACTCCTCGTCGACCAGCAGCGCGGTGAGCGGCCCCACGATCCGCGCGCACGGCCGTCCAGCGAGGGCCTTCACGGACGCCATCGACACCAGGATCGACGCGTTCCGGGTCGACTCCAGGAGGAGGTCAGTGGCGGCATCGCTCGAGTCGGTCGCGAGCGTGTCGACGACGGCGAGCTTCGTCGCGTCGGTTTGCTCGGGATTCGCGAGAGTCACGCCGGCTTCGCGGTAGGCTGACGCAACCTCCGGCGTAGGTGCCGCTGCGGTGACCGTCGCTGCGACGGCCGCGGTCGCCTCGATCGACGCAGTCGCCTCGACAGCCCGGGGTGATTCCTCGAGTCGTGCGACGGCAACGGGTGGTGCGGTGGCGACCCCGAACGTCTTGGGCATCGGCAACGAGCGTCGCGGCTGCATCGCCCACCAGACGCCAGTGATCGCGAGCGCGACGACCCCGAGGGTGGCCGCGAGCGCGCTCGTGCGGCCCGTCACGAAGCCGGGCCCGCCTCCCGGACGGCCCGCGTCGGAAACCGTTGTCTCTTCCGGTTGGGAACGCAAGGCGGTGACCGCCTCCTCCGGTCCGTCGGACGACGTCGCGACCGCCCCAGCCACGAACGGCGCCAGCGCCCGCGCGAGCTCGCCGGCGGTGGCATACCGATCCGCCGGCTCGCGCGCGATGGCGCGGCGCACGATGGGATCGATGGCGGCGGGGAGCGCCGGATTCACCAGCGAGGGTAGGACCGGTTCCTCGTGCAGCACCCGATCCCGGAGCTCGCTGGGCGACTTCGTAGCGAAGGTGGGGCAACCGGTCAGCATCTCATAGAGGATGATCCCGACCGCGAAGACGTCCCCGCGGCCGTCGACGGGGTCGCCGCGCCATCGCTCGGGCGCCATGTAGCGCGGCGTGCCCATGGGGTGGCCGGTGCGCGTCGCCGCTCCTGCCGAAATGACGCGGGCGATGCCGAAGTCCGTCAGCTTCACGTCCCCATTGGCGCAGCACATGATGTTGTCCGGCTTGACGTCGCGGTGAATCACCCCGTGGGCATGGGCGTACTCGAGCGCCTCGCAGATACGCGTGCCGATGCGCGCGGCCTCCGCCACCGGCATGCGGGGCGTGGCACGCATGCGCTCGCCCAGCGGCTCGCCGTCGACGAACTCCATCGCGATGTAGAGGTCATCCCCCTCCTCGCTGATGTCGTAGATGGTCACGACGCCGGGGTGCGAAAGCTTGCCGGCGGCCCTGCCCTCGCGCCGAAAACGCTCCAGCACCTCGTGCTCGGGCTCATCCAAGACGACGAAGACGTCCTTGCGGATCGTCTTCAGCGCGATCACCCGGTCGAGCCGGTCGTCGTGCACCTTGTAGACGATGCCCATGGCACCTCGCCCGAGCTCGCCGAGCACGTGGTAGCGCCCGAGGATCAGCCACTGGGCGGGCTCATCGGTGGTCATGGCCGCCTCCAGGAGCACGATCGGCTGAGCACGGCTCGATCTACCAGGTGGTGGAAATCGTTGAAAGGAATGTCGAGCGGGACGCGCTGGTTTTCCCCCGTGCGTGGGGTAGAAAGGTCGCACGTCTTCCGGTCGCAGCGGCCCACCCGGTGCGGCGCCCATACGAGGAGAACGGAAGATGCGCGTACCTGACAGCCTCACCGCCCTGAAAGCCGAGGGCATCATCACGGAAGTTCTGCGCCCGCTGCGGAGCGGCAAGGAGGCGCAGATCTATCTGGTGGCGGTCGACGGTGGGGAACGCGTCGCCAAGATCTACAAGGACGCCGACAGCCGGACGTTCAAGCACCGCAGCGACTACCTCGAAGGCAGAAAGGTGCGGAACAGTCGCGACCAGCGCGCCATGAACAAGCACTCGAGCTACGGGCGCTCGAAGGACGAGGACGCGTGGCGCTCCGCCGAGGTCGAGGCGATCTATCGGTTGCGCGATGCCGGGGTCCGCGTCCCGGAGCCGTTCCACTTCTTCGATGGGGTCCTCATCATGGAGCTGGTGACGGACGGCGAGGGTCACCCGGCGCCGCGCCTCGGGGAAGTGGCGATGACCGCGGGCGAGGCGCGCACCGTCTTCGAGCAACTCCTCCGCGAGGTCGTGCGGATGCTCTGCGCCGGGGTCGTGCACGGGGATCTCTCCGACTTCAACGTCCTCATGGGCGCCGGCGGGCCGGTGCTGATCGACTTTCCGCAGTGGGTCGACGCCTCTCGGAACCAGAACGCGCGCGAGCTCTTGATCCGCGACGTCGACAACCTGACGAGCTTTCTCGGCCGCTTCGATCCGACGGCGATCGGGCTCCCCTACGGGCAAGAGATCTGGAGCATCTACGAGCGCAGCGAGCTGACGGCGGACACGGTGCTCACCGGGCGATGGCAGCCCGACGAGACGAATGCCGACACGAGCGCGATCCTCCGCGAGATCGAGGCGGTGGAGCTGGACGAGCAGAAGCGCCGCGTCGCACGCGGGTTGCCTCCGCTCGCGCGGCCTGCAGCTCAGTCATCGCCGGCGCCGCGAGCGCCCGCGGCAGAAGCCGCGCCGCCGGCGGCGCTCCGGAAGCGCAGGCGACGGGGCCGCCGGCGTGGGCGCGGAACCGCCTCTGCCGGTTCGAACCCAGCTCCGGCGACGCGCCCCTCGCGCTTCTCGCCGGGTAGCTGACAGGCGGGCGGCGCCGAGAACCCCGAGACGTGGCGGGGACGATCAGCCTGCCGCGGACCGTACCCCGCCGGACGCGCGCAGCGCCGGCGTGACCTCGCGCGCGAAGAGCCGCATCGACGCCGCGGCCTCCGCGTCCGTCATGCCGCCGTACTTGGTGATGGCGAGCACGTCGATGTCGCAGCCGAGGATCTCGCGCTGCCGCTGGATCTTCTCGACGACCTGCGCCGGGGTGCCGTAGGTGTTCACGCTCGCGTACATCTCGGCCACCGTGTCGAGGCCGACGGCGGTGATCATCTCGGCGGCGTTGCCGTAGTACTCGTAGCCGCGCACGCCCTGGAAGTGCTTGCCGGTGATCTCGTAGTGCTCGACGACGGTCGCGAAGTAGTTCTTCACGTACTCGGCGCCCTTGGCGTTGGCGCGCGCCTCGTCGGTGTCGCAATAGACCAGTTGCCCACAGACGGGCGGCGGCGGCTCGCTGCCGTGGAGCTCGCGCCACTTGTCCTGGTAGGGCCGGAGGGCGGTTTCCAGGAAGACCTCCCATGGCTGCTGGGCCAGCACCATGAGGCGGGCGCCGATGACGGCCGCCTGCACGGCGGACTCCGGCGACACGCCGATCGAGAACACCCGGTCGTTGAAGGTGCGCGTCGGGCGCGGGCGGAGCGTGGCGCGCGGCTGCGTGAAGACCGGCCCGTTGGCTTCCATCACGCCGGTATCGAGGGCGCGCAGCACGAGCGCGGTGCCCTCGTCGAAGCGCGCCCGGGCCTCGTCCATGGGGATGCCGAAGCTCGCGTACTCGCGGCGCGAGAGGCCGCGGCCGAAGCCGAGGAGCGCCCGCCCGCCGGACTGCTGATCGAACAGCGCCATCTTCGCCGCGACCCGATACGGGGTGTTCCACGGCATGATGATCGCCGCGGTGCCGAGCTTGATGCGGGTGGTGGCGCCGGCGACCTGGCTCAGCCACTGCACGTTGTCGGGACACATCGAGTAGCCGAAGAAGTGATGCTCGGTCGCCCAATAGCTGTCGTAGCCGAGCTCTTCGGCGAGGAGGGCGATCGCGAACTCGCCCTGCATGATCGCCGCGTCGTCGTGCGCGTCGCGGTAGTTCTGGAAGATCGACAGGATCCCGATGTGCATGGTGCGTTCCTTTACATGAGCAGACACCGCGCTGTCACTGCATCGGCCGACGTGCCATCCTGCGCCCGCCTCGATGCCGACCCGCTCGAACCAATCGTCGCGCGTGGCGCCCCTCCGCGCCGTCATGGACGTCCGCCGCGACGAGCTGCCGCTCGCGGCGCTGATGGCGCTGCATTTCTTCCTGGTGATCACCGTCTTCTGGATCTTGAAGCCGATCAAGAAGGGGTTGTTCATCCAGCACTACGACCAGGCCGGGTTCACGCTGCTCTCGTGGACGATGACCGCACCGCAGGCCGAGCTGCTGGCGAAGGTCCTCAACATGGTCGTCGCCGCGGTGGCCGTCGCGGTGTTCACCTGGCTCGCGCGGCGCTACCGGCGTCAGCAGCTCTCGTACATCTTTTGCGCGTTCTTTCTCGTCTGCTGCGTCGCGTACTCGGGGATCATCAATCGGCCGAGCGGTGCGACGGTGTGGTCGTTCTACCTCTTCGGCGACCTCTTCAGCACGTTGATGGTCGCGACCTTCTTCGCGTTCCTGAACGACAGCGTGACGCCCGACGCGGCCCGCCGCCTGTACGGGCTGATCGTCTTCGGCGGGGTGGCCGGCGGCGTCTTCGGCACCACGACGGTGCGCGCGTTCATCGCCGCGCTGAGCACGGCCGAGTGGCTCTGGGTCTGTATCGGCCTCTTGCTGCTGACGATCGCCGTCGCCGGGAGCGCGTCGCGATTCCTGAGCCGGCCCGAGGCGCGGCCGTCCCCGGCGCCGGATCCCGCGCGTGCCGCCGGCGGCAACCCCGCGCTCGAAGGCGCCCGGCTCGTCTTCGCGTCGCCGTACCTGCTGTCGATCGCCGGGATCGTCGCCTTCTACGAGATCGTGTCGACGGTGATGGACTTCCAGTTCACCTCGACCGTGTCGCACTACCTCGAAGGGCCGGCGATCGGCGCGCACTTCGCGACGGTCTTCGCCATCACGAATGCCCTCGCCATGTTCGTGCAGCTCGTCGTCACGAGCCTCGTCATGAACCGGTTCGGGATCGGCCCGGCGCTCCTCGTCCTGCCGCTCCTGGCGATGGGCGGCTCGTTCGGATTCGCGCTGCTGCCGACGCTCTGGATGGGGAGCGCCCTCAACCCCATCGACAACGCGTTCAGCTACTCGATCAACCAGTCGGCGCGGGAAGCCCTCTACACGCCGACGAGCACCGACGAGAAGTACAAGGCCAAGGCCTTCATCGACATGTTCGTGCAGCGCCTGGCCAAAGCGGTCGCCGTCGGTGTGAGCCTGGCGATCACGACCTTCTTCTCGGACTTCGCGAGCCTGCGCTGGCTGTCGCTCTTCACGGTCGCGGTGATCGCGCTCTGGATCGTCGCGGCCCGTTACGCGGGCCGGCAGTTCCGGCACGTCGCCGCACGGCAGTGACGACACCCCCATGACCTGGCTCACGACGACGTTGGCGATGTACGGGCGCGCGTTTCATCGTGCCGTCGCGCTGACCCTCCGCAACTGGCCGGGCGCGGGCACGACGTTCGCCTACTCGCTCGCGACCGCGGCGGCGGCGCTCATCGCCCCGAACCTCGGCTTCGTCGGCGGCTTCCTCATGAGCCTGGTCTGGGCGGCGTGCGTCAGCTCGTTCCTCTCCATGGTCGAGATGATGCTGCGCACGGGCGTGGTCTCGTGGGCCGACTTCCGCCGCAGCTTCGGGGTCTACCTCTGGGACGTCGTCGGCGTCACGTTCATCGTGTGGCTGGTGTTCGCCGTCGCGACGCCGGCGCTCCGCACGATTCCACAAGGTCCCGGCATCATCCTCGGGATGAATCTCGTCATCGTCGTGCTCTTCAACGCGGTCCCGGAGCTGATCTACCTCGGCCATCACTCGGCGCTCGAGCTCCTGACCGAGAGCTACCGGTTCATCGCCGACAACTGGATCGAGTGGTTCCCGGCGGTGATCGCCATGGGGGTGCCCGTCCTCCTCCTCGCCCAGGTGGAGCTGCCGGGCGTGCTGGCGTTCGCGACGGCGGCGGCGCTCGGCTTGTGGGTCTACTTCATGATGGTCGCGCGCGGACTCTTGTTTCTCGAGCTGCACGGGTCGAGCCGACGCGCCCGCGCCTTCCGTCACCGCGCCGGGGGCTGAGCCCGCGCGAGCAGCACGCGTGTCGCTCCCCGAACGACTCAATCCTTCAGACGGTCGAGCAGTCGGCGCGCCGCCACCAGCGCGGGTGCCCGGAGCTGCCGCCCGCGCCCGAACGCCGCGCCGACGCGCGCCGCGAATCCGGGGCCGTCCGCCAGCGGGTCGGCGGATGGTGTCGGGAGATCATCGAGCGCGGCGGCGA
>CAZWAX010000126.1:0-14038 GCA_964631985.1 uncultured Polyangiaceae bacterium | reverse complement strand
CAGATAGCGCGAGACGACGTTCAGCGAGAACGTCGTGTTGGCGAGGTCGTAGAGCGCCCAGGCATAGAGAGCACGCCTGCCGACCGCCCGGCTCACCGGATCGCGCCGACCAGTACCTCGAGCGCGACGGCGCGAAACTGCCCCCACCGTCGCCACGTCCCGTCGAGCTCGCGGAGCGCGCGCGCCGCCCGTTCGAGGCCGGCGATGTCGCGTTCGTCCCAGCCGCTGATCTGCTCGTCCGGGTCGTTCACCTTGAGCGTGCCCCCGGTCTCGCGGAGCAGGAACATGTAGGAGCGGAACGGCGTCTTTCCCTCGAGCGCGCTGTGGTCGATCACCGCGACGAGCCGCTCGAGCTCGACGTCGAGATTGCTCTCCTCGTGCACCTCACGGAGGAGCGCGTGCTCGACGTCCTCGCCGTCCTTGATGCCGCCGGTCGGCAGGCGAAAGGTGCCGGCCGGATAGAACGCCTTGGTCTGCAGCAGGAAGCCGCCGCTCGGACGACGGATCGCCATCGCGACCTCGCTCCGCCGGCCGCCGCCGCGAACCGGCGCGAAGTCGGCGTCCCCGAGCACCGCTTCGACGTGCGGGAACTTGCCGTAGCGCTTGCGGAGCCAGCCGAGATCGTGGGTCATGCCCGGCGGTGTGCGGCTCACGCGCCCGTCACCTTCGTCACCGCCTCGGCAATGAGCGCCGCGAGCGCATCGGCATCGCGCTCGCCCATGCCGGGGATCTTGCAGCCGGACGCCGCCGCGTGGCCGCCGCCGCCGAAGGTCTCGGCGACCTTCGAGAGATCCACCTGCGACTCCGGCGAACGCCGGAAGCTCACGCCCGCACTCTTGGTGTCGTAGAGCGCGACGACCGCGTTCCGCGTCGCCTTCCCCCACTTGTCGCCGATCTCGCTCGGATAGCCGGCGCACCACGCCGCGATCACCGTCACGTCGCCGACCCGGCGCTCGCGCCGGGTCTTCTCGGCGAGCCCGTGCGTCGCCGCGACCTCGGCCGTGACCCGCGCTTCGGCCTCGCGCATCGCGGGCGTGTACGTGACGTCGGCGTCGACCCCGAGCAGCTCCTGGTACGCCGTCGCGTCGCGCATCGCGCCGACGGTGAGCGCGAGCTCGCGCGAGCCCGGCAGCGCGTGGATCCAGCGATCGTTGTCGTCGGCGAGCGCCACCAGCTTCTCGAGGGCCAGGAAGGCCGCCGCGTGCTCGTCCTTGCCGCTCGGCGTCCGCTGCTCGGTCACGAGCCGGCCTTTCAAATGGTCGTAGACGAGCCGCGAGGCCGCGTAGGTGTCCTCGACGACCATGGTCGCGAGCGGCACGTCGAGAGGGCCCTGCTTCAGGCGCTCGATCGCGGTGCGGTGATGGTCGATCCAGCGGATGCGGGTCCCGGCTGCCGCCAGGGTCCGCAGGTGGGCGTCGGTCGCAGCGTCCCGCCAACTAATGTCGGTGACCCAGAGCTCCTGCCTCTTCCCCGCGGGCGGCGCCGGCACCGCCTGGATGACCTCGTTGATCTCGGGGTTGTTGGCGAACGACGTCACCACCTCGAGCCCGGCATGGAAACGAGCCACCGCCACCGCCGACGTGACGCCGTCGAGGCAATGCGGCCCGTGGCTCACGATGTGGACGAGATCTGGCGGCGGTGGGGTCGGCACGGCGGCGACCTCTAGCATCGCGCGGGTATCTGGTACAGCTTCTGCGCGTTCCGGAAGGAGGATCTGCGATGAAGCTCAAGAGCAAAGTGGCGCTCGTCACCGGCGCCGGGTCGGGGCTCGGGCGCGAGATCGCCTTGGCATTCGCGCGTGAAGGCTGCGCCGTCGGCATCAACGACATCCGGCGCGAGACCGCCGACGTCGTCGTGAAGGAGATCGAGGCGCTCGGCGGCGAGGCGGCAGCGCTCGAGTGCGACGTCGCCGACAGCCGCGCCGTCCACAAGATGTTCGCGGCGCACATGGGCGCGTTCCAGAACCTCGACATCCTCGTCAACAACGCCGGCATCGCCTTCATGGAAGACCACGTGAAGGCGAACAGCGAGAAGATGCTGACCCAGGTCATGACGACCGGCCGCAGCACCATGTCGCTGGAGGCGACCAAGACGATGGAGGACGGCCACTGGCGCCGGACGCTCGCGATCCACCTCGACGGCACCTTCTACTGCACGCGCGAGGCGCTGAAGATCATGGAGTTCAACGGCACCGGCTGCATCATCAACATGGCGTCGCTCGCGGCGCTGACCGGCATCATGGGTGCGCCCGACTACTCGGCCGCCAAGGCCGGCATCCTCGGCTTCACGAAGTCGGTCGCGCGCGAGGTGATCGGCCGCGGCATCCGCGTGAACGCGATCGCCCCCGGCTACATCGACACCCCGCTCCTGGACGTCATGACCCCGACGATGCGCCAGATGATCGTCGCGCAGACCCCGGCCGGCCGGCTCGGCACGCCGGCCGAGATCGCGGCGACGGCGGTCTTCCTCGCCTCGGACGACGCGAGCTTCTTCGTCGGGCAGGCCTTGGCGCCGAACGGCGGCATCTTCATGTAGGTCCCGCTCCGTGCCGGTTGGACGGCGTCGCGACTTCCCGCCTATGGTCGCGCATGCATGCATCCGTCGTCCTGAATGTGCTCGCCATCGTCATGGGTGCAAGCACCGCCCTGGCCCTCCCCAATGACCTGCAGTGCTTCAAGGTCACCAACCAGAACCTGAAGGGCCTGAAAGCGGTGGTCGACCTCGATGCGCCGGTGACCGGGGTCGCGCCGGGGTGCAAGCTCACCAAGCCGAAGCTGTACTGCGTGCCGACCGAGACGACCGTCCGCGCCGGCACGCTGCTCGACGGCAAGCGCCCGCTGACGACCGTGCCGTTCGTCGGCTTGCCGACCGACGTCGCACAACTCTGCTACGGCGTGAAGTGCAAGAAGCCCGCCGGCGTCGCGCCCGATCGCACCGTCACCGACGCGTACGGCCAGCACCAGCTCACGAAGCTGCAGACCTCGATGCTCTGCAAACCGGTCGTCCCGACGACGCTGCAGATCAGAAGTCCCGACGTCGTGATCGATCCGAGGCAGCAGATCACCTACTGTTACTACTTTCGCGCCGCCACCAACGACGCCCTCGCGGTCAAGCGATGGACGTCACGCCTCCCCGCCCACGCCGCAAAGGTCATCGTCGTGCTGACGCCCACGGATCGCGGTCCGCCGGGCACGCAGAGCGCGGCCAATTGCCAGGTCTTTCCGCTCGAGTCCGCAACCGAGATCTCCACGTGGGCGTATGCGGCCGACGAGCCCGAGGCGTCCTACGACTTTCCGGCCGACGACGGCGCGGGAAAACCCGTCGGCTTGGTCCTGCAACCGGGACAAACCGGCTACCTCTACATCCACTACTTCAACCCGACCGACATGCCCGTCACCGGCCACGTCGAGGTGAACGCCGCTTTCCTCGACCCGACCATCCCGTTCACCCGCGCCGACTCGTTGGTGAGCTACAACGGCAGCATCGACATTCTCCCGGGGCAAACGAAATCCGAGACCTTCACCTGCACGCTGCCGGCGGGACTGAAGTACCTGTCGCTCTCCACCCACTCCCACAAGCAGTCGGTCCACACGTACGTCCGGGAGGGAGTCGGCGACCCGATCCTATTCGAGAGCACGAGCTTCGCGCACCCGGGCACGACGTTCTTCCCGCCCCCGTTCCTCTCCCTGAACCAGCTCACCTACCAGTGCGACTACGTGAACCCGACCGGCCGCACCATCTTCAGCGGGAGCAGCGTCGCCACCGACGAGCTCTGCATGGCCATCACGTATTTCTTCCCGGGGACCGGGGCGCGGATCTGCTTCAACAACTTCTTGTTCTGACGCGCAGGGCGGCCCGGGTGAGGCCGACCCTCGCCCGGGCCGCCGAGTTGCGCTAACTCGCGACCCATGCGCCCGCCCGCCGTCGGCGACGATCTCTACTTCGAGATCCTGAAGAGTGAGCAACTCCGGCTTCGGGCCCTGATGGTCCTGATGGCCACGCTCTTCACCGCAACCATCGTGTTGATCGTGCTGCCGCGGGAGCGCGTCCCGCTGTTCCAGCTGGTCGAAGGGCCGCTGCCGCTGCGCGCGATCGCGCTCTTCTACGGCGCCGCCTTCTTCTACGAGCTGCTCGCGCAGACGGTGCTCGGAATCGTGATCGCCAAACGCCGCCGCGTCCCCGAGCTGCCGCGCTACGGGAACGCGCTCATCGAGACGTCGATCCCGACGATCATGATGATCCTCCTCGCCGACACGATCGGCCCCGAGATCGCGCTCAACTCGCCGCTGCCGATGGCCTACTTCCTCTTCATCTGCCTCTCGACGCTGCGGCTCACGGCCTCGCTCTCTATCTTCACCGGTGCCGTCGCGGCGCTCGAGTACGCCGGGCTCGGCCTCTACTACCTCGGGTCGGGGGCCGGGCCGGCGACGTACGTGGCGTCGGCCGGGCCGATCTACGCCAAGGCCGTCATCCTGCTGGCCGCCGGGGTGGTGTGCGGCTTCGTGGGCGCGCAGATCCGCCGCCGCCTGATCGCGTCGCTCGCGACGCTGACCGAGCGGAACCGCGTGGTCGGCATGTTCGGCCAGTACGTGTCACCGGCCGTCGTCGACCAGCTGCTCACCCAGCCCGTCGAGGCCGAGGGCGAGGTGCGCCACGTGACGATCATGTTCCTCGACATCCGCGGCTTCACCAGCTTCGCCGAGCGCAGGACGCCGCAAGAGGTGGTCGCGTACCTGAACACGCTCTTCGCCGCCATGATCACGATCGGGAACGCCAACCACCGCATCATCAACAAATGCCTCGGCGACGGCTGAATGGCATGCGTCGGCGCGCCGCTCTCCAACGGCTGCGATACCGCGAACGCCGTCCGGGCCGCGCTCGAGATCGCCCGTGCGGTCGAGCGCATGAGCGCCGACGGCACGATCGCCCCGACGCGCATCGGCATCGGGCTCCATGCCGGCACGGCCGTCACCGGGAGCGTCGGCAGCGCCGAGCGCCGCGAGTACACCATCATCGGCGACACCGTGAACCTCGCCTCGCGCGTCGAGCAGCTCACCAAACACTACGGCGTCGCCCTGCTCGTGACCGAGGCGGTGTGGCAGGTCGTGAAGGACGACTACGAGGCACGCGCCCTCGACGCCGTCGCCGTCCGCGGCCGGCAGGAGCCGGTCGCCGTCTACGCGCTACGGTAGCGCCACCGCGGTGGGGCGACCCCGTCGTCGACGCTGCCATCGCAGTCGTTGTCGCTGCCGTCGCCAAGCTCGCCGCTCGGACCGAGGAGCGGACGTTTTGCTTGACCCGCTCGCGGGCCTGGGGCTATCGCGGAACGTGCCGAGGAGGTGCCCCCCATGCCCCGTCGTCTCGCCCTAGTCGCTCTTCCGTTCGCGGCAGCGCTGATCGCGGCCGTCCCGGCCCGCGGTTTCGCCGCGTGCGACACGGTCGCGAACGCCTTCGATCTCTCGCGGGTGCGCGCGCTGATCGACGACGCCTGTCCGTGCGCCGCCGCCGCGAAGCCGTCGCATCACGTCCGATGCGCCAAGCCCATCGTCGCGGCCGACATCGAGGCAGGCGGGCTCGACAAGACCTGCAAGAGCGAAGCGCTGAGTCATGCCAAGAAGTCGATCTGCGGCCGACCGGGCGCCGCCGTCTGCTGCCGCGTCAAGACCACCGGCAAGACCGCGCACAAGATCGTGAAGACCCCGAGCAAGTGCGTCAGCACCTCGACGATCACGGCCTGCACGAGCGGCTTTCCGAGCGTGCCGACCGGCTGCGATGCGAGCGGCTGCGTCGCAACCGATTGCGGGAACGGCATCGTCGAGCCCGGCGAAGCCTGCGATCCGCCGCAAGACGGCTTCTGCGACGCGAGCTGTCAGCTCGTCCCCTGCGACCCGCCCGTCACGAGCTGTGGCAACGGGACGATCGACGGCGGTGAGACCTGCGAGCCGCCCGGCGTCGGCGCGTGTGATTGGAGCTGCCAGGCGGCGACGTGCGCCGCCGTGGGCCCCGGCGCGATCGACGTCGCCTGCGCCGAGCCCAACGCGAGCGTCGGCGCGGGCGCGCGCGGCAGCGAGTACCTCCTGGCGTGGAACGACCTCGCGGGCCGCCCCGACCGCGACATCATCGGACGACGCTTCGATGCCGACGGCCTCCCCGTCGACCCGACGGCCACGGTCGTGAGCGCCGGCGTGCCCTGCGGCGGCGACGAGTCGTTGCCGGCCATCGGCAGCGATGCCGCGCGCTGGGTCGTCGCGTGGTTCAACCTCGGTCCGTCCCCAGCGACTGCGATCTACGCGGCCTACGCCCGCTCGTACGAAGCGGGCGGCACGCTCGGTGACCTCGACGAGCTCCTGAGCAGGATGCCCTTCGGCATGTGCCAGAGCTGGCTCTCCGGCCCGATGACCGTGGCGCCCGTGCCGCTCGCCGGGACGACGACCTTCGCTTCCCTCTGGCAGGATCGGGCCGCCTGTTTCTCCGGCCCCACGTTGCAGGATCCCGCGGGCACGCTGTTGGACTACGGCGTGAGCCCGCCCGCCCGGACGGCGCTCACGATCGGCTACGACGTCGGCGGGCCGCTCCCGCAACCCGTGTCGGCCAGCGCGGCCAGCCTCGCGACGCTCGGCACGGACACCTTGGCGGTCTGGCACGGGCAACAGCTGAGCTCGAGCCCGCCCTATGTCTTCGGGCACTTCGTCTCCGCGGCGTGGCTCGCCGGCGACGGAACGTCCACGACCTTCGACCTCGGCAGTCGTCAGGCCGGCATCGGCGCCGTCGGGCGTCCGAGCGTCGCCGCCGCGGCCGATCGCTTCCTCGTCGCCTGGGCCGACGGCCCCGTCGACGACGCGACCGACATCCGCGGCATGCGCGTGACGAGCACCGACGGCCCGCTCGACCCCGACGGCGGCATCCTGCTCGCGACCACGACCGGCGGCGCCGCCGTCATCGGCGGGCCCGTCGTCGCGTTCGACGGCACCGTGTGGCTGGTCGCCTGGACCGAGGTCGGCGTCGGGGGCAACGACCTCCGCGCCGTCGCCGTCGCGACCGACGGCACGGTGCTCGACGCGACCCCGCGTCTGCTCGCGTCGGGCCTGAGCGCCGCCGACCCCGCGATCGCCTCGGCGGGGGACGGCCGGTCCCTCGTACTGTACGTCCAACCCGACGCCGGAAAGAGCGCCGTCCGCGCGCAGCTCGTGCCGGGAAGTTGATCGAAAGCGGGATCTCCCGCTCCACGAACCGCGGGCGGGGGTTTCTTCGCCGCCGCTCAGCGGGAGACGTTCGCCGCGAACGAAGGCGGGGCGGGACGCACGACCCGCTTCCGCGCCATGACGCGGGCCAGCGCGGTCCGGACCCCGTCGACGATCTGCCGTGGCGTGAACGGCTTCGCCACGACGAGATCGGCACGCATTTCGCCGCGCGGGGCGCCGCCATTCCGGGCAAGCGCGCTCACCTGCACGACCGCGATGCCGACGCGGGCGGGGTCACGGCGGAGCCACTGCATCACGGCGTCGCAGTGGCCGGGCGTGGCGAGATCCAGCACGACGACCTCGGGCGTCTCGCGCTCCAGCAGCGTGCCCGCGTGCCGCACGTCGTTGGCAACGAGCGGCCGGAGCCCGATCCCGGTCAGGCACCGCGCGATGAAGCTCGCGATGTCGACCCGATCGGCGATGATGAGCACGCTCGAAGGCATCGCGAGCCCAAGGAGCAAAGACGGCGCCGCCGGCGCCACCAACCCCGCACAGCCGAGGGCACCACCACGTTTGCCTCGCGACCTCGAAGGCTTGCCGCATTCGCGCCAAGGCGAACGCCTCATTGCTCCCGTACGCGGCCGCGAGCACCGGACGGCTTGCACCCCTGCACGTCTCATCCCCGAGCTTGCAGCGCTGGGTAGTGTCTCAGCGCGTACTGCCCGCCGGCGCAACGGCCACTTCCGGCGCATGGGCTCCTCCAACTGGCGATGGCGTGCGCCACTTGGCTCGATGTGCAAGGAATCGCCGCCATGACACTCGTCCGGCTGGTCGCGCTCGTGGTGACCATGATCACGCTTTTCCCCGTGCTCGGCGCCGCGAAACAGCCGACCGCCCAGGTCGCGGCATCCGCGACACCCCCGCCCGCCTCCGCCGATGCCGTCCAGTTCGCGCCGCGCGGCAGCGTGAAGCACGTCCGCCAGGCGACGGCCCGCTTCCCCGGCCCGATGGTCGCGCTCGGCGCTCCGCGCGCTCCGCTCGAGCCGTTCACGGTCGAGTGTCCGACCGCGGGGACGGGGCGGTGGGTCGACAGCCGCACCTGGACGTACGACTTCCCGAAGGATTTGCCCGCCGGCATCCGGTGCCGCTTCGTGCTCCGTCCCGGCGTGAAGACGCGCGACGGCGTCGAGCTCACCGCGAGCGCGCCCTTCGAGTTCGACACCGGCGGGCCCGCCATCCGCGACAGCGCGCCGTACGAGGGCGCGCGCTCGATCGAGGAAGACCAGGCGTTCATCCTCGCCCTCGACGCCGAGGTCGCCGAGGCCTCGATCCCGGCCCACGTTGCCTTCGAGGTGGCCGGGATCGTCGAGCGCATCGGCGCCCGCGTCGTGGTCGGGGACGAGCGGGACGCAATCTTGAGGACCTCCCCGAGCTACCGGCGCGGGCCCCACGTCGTCGTGCGCGCCACCCAGAGCTTTCCGAACGGGGCGCGCGTGACGCTGGTCTGGGGTCCGGGCGTCGCCACCACGACCGGCATCGCGAGCGTCCGCGAGCAACGGATCGCCTTTCAGGCCCGCGATGCCTTCGCGGTGAGCTTCAGCTGTCTCCGCGAAAAACAGGGCGCGCCCTGCAATCCCGTCGGCGCGATGCGCGTCGAGTTCTCGGCGCCGGTCACCCGTCTCGCGGCCGAGAGCGTCCAGATGCTCGATGCCCAGGGTGCGCCGCGCCCCCACGAGAAGCGCGACCAGGACGTCGACCTGGTGACGGCGATCGCCTTTCCGGGCCCCTTCCCCGAGAACGCGACCTTCCGCGTCGAGCTCCCCGCCGGCCTCGCCGACGAGAGCGCACGGACGCCGGTCAATGCCGGGCGCTACCCGCTCACGGTCACGACCGGCGAGCTGCCGCCGCTCGCCAAGTTCAACGCCCGCTTCGGCATCGTCGAGTCGAAGGCCGGGGCGACGCTGCCCGTCACGCTCCGCAACCTCGAGCCCGAGGCGCGGGCCCGGGTCCACGCCCTCGGCGTCACCGGCAACGTCATGCGGATCCCGCCCGAGCGCGAGGTCGACATCTTGCCGTGGCTGCGGAAGATCGGGGTCGCCAAGCGCGAGGTGTCGGTGTTCGGGCCGCCCGACAAGCGCGCGCAGCCCGCGAAGCGCGTCAAGCGCGACCCGCCCGCCAAGAGCGCCGCCGCGGCGCTGCCGGTACCGACGGCGCCCCCGCGAGCGGTCAAGAGCTTCACGCTGCCGAAGCCCGGCGGCGAGCGCGCGTTCGAGGTGGTCGGCATCCCGTTCGAGGCGCCGGGTCTCTACATCGTCGAGCTCGAGAGCACGCGCCTCGGCACCGCCCTGCTCGCGAAGCCGCGGCCGATGTACGTTCCGACCGCGGCGCTCGTCACGAACCTGGCGGTCCACTTCAAATGGGGCGCCGAGCAGTCGATCGCGTGGGTGACGACGCTCGACGACGCGCAACCCGTCGCCGGCGCCGCCGTGACCGTCCGCGACTGCCGCGGCGCCCCGCTCTGGCAGGGCACGACCGACAGCGACGGCCTCGCCCGCATCCCCGATCTGCCCCGGATCCCGACGCTCGCGACCTGCTACGCCAGCGGCCTGCCCGACGTCGAGCCCTTCGACGGGTCGCAGACCCTGGCGCTGCGCGAGCTGTACGACGGGCTGCTCGTGACCGCGCGGAGCGGCGACGACCTGAGCTTCGTGCACACCAATTGGGACGACGGCATCGAGCCGTGGCGCTACCAGCTGCCGGACTTCGACGACACCGGCGGGGCCGCCGCCCACGCCATCCTCGACCGTCCGCTCTTCCGCGCCGGCGAGACGGTGCACATGAAGCACCTGTTCCGCACCAAACGGCTACGCGGCTTCGGCACCGCCGCCGCGGCCGATCTCCCGACGACGCTCTCGATCGTCCACCTCGGCACCGACGAGCACTTCGAGCAGCCGCTCGCGTTCGACGCCCGCGGGGTCGCCGAGAGCACCTGGGAGATCCCGCGCGAGGCGAAGCTCGGCACCTACGAGGTGCACTTCCTGACCGCCGCGATGGCGAAGGCGCGCGCGGAGAGCGACACCCCCGGCGAAGGCGAAGAGGAGGAGTACGACAGCTCCTGGGCCAACACCGGCGACTGGATCGCCGGCAGCTTCCGGGTCGAGGAGTTCCGCGTGCCCGTGATGAAGGGCATCGTGCAAGCGCCGGCGGCGCCGCAGATCCAGCCGAGCGCGGTGCCGATCGACCTGGCCGTGCAGTACCTCGCCGGCGGCGGCGCGGGCGGGTTGCCGGTGGTGGTGCGCGCGCAGCTCGCGCCGCACACGCCCGACCCGCCGGAGGAGCTCGAAGGCTTCGTGCTCGCCAACGGCGCCGTCGAGCAAGGCGTCGTCCGCCGCGGCGACCCGGAGGCGACGGAGTACGACGGCGGGACCCCGAAGATCCACCAGCGCCTGACCCTGAGCCTCGATCCGGCCGGCACCGGCCGCGCCACCATCACCGACCTGAAGCCCGCGACCACGCCCATGGCGCTCCGCACCGAGCTCGAGTTCCGCGATCCGACGGGTCAGGTGCAGACGGTCGCGACGACGGTGCCGCTCTGGCCGGCGGAGCGTCTGATCGCGCTCGCCCCCGACACGCGGGCCGGCGCGAGCGAGACGGCCGGCGCACGCGTCGCCGTCGTCGATCTCGCCGGCCAGCCGGTCGCCGGCGCGCCGGTCACGGTCGACGCGTTCTCGCGCAAGGTCTTCTCGCACCGGACGCGCGTCGTCGGCGGGTTCTACGCCTACGACAGCGTGGTCGAAACCAAGCGCCTGACGACCGTGTGCCGGGGCACGACCGACGCGCGCGGCATGTTCCGCTGCGACGGACCGGTCGGCGTGACCGGCAACGTGGTGCTCGAAGCCTCGACGACCGACGCCGCCGGCCGGCGCGCGGCGGTCCACGACGACGTCTGGGTCGCGGGCGCGGCCGACGAGTGGTGGTTCGGCGGCGGCGACAGCGATCGCATCGACCTGTTGCCCGAACGCCGTCGCTACGAGCCGGGCGAGACTGCGCGTCTCCAGGTGCGCATGCCGTTTCGCGAGTCGACCGTGCTCGTCACCGTCGAGCGCGAGGGCGTCGTCGACGCGCGCGTCGTGGCGCTCCGCGGCTCCGATCCCGTGATCGACGTGCCGATCCTTCCCGCCTATGCGCCGAACGTGTTCGTGTCGGCGTTGGCGCTCCGCGCCCGCGCCCTCGACGTGGCACCGACGGCGCTCGTCGACCTCGGGCGCCCGGCGTTCAAGCTCGGCATCACCGAGCTGATGGTCGGGTGGAAAGCCCACGAGCTGAAGGTGCGGGTCGCCGCCGAGCACCCCGTGTACCGCGTGCGCGAGACGGCGCAGGTGAAGGTGGCCGTCCGCACCGCCGACGGGACGCCGCTCGCGGCCGGCAGCGAGGTCGCGCTCGCGGCCGTCGATGCCGGCCTGCTCGAACTCGCGCCGAATCCGAGCTGGAAGCTGCTCGACGCCATGATGGGCCGGCGCGCCTACGGCGTCACGACGGCGACCGCGCAGATGCAGGTCGTCGGCAAACGGCACTACGGGCTGAAGGCCCTGCCGCTCGGCGGCGGCGGCGGCCGCAGCGTCACGCGCGAGCTCTTCGACACGCTGCTGCTCTGGAAGGGGCGCGTCGCGCTCGATGCGCAGGGGCGCGCGACGATCGACGTCCCGCTGAACGACTCGCTGACGAGCTTCCGCATCGTCGCGGTCGCGGAGAGCGGGCTCGACCGCTTCGGCACCGGCGGCACCACGATCCGCGCGACCCAGGACGTGATGGTGCTCCCGGGCCTCGCCCCCATCGTCCGCGAGGGCGACCGCTTCCGCGCCGAGTTCACCGCCCGCAACACGACCGCGGCGGCGATCGACCTCACGCTCGGGGGCACCGTCGAGGGGCTGGCGGCGCCGCTCGCGCCGCAGACGGTGACGCTCGCGCCCGGGGCCGCCGAGGTGATCGGGTGGGAGGTCACGGCGCCGACCGGCGTCGAGCGGCTGGCCTACACCATCACCGCAATGGCGGCGGGCGGCCGCGCCGACGAGGTGCGGGCGGTGCAGCAGGTGCGTCCGGCGGTGCCGGTGCGGACCCAGCAGGCGATGCTCCTCCGGCTCGACCCGAACGCGATGCCGCAGCCCGTGACGCGGCCCCCGGGCGCGCTCGTCGACCGCGGCGAGGTGCGGATCGGGCTCGCGCCGAGCCTCGCCGCCGGCCTCGACGGCGTCCGCGAGGCGATGCGCCGCTATCCCTACCGCTGCCTCGAGCAGCGGGTGTCGCGGGCCATCGCGCTCCACGATCCGGCGCTCTGGCACGAGGTCGTGAGCGCGCTGCCGTCGTACGCCGACGCCAACGGCCTCCTCAAATACTTCCCGACGAGCGCGGAAGGCAGCGACGTGCTCACGGCCTACGTGCTCGCGATCGCGACCGCCGCCGGCCTGGACCTGCCCGAGCGCGTGCGCGCCGGCATGGAAGAGGCGCTGCGCCGCTTCGTCAGTGGCACGCTCACGACCACGCCGCCGCTCGCGACCGCGGACCTCTCGCTCCGCAAGATTGCGGCGCTCGCCGCGCTCGCGCGCATCGGCGCCGTCGAGCCGGCACTGCTCGGCACGATCACGATCGAGCCCGAGCTCTGGCCGACCTCGGCGCTGATCGACTGGTGGAGCCTGCTGCATCGGACCGCGAACCGGCCCGACCCGGCGCACGTGACCGAGATCGAGCAACAGCTCCGGGCCCGGCTCCGCGTCAGCGGGACCAGCCTCTCGTTCTCGACCGAGCGCGGCGACCGCCTCTTCTGGTTGATGACCGATCCCGACGTGAACGCGGTGCGCCTGGTGCTGGCGCTGGTCGAGCACGGCGCCTGGCGCGAGGACCTGCCGCGGCTCGTGGTCGGCGCGCTCGGGCGCCAGGAGCGTGGCGCGTGGTCGACGACGGTCGCCAACGCCTGGGGCACGCTCGCGATCGAGAGGTTCGCGACCGCCTTCGAGACGGCGCCGGTCGCGGGCACGACCAAAGCGACCCTCGCGGGCGCCGAGCGCACGCTCGATTGGAGCGCGACGCCCGCGGGCGCGAGCCTGAACCTGCCGTGGCCGAAGGACGGCGACGGCTACCTCACGTTGACCCAGACCGGCGGCGGCGAGCCATGGGCGACGATCCAGACCCGGGCCGCGGTGCCGCTGACCTCGCCGCTCGCCGCCGGCTACGCCATCACGAAGACGGTGACACCCGTCACGGCGAAGAAAGCCGGCACGACCAGCCGCGACGACGTGCTGCGGGTCCGGCTCGAGATCGAGGCCGATCGCGACATGACCTGGGTGGTCGTCGACGATCCGATCCCCGCCGGCGCCACCCACGTCGGCACGGGGCTCGGAGGCGACTCGGCGATGCTCGCGGCCGGCGGGCCGGCGCCCGACGTCCGGACGCCCGTGTTCGTCGAGCGCGCGTTCGACGGCTTCCGTGCCTACTACGACTTCGTGCCGAAGGGCCGCTTCACCGTCGAGTACACGATGCGGCCGAGCCAGGCCGGACGCTTCGTGCTGCCGCCGACGCGGGTCGAGGCGCTCTACGCGCCCGACGTCTTCGGCGAGATCCCGAACGCGCCGAGCGAGATCGTGCCGTGAGCCGGCGCCGCGTGCTGGCCGCCGGCGCGCTGATCGGCGGGCTCGCCGGCGTCGCGGCCTGGCTGGTGGTCGCGTCGACGCCGGTCCCCTCGTTCGAGGTCGTGCGCGCGCGCCACCGGCCGTCCGACGTGCCGTTGCTCGATCGTCACGGCGCGGTCGTCGCCGAGCTCCGCACCGATCGGGGCGAGCGGCGCCTCGCGTGGACGGCGCTCG
>CAZWAX010000125.1:0-14155 GCA_964631985.1 uncultured Polyangiaceae bacterium | reverse complement strand
GATCGACGTCGACCGGGCCCGCTCGCTGACCTATGCGGCGGCGTGCGCGATCGACACCGAGCCCGGCGAGGCGCTCCGCTTGGCTCGCATGGCCAAGGCCGCGGCGTCGGATGCCGCGTCGTTCGCGTCGAGCCGCTCGATCCAGCTCCACGGCGGCATCGGCTTCACGTGGGAGTGCGACGTGCACATCTACGTGAAGCGGCAGAAGCACAATCAGTTCTACTTCGGCGACGGGGCCTATCAGCGGGCGAAGATCGCCGCGCTGATCGACCGGGCGGCATAGGCGCGACCGTGGTTGCGGGCCTCGGTGCCGCGACGTAGATCGTCGCTCCGTCGTGCCATCCCCCGTCGCGTACTCCCCCGTCTGGCGCGTCGTCGCCGGCCTGCTCGTCGCGATCAGCCGGGGCAGCCTGCTCGTCATGCTGGCAGCGCTGATGTTCCTCGACACGCGGCTCGACAATCCACTCCGGTTGCTGCGCGCGTTCGCGACCTTCAGCCTCGCGCCCGGCCTTGCCGCGTGGTTGCTGCGGCGGGCGTTCGCGGCGACGATCACCATCACGGGCGGCGTGCTGTCCGTGGAGCGGCGCGATGAGCGCCTGGAGGTGCCCTGCGAGGCGATCGCCGGGGTCGAGCCGTGGATCGTGCCGTGGCCCGCGGGCGGCGTCTGGCTGCGCCTGCGATCCGGCCGACGGCTCCCGTACGGCCTGCAGGTGGCCGATCCGCCCGCGGTGGTCGAGGCCCTCGTCGACGGCGGCGCGCCGGATACGGTACGCCGCGCCGCCCGACACCCGGCGGCGCTGTACGCCCGCTCACGACCGAGGCGCCCCTGGTATCGCGCCCTGCTCGACTTTCCGCTCTTCGCCCTGGTCGCGACGGTGCCGGCCTTCCGCCTGCACCAATGGGTGACCTACGGCGGCACGTTCGGCGAGTACTACACCTACGGGCTGCAGGCGTACCTGATCGGCTTCGCCCTCTATTGGTCGGCGTTCACGATCTATCTCGTGCTGTACGCCGCGCTGCTGCGGACGGCCGTCGAGCTCGCGATGGTCGCGATGGCATGGGTCGCCCCTGCGAGCGTGGGGACGGGACGGCGGATCCTGGAAGGGGCGTACGCCGTCCTCTACTACGGCGGCGTGCCGGCGTTCCTCCTCCGCTTGGCGATGTTGGCCTGAGGCGGGATCAGGCCGCGGCGGGCGCGTCGCGGGGGATACGCAGCTCGAAGATGCAGCCGTCCGCTTCGAGATTCCGCACCGCCAGCGTGCCGCCGTGGGCTTCCGCCGACTGCTTGGCGATCGCGAGACCGAGGCCGAGACCGTCGCGCTGGCGCGCCGCGGCGTCGTCACCGCGGGCGTAGGGCTCGAAGATCGTCGCCCAGTTGCTGGCAGTGATGCCGCCACACGCGTCGGTGACGTCGAGCGCCACCATGCCGTCGACGTCCCGTAGCGAGACGTGCACGGCGGTCCCGTCGCGCGTGTACTTGATCGCGTTCCGGAAGAGGTTCGCCATCGCCGAATGCATCAGGCGGCGATCGACCTCGGCGTGCAACGCGGCCGGCAGGTCGAGTGTGATCTCCACGCGCCGGCGCTCGGCTTCCGGTCGGAGGGCGTCTTCGAGCTCCCGCACCATCGCCACGAGGTCGACGTCGGTGCGATCGGGCTCGACGCCGGCGTCGAGCCGACCGGCGACCAGCACCTGGTCGATCAGGTCGCGTACCTGACGGAGGGCCCGGCCGAGGAGCTGCATCGGTCGTCCCTCGCCAACCGTCGGGTGGACCTGTGACAGGAGATCGGCGGCCGCGAGCGCCGTCGAGAGCGGGGTCCGGAGCTCGTGGGCGACGAAGGCGCGGTGCCGGGCCTGCTCACGCTGCAGCTCCTCGTCACGGCGCTGCACATACTCGCGCACGGCCTCGGCGGCGCCGGCATTCACGATCGCGACGAGCCGGCGCTGGTCGTCGCTTGCGACCGTGACGCCTTCTTCGCTCGCGACCTCGAGCACGACGTCCGCCAGGATGCCGTACTCGCGAATCACCTCGTCGACGTCGAAGCCGACTTGCAAGCGCTGTGCGCCGTGCATCGGTGCGCTTTCCTGCGCGGGAATCTCGGTGGAGGCCGGGCTCGCGGACTGCCGCTCGAGCACGAGGATCATCCCGTCCACGAAGGTCGGCATGTGGTCCAGGAGCTCGATGCGAGAGATCTGCAGCGTCTCCGTCATCTCGGCGACGCGGAGCTGCCAACGCTGGAGGATGGTGGTGCGCTTGCTGCGGAAGAGACTCCCGACCTCAGGTGGCATCGTCGCGTTACCGTAGGCTGCGCGGCAAGTGAGCGCAACGAACTTTCTTCGGTGCGCAAACGCTCGTCCGCGCTCGTCGCCACGGTGGGAACAGGCGCGATCAGCGCCGACGCGCGGGCGCGGGCTTGCCGGCGGCAACCTCGACGAGGCCCGCGGCATCGAGCCTGATCGCGCCGTCCTTCAGGAGTCGCCCGAGGGCGCGCTTGAAGGCCTTCTTGCTGAGGCCGAAACGGGTGCGGAGCTCGTCGGGGCTGGTCTTGTCGCCGACCTTCGGTCCGCCGGCCGTGAGAATCGCGAGGACGTGCTCGGCGTCGTCGGCCAGCTCCTCGTGGGCTTTGGCGCGGAGGGAAAGCTCGAACCTGCCGTCGGGCCGGATACGCGTCACGCGAAACATGGCCGACGCTCCGCGCTCGAGGCCGTGCGGCTCGCTCTTCGGGACGAGGCCGACGAAGCGGCGTTCGACGATGACGAAGAGCCCGACCGCAGGATCGCTCCGCCAGACCTCCCCCGACACCCACTCGCCCGCCGTGACGACCGGCGTCCCGCGCAGCAGCTCGCTCACCCGCATCGTACCCGCGAGACGCCCGGTCTTGTCGACGAAGAGCCCGATGGGATGGCGCTCGCCGACCGTGAGATCCCGCGTCTGCTCGCGGAACGGCACCATCAGCTCTTTCGGCAGTCCCCAATCGACGAACGCGCCGACGGCGGTGACCGCGGTCACCCGCAAAAAGACGACCTCGCCGAGCTGCAGCTCGGGCATGCGCGTGGTCGCGAGCGGACGGTCTTCCGAGTCGAGCGTCACGAACACCGAGACTTCGTCACCGACCTGCGTGCCCGCCGGCACCTCGCGCTTGGGGAGCAGGAGCGCCGGTCGGCTCGCGTCGTCGGCCGTGGCGTCGTCGTCGACGGCGAGGAACGCGCCCGCGGCCGCCAGCCGGGCCACTCGGAGGACGACCGTCCGGCCGACGAGCTCGGCATGCGGCACCGAGATCCTGCGCGGACGCTGGGACATGGGTCTCGGTAGCATGCCCGGCCCGAGGCCGATATGCAGCGGCTGCCGTGCTCCTCGCCAGTGCAAGCGCCCTCGACCTCGACGCCGTGCTCGCCGACTTCGCCGTGCACGGCTGGGCGCGGCTCGGACGGGTGCTCTCCGACGAAGGGATTGCCGCCCTCGGCACCCGCGTCGACGACCTGATGCACGCGCGCGTCCGCCATGAGGGGCTCTTCTTCCAGCGCGACTCGCCGACCGGGCGCTACGAGGACCTGGCGTTCGCGAAGGGGTGGGAGGGGCCGTCGTCCGACTACCGGAAGCTCGAGAAGCTCGAGCTCGACCCGCTCTTCCGCGCGTGGATGACGAACGCCCTCTTCGAGCGCATCGCCCGCCGCCTGATCGACGGGCCGATCGCGCTCTACCGCGCCGTCCTCTTCACGAAGAGCGCCGCGGGGGGAACGGCCCTCCCGTGGCACCAGGACGGCGGCCGCTTCTGGGGTCTCGACCGTCCCGCCGAGCTACAGATCTGGACGGCGCTCGACGATTGCCCGGTCGATGCGGGCTGCGTCGAGGTGCTGGACGGGAGTCACGCGGCGGGGTTGGCGACGCCCGAAGGGGGCGTGATCGGCGAGGCGCTGTTGCGGGCGGCCGATGCGGAACGCCGCGCGCTGGCGCTACCGGCGCGCGCGGGCGAGTCGATGCTGATCCACAATCACCTGTGGCACCGGTCGGGAGTGAACCGGACCGGGCGGCGACGGAGTGCGGTTTCGTTCTGCTACATGAGCGCGGCGACGCGGTGTCTTCGTACCAAGCGGGCGCCGCGGAGCTTCGTGCGGCTGTTCGACTGAGGGCGGCTAGGTGAATCGGAGCCGGCGATCCGCCGCCTCCCCGGGCGATCTCCGCTACGCTACGTGCGGCGTCGCATCGCCTCGCTTGCGCTTGGCTCGCTCAGGGCTCAGAACGCTCGCTGTGCATCGAGAGAGACTGCTCGCGTGGATCGCTTCCTACGGCGAGCGGTTTCCCCTCGAAGCGGGTGTGGCGGAACGGTTTCGAAGTTTCGTTGTCGGACATACGGATTGCTTCGAGCGCTCGTGCGTTCCGGGGCACATCACGGGATCGGCGTGGCTCGTGTCTGCGGATGGTGCGCGGTTTCTCTTGACGCATCATCGGAAGCTCGGGCGATGGTTGCAGCTCGGGGGGCACTCGGATGGCGATCCGGATACGGCGGCCGTCGCGCTCCGTGAGGCGACCGAGGAGTCGGGCATCGGCGGCCTCGTGCTCGCGCCGATCGACGGCATCGTCCAACCCCTCGACCTCGACGCCCATGAAATCCCCGCCCGCCCCAACGAGCCCGCCCACGTCCACTACGACGTCCGCTTCCTGGTGGTGGCGCCCCCCAACGCTGCGCTCACTCTCAGCGACGAATCCGTCGCGCTCCGCTGGTTTCCCCGTGATCGTGTCCTGACGGTCGATCACGATGCGAGCGTCGCCAGGCTATGGGAGAAGGCGATTCAGAATTGGATGCCCACTCCGCCGAGCGGTACGAAGACGGGTTGAAGCGGGTTGCTCGGGCTCGGATCGTGGGGCGGGTACGGTTCTCCAGGGATGACCGGGGGTCCGAACGGCTCGCGGCCGACCCACGGCGTGGTGGCGGTGTCCAACGACGGGTGATCGATCGCCTGGCTCTCGAGAGCGCCGCCGCCGATGAAGACCGTGCCCCCGACGTACTGCTGCATGGTGTGCGAATCGACGGTCGTCGGCGGTGTCGGCGACTGGCCCCGTACGACGCTGCTGATCTGGTTGGCTTTCACGACGACGCGCCGGTCGCGTCGCGGCGGGATGGAGTCGAACGTGACCTCCCCGTGCAGCCCGATGACGGTCATCGTGTGTCCGTCGTATCTGACGATGAAATCGGTCGTTCGCGGCACCGCCGTCCCGACGGCAGTCGCGATCGTGACGTTGACCTTCGCCCCGTCCTTGATGAGCACTCGGACCTGTCCGAGCTTCAATTGATGCTTGAACGTGTACCCCTGCTCGGTCCGCAGACTGGTGGTCAGCCAAAGCTCGGAGTTCTCCCAGAGCTTCGCTGCCCAACGGTCCTGAAAGTTCACGAAGAGCCTGCCGGGATTCTTCGTCACGAGCCGACTGCCCTCGTAGACCGGCTTCCCGGCGGTCGCCACCGTGATGCGGTTGTCCGACAGGGTTTCTTCGACGGACGGATCGAGCTCCGCGACGGTTCCGACGACGATCGCGGGATCGGCGACGGCCAGGTCGGCGGTCACCACGGCGACCAGGAGCACGCTCAGGAGGCTTCGCAGCAACCCCATGATCAGAACCTCACTTCCATGGCGACCGACCCGAGGTGCCGCTCGTAGTCGAACTGGGCCTTCCGGGAATCGTTGAAGTCCCCGAGGTAGGACCACCGCACGGCGAGATGATCGGAGACGTGCTTGCGCACCCAGAAGGTCACGCGGTGGTCGTCGTCTCGTCGTCCGTCGCTCGCCGCGTCGTAGTCCTCGTACCGGAAGGCGTAGCTCAGTTGCGTGGTGATGGCCGCCGGGAGCGTCCATCCGATGCCGCCCTCGGCCTCGTGGCCGTCGTAGGAGTAGGCGTCGCCGCGCTGCTCGATCGAGTTCTCGCGATCGAACCGGTAGCCCGCGAACACGTAGCCTCCGGTTCCCGGCAGATCGACGAACTGGCGGAATCCCGGGGAGTGATTGAACGCGTCGCGCAGGCCGCGGTACGGCCGTTCGTCGAAGCCGCGCCAGCGTTCACGCAAGAAGAGCTCGGTGCGCCCCAGGCCTTCCTCGTACACCGTGACCCACGGCTCGATCACGCCCTCCTGCAAGAAACGATCGGGACCGCGCAGGTAGAAATCGTAGCGGCCGAGAACGCCGACCTGCACCGAACCGGTGTTCCACGTGAAGACGACGTTGGCGCGGTGATCCTGGAGGTCGTACTCCGAGAGGTCGAAGTAGAGGCTCTGGAAGAACTCGTACCCGACCCACAGCTGCGCCTCGTCGGTGAGCCACGGCATGTAGGCGGCCCCGAATCCGAGCTCCAGCGCGCCGTCGCCTTGATCGCTGATTCCGACGGCGGTCTTCAGGCTCTCGTCCGACGGCGCGAGCTGGACGTTGCTGTCGTAGTCGAAGCCGATCGATCCGTAGAGGTGCCAGGGGCGGAGCTCGTCGAGAAACGCCGTCGCCTCCTGGCCCAGCTTCGACGTGCCGTCGGTCGCGACCACGTACTCGAAACGGTCGCGTGCGGTCACCCAATGCTGCAGGCGCGCCCGCGCGACGCCCTCGTAGTAGCGTGCGGACAGGCGCAAGGTGTCGGACTCGCCGGCACGACGGAGCTCGGCTGCCGCCGCACGGTTCTGGCCGAGGCGCAGCTCGGCGATGCCGAGGAAGTACGCTGCCTGCGATGCGAGCTCGGGGGCGCGCTTGGCTTGCTCGAGCGGGGCGATGGCTTCGGCATCGCGCTCGCCGTCGACGAGCGCGATGCCGAGCTCCAGCGCGGCGCGATCGAGCGTCGGCTGCGCAGCGAGCACCGCCCGCAAGTCCTCGATGGCCCCGGTCGTCTGGCGGAGCCGTCCGCGCGTCACTCCTCGGTAGTAGCGTGCGTCGAGGTCGGTGGCATCGGCAGCGACGGCCGCATCGAACTCCGTCAAGGCGGCGGCATGGTCGCCCGCATGAAAGCGCACCAAACCACTGGCCTTGTGGAGCTCGGAATCCTGCGATGCGGGCGCGGCGCCGGCGCTCACGAGGAGGACGAGCAGGGCGAGGATGGATGTGACGGGTGGCCTCATCGGATTTGCGCCGGGATCTCGCAGGTCGCTGCGCCGGGACCCGAGGGCGGGCTGCACACGAGACCCGTGCAGCACGGGGGGAAGAGGATCGTGTCGCTCCCCCCGCAGACGGCGCCTTCGGCGAGACAGGTGAGGCACCTGGTGTCCTCGTTGTCGTTGCTGGCAAAGAGCTGGCACGAGAATCCCTCGCAGCAGTCCGGCTGATTGGTGTCGCCGCCCCCGCACGAGTCCCCGTCCGGGATGCACGTCGGGGTCGGGCTCGGCGTCGGAGTGAGCGTCGGCGTGGGCGTCGGGCTCGGGCTCCCGGTCGGGGTCGGCGTCGTCGGCGAGGGGACGACGCCGAAGGTGAAGTCGAAGCTCGCAACCGAGCTGCAGCCGTGGTCGTTGGTGGCACGGATCGTCAAGGTCGCCGGACCGGGGCCGAGGTCGGCCGCTGAAGCGACGACGTGGTGGCCGCGTACCCCGAGAGCGCCGCCAGCGCTGCAGGGGTTGGCGGAGCTCGCGTCGTCGCACGGCTGGTCGCCCGTCCTCGGCACCGGCTCGATGCCGATCGTCGCGCCGCCGCTCCCGACCTCGACCGAGAAGCTCGCGATGTCGTCGACGGCGTCCGCCACGGTGAGCTCCACGGCGCGCGATGACAGCGTCTCGCCGGGTTGAGGGCTGAGGGTGGCATCGGCCGGAACCAGCACGAACGGCAGGGCGAACATCGCGATGTCGCCGGCGTCGACCAGCGTCCCCGGGATCGGGCGGACGGAAACCGCGGCACTCGAGAACACCGGCGGACTGAAGCCCTCCACGCACGGCCGTGCTGCCGTGAGATCGGCCGCACACGTGGTGGTAATGCCGTCGGCGGGGGCAAACGCCGTCGCGTATGCCGACACCGTCAGATCCCCGTTCGACGACAAGCCGGAGAGGACGACGCGCCGCTTTGCGACGACCTCCTGGTCGGCCCCGGCGAAGGCGACGCAGCACGTGTCGTCGTCGGCGACGTAGGCGATCCGAATGGTCCGCGCCGCCGCCGGGATGGTGACGCCGAACCCGGCGGGACTGAACGGCGGGCTCACGTCGAGACAGCTGCCGTCGGCGGAGGCGCTCGCGACCGCCACCGGCGCGCTCTGCCAACGAACCTGCATGGTGACCCCACCGCTTCCGGTCGGATCGGCCGAGCCCCCGCCGCCGCCGCAACTCTGCAGCAGCACCAGTGCGACGCCGCTGAACAGCGCGCGCCCAGCGATGGCAAGATCGTTGCGCATCATTCCCCCTTCGCGACGGTCACGGGACGCGGCAAGCTCTCCCGCGCTTGACTGCTCGATCCGAACCACCCGAACCACCCGATGCGCGGCTCGGCGACGTACCCGTCGAGCTCGCTCGGCTCGAGGTGCTTGGCGACGCGTGTCGCGGAGGCGTTGATGAGCTCGTCGACGGGAGCGAACGTCTCCCATCGGTGCGTCTTGATGGTGCGGTCGCCGCTGGCCGTCAGGATGAACTTCTGGGCCGGACTGAACGCCACGCTGTACACGGGGCCGGCATGGCCGAAGAGTGTGGCGACGGGAACGCCCGTCGCGGCGTCCCAGACGCGCGCGGTGTGGTCGCGGCTCGCGGTCGCGACGAATTTGCCATCGGGACTGAACACGGCGCGCAAGATCGGCGCCGTGTGTGCCCGAAGCGTGGCGGTTGGCCGCTCCGTCGCCACGTCCCAGACGACGGCGGTGCGGTCCGCGCTGGCGCTCACCAACTGCCGGCCGCCGGAATCGAAGGCGACCGAGTGCAATGCGGCAGGGTGCTGCGCGAACGTATGCGGGGCGTTCGACCAGGCGTCCGTCTTCGAGATCCGGAGCGCACCGTCCTGTCCGACGGTGGCGAGGAGCGTACCGTCCGGACTGAAGGCGACGTCGAGCACCGCGCCGGTGTGTCGTACGAGCGTCGCGACGGTCGTCCAGCTCCGCGCGTCCCAGATCGCCACTGCGCCGTCGTCCCCGGCGGTCGCGAGGAAGCGCCCATCCGGCATGAACGCCGCCGCGTTGACGGGGGTCGCGCCGGGCAACTCGGTGACCAGAGTGCCGTCTCCGGCGCTCCAGACCCCGCCGAATCCCGCGCTGCTGAACGTGACCACGATCTGCTCGTTCGGGCTGAAGACGGCGCCGGTCGCCGGCCGCTCGTCGGTGCCGATGGTGGCGAGGGTGCGGGCGCGCTGGAAATCCCAGATACGTGCTCTCTGATCCTCGCCGGCGGTCAACACCAATTGGCTGTCTTTGCTGAAGAGCGCGGTGCGCACCCCCTGACCATGGGGCGGGAGCTCGCGGATCCCGGTGTCGCTCTCGATCTGCCAGACGCGTGCGGTGCCATCGTCGCTCGCCGTCACCAGGGCGCGGCCTTCGGGGTTGAATGCGGCGCTCCACAGGCCGGCGGCATGCCCACGCATCTCCGCCACCTGACGCCAGCCATCGGTCTCCCAGACGCGCGCCGTCGCATCCTCGCTGGCCGTCGCGATGAGTCCCCCGTCCGGACTGAAGAGGGCGCTTCGCACGGCGCCGGCGTGGCCACGAAGCGTCGTGAGCTCTCGGCCGTCGACGACGTCCCACACACGGGCGCTCCCGTCCTCGCTCGCCGTCACGACGAGCCTCCCACTCGGATGGAACGCCGCGCTCCACACCGGAGCGCCGTGGCCCCGAAGCTCGGCGAGCGGCGCACCCGTCAACGAGCTCCAGAGGCGAGCCGTCTTGTCCTCGCTCGCCGTGGCCAATCGCCGCCCGTCCGGGCTGAACGCGATCCCCAGCACTTTGCCCGAGTGGTCCATGGATGCGCCGATTCGCGCCCCGGTCGTGGGGTCCCAGAGGCGGGCGGATCCGTCGTTGCTCGCCGTGGCGACGCGGCGTCCCGTGGGATCGATCGCGACGCGCGTGACCCAATCGGTATGCCCGATGAGCGATGCCACCAGCGTTCCGCTGGTGGCATCGAAGACGAAGGCCCCGTTGCCCTGCGCCGTGACGATGCGTGCGCCGTCTGGGCTGAACGCGGCGTCATAGACCTCGTAGCGTCGGTCGCTGGTGCCGCCGTCGCTGGCGAGCGTCGCCACGAGGCCGCCGGTCTCCACGTCCCAGACCCGTGCCGTCTGGTCGCCACTCGCGGTCACGACGAGACGCCCATCGGGGCTCACCGCCGCGCGGTGCGTGACGACGGTCTGCAGCGTCCGCCCGGCGCCGCCGGGATTCCAGAGCCGGACGCCATCGTAGCTCGTGGTGACCACCGTGCCCCGGTGGCCCGCGAACACGGCGCTGGTGAGCGGCTGGCCGTGGCCTTCCAAGACGGTCCGTACGTGCGACGTGACCATGGCGCGGCGAAGCGCGTCGTCCGTCTGGGCGGTCGGCAGGATGTCGCGGGCGCGGAGCACGAGCTGCAAGCTGCGTTCGGGATCGGATGCCATTTGCGACAAGGCGGCCGCGACGAACGCTCCGGAGCGCGCGAACTTCTGCTGGTGCCGCAGCAGCTGGACGCCGAGCAGCACGAAGAGCGGAAGCGCGATGCCGGCCGCCCAGACGGCACGGTGGCGCAAACCCGCGCGGCGTTCCGCGGTGGTCGAGCGCTCGACGAACGCGCGCGCCGGCGCATCGAAACGGTCGGGATGCTTCTGGAGCCACTCGCGCGCGAGCGCCAGACTGACGCCCCAGAGCAGCCCGTCCTCGGCGCCCTGATTGTCCTGGTACTCCTTCAGCGCGACGGCGAAGCGCTCCCACCAGAGCAGGTAGTGTCGCTCCTCCTTCAGCCACGTCGCGAGCTCGCTCCAGGCGGTGAACAGCACCTCGTGGACGACCTCGACGGTATGTCCCGTCTTCGGATCGTTGCTCGACATCAAGAGGCCGGCGTCGACGAACTCCTCCAACACGCCCCGCGCGGCCTCGGGGATGTCGTTCCAGGCGACGCGGCGTCGCGTCTGGCGACCGTCGACGTCGCGCACGAGGCGCACGAACGCCGAACGAAGCGCCTGGCGCTGGTCGTCGGTCAGGGTCGATCCGGACAGGACCTCCTGGGCACGCTCCGCGACGGCGCCCTGGATGCCGCCTACCGAATCGTAGAGCGCGTGCGTGAAGCGGTTGCGCTCCTTCCGCTGGAGCATGCGGCCGAGCGTGAAAGCCAGGAGCGGCAAGGCCTCGCCCGTTTTCGTGTCGGTCACCATGCGTTCGACGAGCCCGTCCTCGAATGCCAGGCCGGTCCGCTCCGCGGGTTTGGCGATGACCTCCCAGAGGTTCTCCGCGGGCATCTGACCCAGCAGAAAGCTCTCGAACGGAAACGTTCGGGTGACCTCGTGATTCTGAAAGTGCGCGAGGAGCTCGGAGCGCATGGTCGCGATCGCGAGCAGGGGACTTCCGGCCGCGGACAGCGCGCTCGTCGACATGCGGAGGAACGCGGCGGCTTCCTCCGCCGGTGTGTCGCCGCTGAAGAGCTCCTCCATCTGGTCGAGGACCAGCAGCACGCTCGCCTCGGGCGTTTTCGCGGCGCGCTGGAGATCCTGCGCGTAGCCGACGAGCGCGCGGCCCGTGGGGTCCTTGGCGAGACGGGTCGCGATCTCATCGCCGGCGACCACGTGGTCGTAGCGCTCGAACGCAGTCACGAGGGCCGTGGCGAGCTTCTCGAACGGTGTCTCCCCGGGGCGGAACGACGGGACGACGATCCATCGGTCGGGATCGCGCCTGAGTCGCGGCACGACCCCGGCGCGCACCAACGACGACTTGCCGCATCCCGAGCTGCCGAGAACCAGGGCCAACGGGTGGTCTCGACGGAGCTGCATGCGCGCCAGGATGCGGCGCACCGTATCGATCTCCTTGGATCGGCCGAAGTAGATCGCGGCGTCGCGCTCGTCGAAGGCGTAGAAGCCGGGATACACGGGCCGCGTCCTGTCCCATTCGACATAGGCGCCTGACTCGAGCCCGCACTCGATCAAGCCGCGTTCGAGCTTCCGCCACTCCGCCTCGTCGTCGTCCGCCGTGAGGTCGATCCACTGACTCGACGTCAGCAGCTCCGACGGGTCGCACGGCTCGACCTTGACGGGAAAGAGGTGCTTGCCGAGCATCGAGGCATACGCCAGCTCGACGAAGCACCACTGCGATTCTTGCGATGCCGGGCTGCACGCGAAGATCAGCGCGGTGGCCGAGCTGACCTCGCGCTGGATCACGTCCAACCACTTGCTGCCGGCGGCGATGCCGTGATCTGGCTCGAAGTCGAGAAAGACGTTGCGGTAACCGAGCTCCGCTAGCCGAGTCTTGATCCGGTCGGCGTGGGCACGATCGACACTGGCATGACTGATGAAGATGTCACTCATTGCTGCCAGCAGCGCTCGTACTGACAGCGTTCGGCGCGAATCAAGGGATGAAGCGCCGAGATCGACCCGACTGTGTCAGACTGATGCGAGCAATCTCACCAGCGAACACAGCCGGGCTTCGAGGTGACGCAGAACGGATCAGTCCGGCTGGCGTCAGGCCCCCGGGCGCGTCTCGAAGGTCGGCACGCCCGCGGGCAGATGGTGGAACGCCTGCTTGTCGATCGTGTAGATCACCATCTGCGGCCCCGTGAAGAGGCTCGGATCGTCATAGGTGCCGATCTTGAGCAGCACCGCTCCCGGCAGTCCCGGCGTCCGCGTCAGGAGGTGCGTCCCACAGTCGGGACAGAACTCGCGCGTGACGGGATTGGGCAGGTCGCTCCGGCGGAAGCCCTTGGCGTTGCCCTTGGTGTACGTGAAGCCGCTCTCCGGCATGCCCATGACCACGTTCGGATGCCCGCCCGAGATGTACTGACACTCGCGGCAATGACACTGCCCCGAGAACAGCGGATCGCCTTCCGCGACGTAGCGTACGCCCTTGCAGTAGCAGCCGCCTTCGATCTTCATGGGGAAGCCCTCCTCGTGGACGCGTAGCAATCACCCCGCGTTGCGACAACCTTCCGGCCCGCCATCCGCAAGTGATAGCGTCGATCGCGATGCGCGAGTCCCGCCGTCCGCCCGAAGTGCTCGCTCCCGCCGGTGACCTCGCGGCGTTGAAGGCCGCGCTCGCGGCCGGCGCGGACGCCGTCTACTTCGGGCTCCGCGAAGGGTTCAACGCGCGAGCGCGCACCGGCAACTTCGCGCTCGCCGACCTCGCCGACACGGTCGCGCGCGTTCATCGGGCCGGCGCCAAGGCGCACCTCGCCGTCAACACGCTGGTCTTCGAGCCCGAGCTGCCATTCGTCGAGACGATCGTGCGGCGCGCGGCCGCGTGCGGGATCGACGCGCTGATCGTGCAGGACCCGGCGGTCGCGGTGCTGGCGCGGGCCATCTGTCCCGGGCTCGCGGTGCATGCCAGCACGCAGATGACGATCTCGAGCGCCGAAGGGGCGGCATTTGCCGCGAGCCTCGGCGCGACCCGCGTGGTCGTGCCGCGCGAGCTCTCGGTCGCGGAGATCCGGCGCCTGGCCGAAGGCTCGACGCTCGAGCTCGAGGTGTTCATCCACGGCGCGCTCTGCGTCGCGTGGTCGGGGCAGTGTCTCACCTCCGAGGCGTGGGGCGGCCGGTCGGCCAACCGCGGACAGTGCGCACAGTCGTGTCGCATGCCCTACGAGCTCGTGCTCGACGGTGCGGTCCGCGACCTCGGCGACGTGTCCTATCTGCTGTCGCCGAAGGACCTGGCGGGCCTCCGGGCCGTCGCCGATCTGGCGGACGTCGGCGTTCGCGGTCTCAAGATCGAGGGGCGCCAGAAGGGGGCCGCCTACGTGGCGACGGCGACCGCGCTGTACCGCCACTGGGTCGACGCGGTGACGGGGGAAGCGGGGGCGACTCCCGGCGACGAGGCGCGCATCCGAGCCGACCTGCAGCGCACGAGCCTGGTCTACACCCGCGGCTTCGGCGACGGCTTTCTCGGTGGCTCGGATCATCAGACGCTCGTCGAAGGACGGTTCCCGAAGCATCGTGGGCTCTTCCTCGGACGCGTCATCGCGGTCGGGCGCGGCGCGGTGACGGTCGCGCGCGATCCCGGCGGCCGACCCTGGACCGGTGGCCGCGCCGCCGCGGCACCGATCCGTCGACCGCTCGGCGCGCCGGC
>CAZWAX010000124.1:0-14219 GCA_964631985.1 uncultured Polyangiaceae bacterium | reverse complement strand
GGCCAAGCCGTGGTTCTGGGCGGCGGCACCGTGGAGGGTGGGGATCCGGACCGGGCCGCAATCGTCCGTCTGGATCAACTGCGGCACGACTTCGAAGCCGGCGTAGGCGGTGTACGAGGCGTAGTAGGTCACGCGGCCGTCGTCGTCGGTGAAGCGCAGGAAGCGCGCATCCTCCATGCCCCGGGTTTCGTACGGCCCCGCCGGGAAGATGACGCGTTCCGAGAGGACCGAGTCGACGGGAAAGGTCGTCACGTAGCTCGACGCCGCGAGCACACGGATGATCTTGGCGGTCTCGTAGCTGATGGCGTGCGGCGGACCTTCCCGCTCGAGCGTCTCGAGCGACTGTTCCAGCTCCTCCGGCGTGAAGCGGTTCGGCAGACGATCCAGCACCGCCCAGGCCAGATCGTTCCCCGCCGCGAGCTCGATCAGCTTGGCGTGGAATTGCGGCTTGTCGTAGTGGGCCGGCGGGGTGCGACTGCCGGTCACCAGGATGCTCCCGAGCGGGTCCAAGGTCACGGTGCTGGCGGCGTCGACCACCCCGGTACGAAACTCGATCGACGAGATGTGCCCTTCCCCGACCGCCCGGAGGCTCATCACGAATCGCTGCTCGCCGGGTCGGGCTCCCGTCTGATCGGGTGCGGGCACGATCGAAGGGTTGAACAGCGCCGCGCCCTCGACCGAATACTCGTTCGTGAAGTAGGCGCCGATCAGGAGCCGGCGCTCGCGCGAGAGCGGAACCTCGCCGAGATGGTGCGCGACCAGGGCGAAGTGGCGCTCGAGGAGCGCCTCGAATCCCCGATGCCGATCCTGGAAGCGTGCCAACGTCTGCTCGAGCATGGCAACGACTTCCGTCTCCGTGATGTCGAGGATGCGCTGCATCAGCAAACCCGCGCGCGTCTCGCCGCCCGGAGCGATCTCCTCCCCCGGCAGGTAGGGCTTGGCGATGACGCGACGTGGGTCGTGCCGCAGGTTGTGGGACGTCCGCCTGATCATGAGTATTCGAGGCCTTCGCCGGCCAGCTCCAACATCTCGATCAGCGACGTGAGGAAGCAGAGTGTGCTCTCCGCGCCCTGATTCAAGCTCGGCGCGATCGCCCCGAGTCCATCCCGGCACCCCGCGGTGGCGGTGTCGTAGACGCTGATGCCGAGGCGGTTGGCACCCAGGAACCACGCGAACGATTGACGCATGCGTCGGAGATAGCGGTGATCGTGCGTCGCCAGGTAGGCGCCGCGGAAGGCCAGCACGAACGCCGCGGCGTCGATCGGTTGCTCGTCCGACGCGGCCTTCGCCCCGTCGCGGGCATGCCAACCGGCGTTGCCGACCAGCACCAGGCGGTCGCCGTGAAAGCAGGTCGCTTCGAGGAACCCGAGCGACTCCTGGGCGACCCGCAGACTGGTCCGATCGTTCGTGATGGCATACGCACGAAAGAGCGCGAGCGGCAGCAGCGCGTTGTCGTAGGTCAGCGTCGCCTCGAACCAGCGCCAATCGGCGCTGGCTTCGTCGTGGTACCGAGCGCACAGACGCTCCGCCAGCCGACGGAGCACGTCGGCCGCGGGCGCCACCTCGGGATGCGCGGTCAGAAAGCACACGAGGCCGAGCATCGTCAGCGCGCTACCGCGCGGACCGAGCTCCTCGGCGAACGGCAAGCCGCGCTCGAACATCTGCCGGGCGAGCATGCGCTGTCCCTCGTCCCGCGCCAGGTTCCCGGTCATGCCGAGCGCCCACAGCGCCCGGCCGGTGCAATCGTCGGAGGGAACGTCCGGGCTGAAGCATCGACTGTAGCTCATGCGGTTTCTGAACCTGCCGTCGTCGGTCTGCGCGGCGTACAGGAATCCGAGATAGGTCGAGACCAGCCGGCGCGTCTCGGGCGAGCTGTTCACGCGGTCGGCGCGGAGCGCGACCATGAGCGCGCGGGCGTTGTCGTCCACGCAATACCCGCTCTCACGTGCCGGCACGCTGAAGGTCGCATGCTCGATGACGCCGGTGTCGTCCGTCAGGCGCAGCAAATGGTCGAGCCGAAGCTCGGGGAGGCTGCTCGCCCGCGGCGGATCGGGGCGGCGAATGCGCCTGGGAGCTCCGAGGTGTTGGGCCGCGAGCGCCAGATACTGCGCGCCGATGCGGGGCCAGGTGAAGGCCCGCGTGTACTCGTACGCGACCGCCCGGACCCGTTCGAGCTCCGCCGGCGTGGTCAGGAGCGTGATGATCGTCTTCCCGAGCGCCGTGCCGTCGGCGAACGGGAACAGATAGCCGCGGCCATCGGCCAGCAGCTCCTTGGCGTGCCAATACGGGGTCGACACGACGGCCGCGCCGGCGCCCATCGCGTACGAGAGCGCGCCGCTCGTCACCTGCGCCTCGTTCAGGTACGGGCTGACAAAGACGTCCGTCGCCTGCAGATAGCGACAGAGCTCCTCGGTGGTCACGTACTGATCGCGAAACACCACGTGCTCACGCACGCCGAGGTCCTCGGCCTCGCGCTCGAGCATGGTGCGATACGCCTCGCCGTGCTCGCGGAGGACCGCCGGATGCGTCGCTCCGACCACGAAGTAGACCAGGTCCGGACAGGCAGCGATCGCCGCCGGCAACGCGCGGATCACCGTCTCGATGCCTTTGTTCGGGCCGAGCAATCCGAACGTCAGCAGCATGGGGTGCCCGGCCACCCCGAAGGTGGCCTTGAGCTCGTCCCGATCCTGCGGCGTCATGTTCGGAATCCCGTGCGGGATGGTATGGACGCGGGCGCCTCGGAGCTCGTAGCGGCGGGCGAGCAGGTCCGCAGCGACCTCGCTCATGACGACCAGGACCGACGCCTTGGCCATCTTTTGCACGATCGTGCGCTGCGACTCCGACGGGTGCTCCAGGACGGTGTGCAGGGTGACGATCGCGGGCACGTGGAGCGCATCCAGGAAATCCAGCACGTACGCGCCGTCGTCGCCGCCGAAGATCCCGTACTCGTGCTGCACCGACACCCACTGCACGTCCTTGTAGTTGACCAGCTCGGCGGCGCGCGCGTAGTCGCCTTTGATCCCCTGGCGAATCTCGTACTCGACCTCTGGCGGGTACGTGTACGGCCCGCCCGCATCGCTCACCGCGATGACCATCGGCTGGACCCGCTCGCTGGCGGCGCGCATGCCGGTGGCGAGGTCGCGCGTGAACGTGGCGATGCCGCAACGGCGATTGGGATAGGTGCCGAGGAACGCGATCCGTGCGTCGTGCGTCGTGCGTTCCATTGGCGTTCTCCCTGGTCACACCAGGTCGCCAGGCTGGTCCAACATGTCGGAGGTGCGCCACAGGGGCACGCCCACCGGTCTCACGGTCCTACGCCGGAACAGTGCCTCCCGCAAGGCGGAATTCAGGCCTCGAGCGCGGCGACCTCACGACTCAAGCGCTGGACCGTCCGGTGCACGTTCCGCAGCAGGTTACGCATGATCACGATGGTGACGGCGGGCTGCTCCTCCTGCAGACGATCGAGCTCCTCGGCCGTCAGCACCAAACACTCGACTTCCGAGTCCGCGCGCACGTCGGCGGTCCGCGGCGAGCGGTCGATGATGGTGAGCTCGCCGAAGACCATGCCCGGCGCCATGGTGGCCAGACGCCGGCGCTCGCCGCTCGGCAGATCCAACGTGATGCTGACGGTGCCGGCGACCAGCAGGTAGATCTCGTGGGCCACCTCCCCCTGGCGGACGATCGTGGTGCCGGTCGCGAACAGCCGGGGCTGAAGGAAGGTCTCGAGGATGCGCAGCGCGTGGGAATCGAGGTCGCGGCAGAAGTCGTGATCCGCCAGCGTCGTCGCGACGGTGTGCGGCACCCCGACGCAGCCGAGCACCTGCCCTTCGCACCACTCGAGCGCCGGGTCGAGGTCGGCAAAGACCTGCAGGGGGCCCTGCCCACCCTCGTCGGCAAGCCGTTCCTCGATGTGGCGGATCAGCCCGCGGTGGCTTCGCTGCGCGACGAACACCAGACGCTTGTCGGCCTCTCCGAAGTCGATGACCAGATTCGCGAGCAGGGCCGGCGCGCAGGCGTCGACGCGTCCGGTCCGGCGTAAGTCGATGACCGCGAGATCCGGCCCGGCGGCGACGATCCGGCGGAGCAGCGTCTCGACCGCCGCGAAGGACAAGTCGCCTTGCAGCTCGTAGATGCGTACGCGACCGCCGGCGGCGTCGAGCGCCAGCCGCTCGGCCTCGCTGCGGAGACGCCGCGAGCGCATGTGGCCGAGATCGTAGTCGGCGCGGATGGTCGAACGCGCCGAGCGCGCCACGCGCAGGAAGTGCAGGTTGAAGTCGCGGGAGAGGTCGGTGCAGACCGCGACGCCGCGGACGCTGTTGCCGCGGGCATCGAGGCGCGGCGAGAAGACACCGATCCCGAGCTGCCCTGGCAGGACCGCGAGCACGCCGCCGGCGACGCCGCTCTTGGCCGGCATGCCGACCGCGTAGAGCCATTCGCCGGCGAAGTCGTACATCCCGCAGGTGGTCATCACGCTGAGCACGCTGTCGACGATCCGTTGCTCGACCGCGCGCTCGCCGGTCCGCGGGTGGACGCCGCCGTTGGCAAGCGTCGCGGCCATCAGCGCCAGGTCGCGGCAATCGACCAGGATCGAGCACTGGCGGAAGTAGAGGTCGAGCGCGCCGTCGGGATCGTCGGTCAGCACGTCGAAGTTCCGGAGCATGTGCCCGATGGCGCGGTTGCGGTGCCCGGTCTCCTTTTCCGAGCGATAGACCGACGCGTCGATCGTGAGCGGCCGGCCGGCATAGAGCGCGAAGACCTCGAGCAAGCGGGCGAGCCGGTCGTCGGGCGAGTGGCCGGCGATGAGGGACGTCGTGGTGATCGCGCCGGCGTTGATCATGGGGTTCAGCGGGCAGCCGGTGTCGGAGGCGAGGCTGATCGAGTTGAACGCGTCGCCGCTCGGCTCGACCCCGACCTTGGCGAGCACGGCCTCGTAGCCCTGGTCCTCGAGCGCGAGCCCGTAGGTGATCGGTTTCGAGATCGATTGAATGGTGAAGGGCTGCCGCGAATCGCCCACCTCGTAGACCTGCCCGTCGGTCGTGGCGAGGCAGATCCCGAACCACTCCGGGTCGGCCTTCCCGAGCTCGGGGATGTAGGTGGCGACCTCGCCGGTACGGAGGCGGTCATGCCGCGCATGCAGCCGTTCCAGGTAGCTCTGGATGGGCGATTGGACGATCGTGGGGGCGTGGGGGGCGTGCATTCGGCTGGTGCGGAAGCAGCCGACGTGCCACGCGTGCCCACCGGATTTCGCGCCCCTCGTGCCCCGCGTGGCGTGGCGGTGCGTCTTGGATGAGCAGTGCGTGCTCACGTCTGCGGCAGCGCCGCAGCCCGCCTGCATTTGACTCTCGCCCCGAGGGGCATATCCTGCCCCGGCGCGTCATGGCGAGTCTCCTCGAAGCGTGTCGGGATCACCTGCCGGAATGCACCGTCGCCGCCGGCGAGGTCATCATCGCCGAGGGCACCCCCGCCGGAAAGCTCTTCATCCTCGCCGCGGGCACCGTGGAGGTCGTGAAGGGCGACTACACGATCAACGCGTTCAGCGATCCCGGGGCGGTGTTCGGCGAGATCTCGGTGCTCCTCGACACCGCGCACACCGCGACCGTCCGGACCACGACGCCGTGCCGCTTCTACCTGGTCGACGATCCGCTCGAGTTCCTGCGCTCGACGCCGGAGGTCGCGCTCGGCGTCGCGCGCATGCTCGCGAAGCGCCTGCACGCGATGACGACGTACCTGGTCGATTTGAAGCGCCAGTTCGAGCAGCACAGCGATCACTTCGGCATGGTCGACGAAGTGCTCGACGCGCTCTCGCACACGCAGCATGACGACCACGATCCCGGCTCGGATCGCGAGCCCGATCCCAACGCCTACTGAAGCGGTCGGACGTCGTCGTCCGGACCGATCTCGGCGACCGGCCGTGTGAGCGGCTGCCCGAGGCGCACGATCTCGTTGCCCGCGAGCGAGAACCACATCGCCCGCCCGGCATCGGTGTCGACGATCACATGCGTCGGCACCGGGCCGATCTGCCGACCCGGGTTGAAGATCCAGGTATCGCCGACGCGATCGACCCACGAGCCGCCCTGACGAAACGGCGATTGGTGGATGTGGCCGGCAAACACCATGGCCGGCCGGTAGCGCGCGATCCACGCGACCAGCGCGTCGTCACCGTAGTGGCGCGTCCCGTTCCAGCTGGTCGGCGAGTCGCTCGGCGGCGCGTGGTACACCCACGCCCAGGCGTCCTTCGGACGCTCGGCGTCGCGGGCGAGCTGCGCATCGACGGCCTTTTGGGTTTCCGGACCGTCCCACCACGGGCAGACGGTGAAGAGCGTCCCACCGACGTCCACCGCGTCGCCGTCGACCACGACGCCGAGCTGGCGCGCCCGCGTCATCCAGCGCGCGATCTTCTCGCCATGCTCGCCACGCGCGTTCAGATCGTGATTCCCCGAGCTCACCAGCAGTCGGGCCCGCGAGCCCACGCGTTGCAGATATTTTAGCATGACGACGATCTGTGCCTCGAGCGCGACCGCCGACGCGATGTCGAGATGATCGCCCGCCATGACGACGACGTCGAAGTCGATCGCCACCCGGTCGACCCAGTCGAGCTGCTTCAGCGTGTAGTGCAGGTCGGAGACCAGGAGGCACTTCATGGTGCGCTCCCGGTCCCCGGCGCCGCTACGCGACCGGATCGTTGCGACGCAGTCGTCGCGTGAGGACGCGCATCACGGCGAGCGCGAAGTGCGGCGTCTCCTGGACCAGATAGGTGAAGCGCGCTTCGGGGATCTCGACGAGCCGACACGCCGTCCGGGCACGCGCCGTGGCGCTCCGCGGCTCGCCCGTGATGAGGGCGAGCTCCCCGAACACGTCCGCCGCCCGCAGCGTCTCCAGATGCCGATCGCCGATCGTGAGATCCACTTCGCCCTCGGCCACCACATACATGCACTGCGCGGCATCGCCGCGCGCGAAGATCACCTCGCCCGGCCGAAACGCCCGCGCGTCCTGCCGCAAGAAGACCTGGAACCATGCCATGTGACATCCCCCTCACTCCGTTAGTCGCTCTTCTTGGTGACGGGGATGCGAAAGCATTGTGTCCCGATCGTGACCGTGAGGTCGGTCGACGCCGCGGGCTGATTCGCGGCCCCGGCAGCGAACCAGCGCGTGGCTTGGACGGAGAGCTTGAAGACGCCCGGCTGCTTGGCGCCGGCCGCCTTCACCTGCACCTGCGTCACGCCGGTCTTGAGCTTGGTCTTGCGCAGCCACTTCTTGTACGGGACTTCCCGACGGTCACTGGTGATGCCCTCGCGCGCTACGGCACGTGGGGAACGTAGCGACGTGTTCGCATCGTTGCGCTGCGCCGTCAATCGATTTCTCTAGCCAGAACAGTATCCTATGCCACCCATCGCGAATGGTGATGATCACAGGGGCAGCAGTGGCATCCCGAAGAACAATTGGAGGCCCGAGAGCACCAACGCGAGGAGTCCCAGGATGGGATGCAGCAGGCGCGCCGTCTCGTTCGTCCCGATCCACCGCGAGAGCAGCGCCGCGCCGCTCATCAAGAGGACGATCGCGAGACCGAGGCGGAGGTGCATCGCGCCGCGGGCCGAGAGATCGGGGCGGAGCGCCCAGGTGGTGAGCACGCCGGCGACGAAGTTCCCGATCATGAGACCGTAGGCCCAGCGAGCGAGCCGGGCATGGCGCGGGCGGAGATGCCGATCGACCCGGTCACGCGAGCGGAGACCGAGCGACGCGACCCAGGCCAGGAAGAGAATGCTCGCGAGCGCAAGGAGCGGATGCAAGAACGCGATCACGCGCGGCATTCCGGTCGGCACGGCTCCGCTTCTCGCCTACCGTCCGACGCTCGGCAAGGGCGGCTCCCCCTGGGTGGCCCGAACCCGCGATCTATGACATTTCCGCCACTCGCCGATGCTCGCCGACCGTCTCCTCCTCCCCGTCCTGGCCGCGCTCGCCCTGTTCGCGCCACCGTCCGTCGTGGCCGCGGCTCCGCCCGACGGGGCGGCGCTCTACGCGAAGTATTGCCAGCTCTGTCACGGGGCCGCGCTCGAGGGATACGCGGCGGACAACGCGCCGGCGCTCTCGTCGCCGACCTTTCGGGCGACCGCGAGCACGGCGTTTCTGCAGGTCGCCATCGAGCGTGGACGCGCCGGGACGGCGATGGCGGGTTACGGGAAGAGCGTCGGTGGCCCGCTCGAGCCGGGCGAGGTCGACGCCCTGGTGACCTTCATCCGTGGCGGCGCGCCCGCGCCGCCGATCCTGCCACCCAAGGCGTCGAAGGGTGACGTCGCCAGAGGCGGCCGGGTGTACGCCACGCATTGCGAGACGTGTCACGGCACGCTCGACCAGCGCGGCAACGCGGTGCACCTCGCGAATCCGATGTTCCTCGCCAGCGCCTCCGATGCGTTCCTGCGAGTGGCCATCGTCGAGGGCCGGCCGGGCACCGCCATGGAGGCCTGGCAGGGCAAGCTCACGACCGACGAGATCGAGGACGCGATCGCCTACGTCCGCTCGCTCGCGCGACCGGTGGTGGCGGCGCCCGTCGTCCCGCCCTCGCCGGCGCCGATGCAGCCGGTGGTCATGAATCCCTCCGGAGAGCCGCCCGATCTGCGGCTCCGTCTCGGACGCTACGCGTCCGTCGCCGACGTCGCAGCGGCCCATGCCGACAAGCGCCGCTTCGTCCTGATCGACGCGCGGCCGCACTCCGACTATCTCCGCATGCACATCCCGGGGGCGATCTCGGTCCCCTACTTCGACATGCGCGACCTCGACAAGGTCCCCAACGACGGCACCTGGGTGATCTCGTACTGCGTCTGCCCGCACGAGGAGTCGGGACGCATCCTCGAGGAGCTCCGGAAGCGCGGCTACGAGAACACCGCCATCCTCGACGAGGGGTTCTTCGTCTGGACGCAGCAAGGGCATCCGGTCGAAGCGGCAGACGGGCAGCTGCCGATCGCGGCGCCGCCGGCCAAAGCCGCGCCATTCGTCCCCGTTCCGCTCGCCTCGCCGGCCGCGCGCTGACCGCGGACGCGTCGCCGCGAATCAGCGTCGCGAAATCGTCGCTCGCCATCGTTGCGACACCGGCGGCGGCGCCAGCAGCGACAGTCGACGATGGCTTCGCGCGTGGCACGTGGCATGCACCGTGAGCCTCGCGAGGAGGATGCCGTATGCGAACAATCCTAGTGATCGGCGCAGCCTTGCTCATGGCGACCGCGGCAGAGGCGTGGGAGAACGACCCGCCACCGCGAGTCACCGCCAAGGCCCCACCTGCCGAGATCAAGGTCAAGGTGCAGACCGCCGAGGGCACGAGCGAGCAGGACGTCGCCGCAGGGATCGCCGCCGAGAGCGCCAAGCGCGATCCGGCCGCGCAGGAAGCGGCGCGGGTCGCCAAGCGCAAGGCCGAGGCCGAGGAAGCGCACAACCGTCGGATCAGCAAGATCTGCGAATCGATCTCGGAAGAGGCGATGAAGGACGACCCCTCGCTCCGCCGGATGTGCGACTAGCAGGGTCTACTTCCGGCCGGGCGGCCCGACCGGCGCCGGCGCCTGCGGCTGCACCGTGATGCCCGACATGCAACTCGGCGGCGCATCGCTGCCGTCGAACGCGCGCATGCAGTCCTCGACGGCCTTCTGATTGCCGACGCTCGCTTGATACTCGCCGATGTCGACTTGCAGACCGGTCTTCGGCTGTTTCCACGTGTAGGAGAAGCTGCTCTTGTCGGTGCTGCGCACCTGACCGGCGAAGCGGGCGTAGAGCGCGACGCCCTGATGGCAGGCCGAAACCCGCGCGCCGTTCTCGTCGCTCGCGGTGCACTGGCTCATGGCATCTTCCGACTTGGCGGCGGCGCGCTCGGCGATGTCGACGCCCTCTTTGCAGGCGGCACCCATTTCCGAGGTCGAGCCGTACTCGACCTGGCACTGGAGCTTGGCGTCGATGGTGCCGTCGGCACCGGCCGAGCGTGCGATGGCCGCGATGGCGATGCTCATGGCGATGATGGCGAACACGCGTGTCATCTCTGGTCCCTCCCCGTCTCCGACCATGCCACGGTAGCGACCGCGGTCCCACTAGGCAAAGGGACAAGGGGCTCGCTGGGCGCTCGGCCGCGCGCGCACTAGCCTCCGAGCACGGGGAGCCGACCCTGCACGAGGAACTCGTGGCGCGGGAACCGATGCCGCACGCGCTCGAAGTAGTCCCGTTTGCCGAGCTCGACCTGATCGCGGGCTGCGACGCAATGCCAGTGCTCGATCCGCCGCGGCCGGCGGCCAGCGAAGGCGCGTGGCGAAAACACGCCGACGTTCACGCCACCCACCACGTCGCGCGCCGAGGCGTAGCGAAAGGCTTCGACGCCCGCCTCCCGCATCGCGCTGCCGAGCGGCTGCGTGGCGGCGTAGCTGGTGCGGGACGCCAGCGGGCGCTGCCAGCGCGCGAAGGGCTCGCGCGTGAGATCCACGCCACGTACCGTCCGGACGCGCACCGTGAACGCCGAGAGGTCGCTCGTGAGGAGGCCGAGATCGGCGGCCGTACCCTCCAGAAAGACGAGGCGATAGTACGCCACCTCGGCGAAGGCCGTGCGCTGGCTCTCGGAGCCGTAGAAGATCCCCGCCTCGTGACGGCCGCCGAACCGCGACCCGTGCCGGAGCGGCGGATAGCGAAAAGGCGTGAACAGCAGATAGTGCAGCCGCGTTCCCTCGGGGATCCGCGGCTTGTGCCGCTCGATCACCTCCTCGAGCAGCGCTTGCTCGTCGTCGGTGTCGACGAGCTTCCGGGTCGCGACCTGATGCTGCGCCTCCACCACACGCCAGGGCGTGGCGGCGAAGGCCCCGATCTCAGAGCTTCCCGCGCATTGCGTCCAGATAGTGGACGACATCCACGAGCCCTTCGATCGATCGCACCCGCGTGGCCGGGACGTCCCCGAGGTGGCGGTTGTCGGCGTGAAACCAGCGGCGTGCCTTCTCGTCGTCGCCGCCGACGAGCGCATCGAGGCTACGATAGAGACGGATGAACAGCGCCGACAGCTCGCCCTCGCGGCTCTCGGGTCGCACCGTGCGGCCGCCACGCAGGCGCGAGATCGAGGCCTCGCTGGCGCCGAGGATGACGGCGAGGTCGCGGTTGCGGATGCCGAGGCGCTCGGCCGCCGCCCGCACCGCCTTGGTGAGGACGGCCCCCTGGTCGCGAACCGGCGCAGCCACGTGAGCCATCATCTGAAAACGTAGGCCAATATTCTTTCATGTGCAATCCGGCATCCCGCCGCGGTCGGGGTGTCGCTTCTCTTTCCTCGACCGCTGCGATACCAGAGCGGCTCCAAAGGAGGAGACTCATGCGATCCGTCATTGTGACTGCCCTGCTGGTGCTGACGATGGCCGCGACTGCCGCCCAGGCGCAGGATGCGACCAAACCGAAGGCCAAGACCACCAAGCCCGCTCAGATGAGCGCGGAGAAGCGGCGCGATCTCGAGCGGCGCATCGAAGCCCTCGAGCGCAAGTACGAGATGCAGTACCGCGAGACGGGCACGCCGAGTGGCGCGCCGGGTGCGGCCCCCGCCGCGCCGGCTCCGAAGCCGGCGGCGAACTGAACGCGCGGGCGCGCGGCCACTGAGCTCGGTGGGCGCGCGCCCCCTGCCTCACCCACCCGGCGAGCGGACGATCCCATGACCGATCGCACGGCAGCCTTCGATTGTCCGCACTTCCCGGTCTGCCCCGGGTGTCCGTGGGTCGGCCGTCCCTACCCGGACCAGCTCGCGACGAAGCACGCACGCGTCGTCGCAGCGCTCGCCGCGACCCTGCCCGACCTGCCGCCCTCGGTCGTGGCCCCCGTGGTCCCCGCGGTCGCGGTGCGGGGCTATCGCGTGCAGACCAAGCTGATGGTGGGCACCACGCGCCGCGGGGCCGTCCTCGGACTCTACGCACCGGGAAGCCACCGCATCGTCGACGCGAGTGGATGCCCGCTCCACGACCCGTTGCTCCAGCAGGCCATTCCGGCGCTGCGCGATGCGCTTCAGCGCGACGACGTCCCGCTCCACGCGTCGGGCCGTCCCGGCGTCCGCTACGCGCTCGTGCGCGCCAGCGTCGCCGACGCGCGCGTGCTCGTGACCCTGGTCAGCTCGCTGGTACCGCTGCCGAACGTCGAGCGTCTCGCCCGCCACCTGCGCCTCGCCCTCCCCCTCGCCGGTCTCCTGGTGAACGAGAACGCCACCACCGGCAACGTGATCCTGGGGCCGCGAACCGCGCGTATCTGGGGCGAGGCGGTACTGCGCGAGCGCTACGGCGACGTCACGATCACCGCCGGACCGACCGCCTTCGTGCAGGCCAACACACGCATGGCGAGCGTGATCTACGCGGCCATCGCGACCGCCGCCGCGCTCGACGAGGGTCAACGGGTCGTCGACCTCTACTGCGGCGTCGGCGGCATCGCGCTCACGCTCGCCCCGCGCGCCGCGACGGTCCTCGGCATCGAGGAGATCGAGGCGGCGGTCACGGCGGCGCGGGCGAACGCGACCCGCGCCGGCCTCGCCGACGCGTGCTTCGTCGCCGGACGGGTCGAGGACCTGGTCGGCGGGCTCGACGCCCCGGTCGACGTCGTCACGATGAATCCGCCGCGCAAGGGGTGCGGGACTGGCGTCACGGCCGCGCTCGCACGGCTCGCGCCCGCGCGCCTGCTCTACCTCTCGTGCCATCCGGATTCCTTCGCACGCGACGCCGCCGAGCTCGTCGCCGGCGGGTTCACCCTGACGGCGGTCCGGCCGTTCGATCTGCTGCCCCAGACCGACCACGTCGAACTGCTCGGTGTTTTCGCGCGCGATTCCAGCCGGATATAGCTTTGGTATAGTGAAATCTCTTTTTCTCGGTTTTCTCGGCCCACGTGTTGCCTCACTAATGTAACGCCGATATAGCCTCGCCCATGCCAGCGAAGGTCACGGCGCTCCGCTCGCGCGACCGCGAGTCCGAGGCCACCCGGCGGGCGATCCTCGACGCCGCCGAGCAACTGCTCGCCACCGTCGGCGAGAGCGGCCTCTCGATCCGCGAGGTGTGCGCGCGCGCCGGCGTGACCGCACCGACGATCTACCACCACTTCGGCGACAAGGCGGCGCTGGTCGCGCGCGTCGTCGACGATTGCTTCGCGGACTTCGAGCGCGCCTTCGCGCACCGCGCCGCCCCGCACGATCCGGTCGAGGCGCTCCGCTGGGCCTTCGATCGGTACATCGAGTACGGCCTCGGCCACCGCACCCACTATCGGCTGATGTTCGGGACGCGCCCGTCGCGGCCGTCGGCGCCGGGCCTCGCGTCGTACGACAACCTCCGCCGCCGCGTGAACGCGATCGCCGACGCGGAACGTCTCACCGCGCCGGTCGAGGACGCGACGGCCGCGTTCTGGGCCGCGGTGCATGGCGTGACGTCGCTCCTCATCAGCGAGTTCTGGTCCCCCGACACGCCGGCGATCGCGCTCGTGCGCGACGCCATGGTCGATCAACTCACCACGCCGAAGGCGGCGACGCCACGGCGCACGAAAGGAACGTCTCATGAGCGAGCGTGAATCCGAGGTCAATCCGTTTCTGCGCGGCAACTTCGCCCCCTGGCGCGAGGAGGGCGTCACCGACGGCCTGCAGGTCATCGGCGAGATCCCGCGCGACCTGAACGGCACCTTCTTCCGCGCCGGCCCCAACCCCGCGTTCGAACCCGCGGGCCGCTATCACTGGTTCGACGGCGACGGCATGGTCCACGCGATCACGATTGAGGACGGCCACGCCTCGTACCGCAACCGCTGGGTCGAGAGCGACGGCCTGAAAGAGGAGCGCAAAGCCGGCAAGGCGCTCTATCGCGGCATCATCAGCATGTCGGGCACCGAGGCACCGTCGATCAAGGTGACCGGCAACACCAACATCGTCTTTCACGCCGGCAAGCTGATGGCCCTCGTCGAGTCGTCACTGCCGACCGAGATGGTGCCGTCGACGCTCGCGACCGTCGGTCTCTACGACTTCGGCGGCAAGCTCGGGAGCGCCATGACCGCGCACCCCAAAATGGATCCGGAGACGGGCGAGATGCTGTTCTTCGGCTACGCGCCCTTCCCGCCCTACCTCACGTACCACGTCGCCGACCGGAACGGCGTCCTCACCCGCTCCGAGGTGATCGACGTGGCGTGGCCGTCGATGATGCACGACTTCGCGATCACCAAGGACTACGTGATCTTCATGCTGGCCCCGGTCGTGTTCGACTTCGCGA
>CAZWAX010000123.1:0-14244 GCA_964631985.1 uncultured Polyangiaceae bacterium | reverse complement strand
CACGGGCAGGGCGTCGGCGGTGCGCTGGTGCGCGCCGGGCTCGAGCGGTGCCGCGCCGCCGGGCATGTCTTCGTGGTCGTTCTCGGGAGCCCCGACTACTACGGCCGCTTCGGCTTCCTTCCCGCCGAGCGCTACGCGCTCCGCTGCGAGTACGACACTCCGCCGGGCGCGTTCCAGGTGATCGAGCTGGTGCCGGACGCGCTCCGCGGGCGGACGGGGCTCGTGCGCTACGCCGCGGAGTTCGCAGGCTTCTGAGCTTTGGTCAGCTCGCCGTCGCCTGCGCCAGCTCGACCACGCGCGTCGCCAACGCGTCGAGATGCGCGCCGAAGAAGTGATCGGCGCCCGGGATCAACGCGAGGGTGCTCCCCGGCGCGAAGCGCTCGCGCATCGACTCCAGCGTCGCGAGCGGACAGAACTGGTCGCGGTCGCCGGTGACGAAGGCGAGCGGTACCGGACAGCCCGCCAGGAAGTCGAGACCCAGCATGCGGACCGGGGGCGCGATCGCGACGATGCTCGTCGTGGCGTCGGGCTCGGCGACCCCGGCGCGGAGCGCCATCACCGAGCCGAACGAGTAGCCCACGAGGGCCACCCGCGGCACGCCGAGCCGCGCCCGCAGCACCGTGGCGGCCGCTCGCACGTCCGCGACCTCGCCGCGGCCGTCGTCGTACCGACCGCCGCTGGCCCCGACCCCGCGAAAGTCGAAGCGGAGCGTCGCGAGCCCATCGCCGGCGAGGGCCCGGGTGAGCGCGATCACGAGCTCGTTCTCCATGCTGCCGCCGTATTGCGGATGGGGGTGGCAGACGACGACCCCGGACGTCGCGTCGGCGGGAACGGACAAGCGCCCGTCGAGCGCGACGTCGCCGACGGCGATGCGGACGGTCTCTTCCATGGCCGCCCCTGGTACGCGCCCGCGGCGCCCGTCGCAAGGCTACGGGTAGCTGCTCCGAGATTGCCATGGGGCCGCCGCCCGTGGTTGGTACGGATATGCCGAACGAAGAGAAGCTCTTGCGGGTCGCGTTTCTCACCGGCGCCGTGACCGATGCGCTCGCCATCTTGCCGATGCTCGTCCCGCCGCTTGCCGCCCTGCTGTGGGGTTTCGACGACGTCTCGGATGCCTATCGGTTCGCGATGGGCTACGGCGCCTCGTTGATGCTCGGCTGGACGGTGCTGCTCTTGTGGGCGTCCCAGAAGCCGCTCGAGCGGCGTTTCGTCGCGGCGCTCACGGTGCTCGTCATCTACGGTCTCGTCGTGACCGAGGTCGTCGCCGTCGCGAGCGGCCACCTCGCGCTGTGGCGCATGGTCCCGACCTGGTGCCTCCAGGCGACCCTGCTCATGCTGTTCGCGGGCGGATTCCACTACGCGACGCTGCAGCGGTTCCGCGCGATGGCATTCAGGGGCTGACGGGCGCGATCAGCTCGGAGGGCAGGCAGACCTCGTCGACGTCGCCGAGCTCGCGCGCGGCGGTTTCGAACGGGCTCGTGACCACGACGACGGGGGCGGGCTCGGGGTCTGCTATCGCGCGGGCGCGATAGCAGAGCTGTACCGCGATCGGCGCCGTCGCGTCCGCCGCCGGCTGGACGGGTACGCAGAGACGGATCGGTCCGATCACGTCGTAGCGATCGGCCTCGGCCCCGATCGTGAGCGCGGTCCAGACGCGCGTCGGGGCGTTGGCGAGGGTGCGCACCCCGTAACACGTGCTCGGTCCCGTCGGCCCCGCATACGCCGCTACGGGAGCTCCGGCGGGCAACGGCGGATCGATCGTCACGGGCACCTGGATGAGATGGGGTCGGATGATGTCGATGTCGACCTCGCCCAACACGTTCCGGATGCGTTGCGCCGTGGGCGGGTGGACGAGGTAGTCCTCGATGCGGAAGTCGAACCGCTCGAGGGGCGGGTTGGCGGCATGGTTGCCGTCGGCCGCGATGGCCGGCACGCAGAGCGCTCGCGTATCCTGGATGGTCACCGTGACCGCGCCAAAGCGGTCGATGATCTGGAGCGGCGCCGATCTGGCGACGGGCTCCTCGTCCAGGGGACTCGCGCGATGGCAGCGGTACGGGGCTGCGCTCGTCGCTCCACCGTCGGCGGTGCGTTGCGGGTCGGGGGTTTCACCCGAGCTCGGGCCGGTGGTGTCGACGGGTGGAGAAACCCGCAGCTTGAAGCGGCCGGCCGCGCCGTTCGCGCCGTCCACGACGACGAAATACGTCTGGCCCGCGGTGACCGTCATCCGGACGCGCGATCCCCGGGCCTTGCCGTTGGCGGTCGTGTAGCAGCCGCCGTTGTCGTTCTTGCACGCTACCTCGGCGCCGGCGCCGCAGCTCTCGCTCCGCACGTAGAGGACCGTGTCGAAATCGGTATCGGTGCGGCTGCAGGTGTGAAGGATCGCGGTGCCGGAGATCTCGGGCGTCCAGCTGAAGACACTCTCGGCCGCGCTCTCGGTCTCGGCGCACGAGCCGGCGAGCGTCCCGGCGCTCGGACCCGTGGTCATCCCCCTGAACGTTCCGCCGCCCGCGGGAATCACGATCGGGAGGGCGCAGGAATCGATCGGGGTGGCGACCGCGGTGGGCGTGGCGCTTCCGGTGTCGCCCGGCGTCGCGCTCGCCGTCGGCGTCGGCGACGCGGTGGCGGTGGGGGTGAGCGTGGCGGTCGCGGTCCGGGTCGCGGTGGCGGTGGCGGTTCGGACCGGCGTCGACGTGCGCACTGGCGTCGCCGTGCGGGTGCTCGTGGGCTGCGGCGTCGACGAGGCCGTCGTGGTGGGAAGCGGCGTCACGGTCGGGACCGGCGTCGCGGTCGCGGTGCGGGTCGGCACGATGGTCGCGGTGCGCGTCGGCGACGGTTGCCCGGTCGCGATCGCCGTCGGGCTCGGGCTCACCGCGGGCGCCGGCAGCACGCGCAAGCTAAACGCGCCGCTGCCTTGGTAGCCGTCGACGACGATGAAATAGGTCTCGCCGGCCGTGACCGATACCTGGACGCGTGAGCCGTGGTGATCGTTCGGCTCCGACGTGACACAGCTGCCGGTGTCGTCGTTGCAGGCGATCTGCGTTCCCGTCGCGCACGTGCTCCGGCGGACGTAGACGACGGTGTCGAAGCTCGTGCCGGTGCTGCTGCAGGTTTCGATGGTGGCGAGGCCCGAGGTCGAGGGCACCCAGCGAAAGACCCGCTCCGGCGCCCCCGTCGTGTCCGCGCACGTCCCGGCGAGCGTGCTCGCGCCCGTGGTCGTCCCGGTGAACGTGCCGCCGGCCGCGGCGATGGTCGTCGCCGCCCCGCAGGCGCCATCCCCGGGCGGCGGGTCGCCGGCATCGAGCGGGTTGGTGCCGTTGGCGACCTCGGTGCCGTCGTCGACGCCGTCGCCGTCCGTGTCGCTGCGCCGACGATCGGTTTCGGTGGCGTCGGTCACCATGTCGAGATCACGATCCTCCGCGGCGTCGAGCAGTCCGTCGCCGTCACTGTCGAGGACGCTCGCGACCGCGGCATACTCGAGCGTGACCTCGTTCGACGCCACGCTCTCGATGTCGTCGTGATAGCTCGTCATGACGAAGTAGTACGCCGCGCTCTCCGTGAGCCCGGTCGTGACGTAACGGATCATGCCGTCGGCGTCGGGCGCCAAACCGCCGAGATCGACGCCGGTGCCGTAGTCCGTGCTGCTCGTCCGCACGTACAGTCGATAGCCGCTCGCTCCCTCTGCCGGTTGCCACGTGAGACGCGCGCCGAACGCGTCACACCCGCGCGGCGTGGCGAGCAGAGCACACACGGCGAGGATCGCCGCGCAGAAGGCGCTGTTGCGGATGACCATAGTCGGAGGATTCTGCGAACGAGACCCGTGAAATCGCTGCGCTGCTATGCACAGCGGATGCCAGAGAGAATGTCGTATTGACGCGAGGTGGCACGTTGCATTCGCGCTCGATTACGGCAGCCGCGCGTCTTGCGCTGCCGCATTGCGCGCACGGGCGTTTACCGTCGTCGCGGCGCAAGCGCCGTGATGCACACCATGCGCTCTGCAATCGGGACCGATGCAGTGCTGCACACAGCGGATACCAAGATCCGCGGCCCCGCCGGAAGGAGATCATCCGCGAGATGGCGGCGGCGCTCGGACGGTCGGGCGAGAAGGTCGACGTCGCGCTCTGGCGTCGTGGCCGATCGTTGACCCGAGCGGCGGCGCTCGGATAGCGCTGGGCCATGAAGCCGATGCGCTTGGTGCTCGCGGCAATGGTCACGATGGTGCTGGCGCCAGGCGCGTCGGCGGTCGAGATCCGCGACGCGAGCAAGAAGGCGATCTTCGAAACCGACCTGACGCGCGCCTACGCGGCGTGCCTCGCGCCGAACGATCAGACCCCCGAGGGGCTACCGGCGTGCAGCCCACCCGTCACGTCGCCCTGCAACTTCTCGAGCGGAAAGGTGCAGATCCAAGCGATTTCCGGCGAGCCGAGCGTGGCGGTGTCCGCCGACATCCGGATGCGCCCCGCGAGCGCCCCGTGCATCTCCGGCACGTACCGGCTCCAACTCGCGCTCCGGGTCACCGCCGACGCGCCCACCTGCAGCGGTGCGGCGTGCACGTTTCGTGACGTCACCGTGGCGAAAGCGTTCGTGCTGACCAAGACCAAGGCCAAACTCCAGTTCGATCTCGCGGAGATCCTGCCCGCCGGGTTCTCCGAGGCGAACCTCGAGGTCCTGGACGTGGCGGTCGTCGACCCGGATGGGATCGCGCTCGCCGCCGCGGGCGTCGGCCGCGCCAAAGCGCGCAAGGGAAAGACGAACCTGACGGTCGCCAATACGCCGTGTACGGCGCCCAATGCGACGGGTCTCCTCGGACCCGCATGTGCCCCGCCCGTTCGCACGGCGACGTGCGACTACGACGCCGCGAGGCTGCTTTGGATCGGGGGCAGCAAGGACCTCGGCTTGAGGTTGGGGGCGCGCGTGCCGAGGCTCGTCGGACCCGGCGCCTGCCGGACCGGCGAATATCGCCTGCAATCGCAGCTGCGCATCACCGGCGTGCGGTGCACGGACGGCGTGGAATGTACGCTGGCCGACGTCCCGCTCGACCTCGCCGTGCCGGCAACGCGGGGTGAGATCGAGGCCGACGTCATCGCCGACGCGAGCGGTCTCGTCCGCCCCTTCGACAACGTCGAGCTTCGCGAGCTCCGTCTCATCGAGCCGACCTCGAGCCCGCTCGCCGCCGCCGGCGTCGGGTACGCGCTGCGCCTGACCAAGCCGAACATCGGCATCGCGCGCCGTGCGCTCTCCAAGCCGGACGACGACGTGGTCCGCTTCGCCGCCGTGTTTCCGAGGACGACGCTCGACCCGACGGCGGGTGCGGGCGCAAGCTTCGTGCTCCACGATGCCGACGGCGTCTTCTACGAGGCGACGATTCCCGCGGCGGCGTGGCAGCTGGCCGGCCCCGGTCGCTGGAAGTACAAGGACAAGCTCGGCGCGATCGCGGGCATTCGCGAGGCCAGCATCAAGGCCAGACGCCTCCGCGCCTCGGGCGCACGCTACAAGGTCGCGCTCGTCGCCAAAGACGTGGCGCTCGGTGCGGCCACGGGTCCGAGCGTGACGCTCCGGGTGACCGTCGCGCAGGCGGGTGGCGTCGGCGAAGTGACGGCCGCGCGCAACAAGCCCTGCCGCGTCACGGCGGCCCAGCTCCGCTGTCGCTGACGGCCTCGATGCTCGATCGCGACGACCTCCGCAACATCACCGCCACGACCCTCGCCCACTACGACGGGAGCGCGGAGTCCTTCTGGAAAGGAACGCGCGATCACGACGTGCGCCAGAACATCGACGCCTTGCTGCGCCATCTCGCGCCCGGCCGGCGCCGCATCCTCGATTTCGGCTGCGGCCCGGGCCGCGACCTCGCCGCCCTCGCGGCGCTCGGGCACGAGGCCGTCGGGCTCGACGGCGCCGTCAACTTCGTCGAGATGGCCCGCCGGCACACCGAGTGCGAGGTGTTGCACCAGGACTTCCTGGCACTCGACCTTCCACCCGAATCGTTCGACGGCGTGTTCGCGAACGCCTCGATCTTCCACGTTCCCGCCCAGGAGCTGCCGCGCGTGCTCGGTGAGCTGTGCGCCGCGCTCCGACCGGGCGGCGTCTTCTTCAGCTCGAACCCCCACGGCGCGAACGACGAAGGATGGAACCGCGGCCGCTACGGCACCTATCTCGACGCGCCGACCTGGCGCGGCGTGGTGACGGCGGCGGGATTCACGGAGCTCGAGCACTATTACCGCCCCCCCGGCCTGCCGCGCGCGCAGCAGCCGTGGCTCGCCACGGTGTGGCGCAAGAGTTAGTCGGTCCGCGCCAACGCCCTCGCGCTCGGATTCGATGTCGTCCCGAAGTGAGGGTAGGGCGAAAAGGAGATCGAGATGGTCGTCATCACAGGCAGCTACACGGGGGACCTCCGCTGCGAGGCGGTCCATGGGCCGTCGGGCTCGACGCTCGTCACCGACGCGCCGGTCGACAACATGGGACGCGGCGAGATGTTCTCGCCGACCGACCTGCTCGCGACCGCGCTCGGCACCTGCATCGTCACGACGATGGCGATCTTCGCGAAGCGCCGGGGGATCGATTTCTCCAGCGCCACGTTCCACGTCGAGAAGCACATGGCGCTCGAGCCCATCCGACGGATCGGCCGTCTCCCCGTGACCATCCGCATGTCGGCGGCGATCTCGGAAGAGAACCGCGTGCTGCTGGAGCGGGTCGCGCACACCTGCCCGGTGCACAAGAGCCTGCATCCCGACGTCGACGCGCCGATCCGCTTCGTCTACGAGTGAGCGGACGCGAACTTTTCGTTGACTAGCCACGGGCCCTCTTCTACCCGTTTTCGAGCCCCCCATGCCGTCCCGGCTCACGAAGTCACGCCTCGCCGCCATTGGTTTCGTCGCGCTCGCGATGCTCACGACGATCGCCACGCCGGTGCACGCGGCGACGTTCGTCGTCGGCACGACCGCGGACGCCGTCGACATGGATCCCGGCAACGGCGTGTGCGCCACGGCCGCCGCGACCTGTTCGCTGCGCGCCGCCATGCAGGAAGCCAATGCGCTGGCGGGACCCGACGTCGTCGAGCTCCCCGCCGGCATCTACGACCTCCTCGCCACGGGTCCCCGGGAGGATGCGTCGGCCGCGGGCGACCTCGACGTCACGGGTGACCTGACGATTCTCGGCGCGGGCGCGACGAGCACGCAGGTCACGAGCGGTCTCGCCGGTGGACCCACCGCGGAGCGGGCGTTGCAGGTGCTGAGCGGCACGGTCAGGATCGTCGGCATCGACATTCGAAGTCGGCACCATCACCCGACCAGTTGGGGTGGAGCGATCGACAATCTCGGCGCGCTGACGATCGAGGAGTCCACGATCGACGGTCACGTCTCCGGCGGTGCCTTCGCAGGCGCGATCTACAATCGCGGGATGCTACACCTCGTCGGAACGGCCGTGCGCGGTCAGGTCGTCGACCCCGACGGACCCGACGCCGGTACTGCCATCTACAATGAAGGCTCCGTCGTCATGGAGGACGGATCGCTCACCGGCGCCGGCTTCGGCTCCAACGTCGTCAACCGGGGGTCCGCGATCCTCCGGCGAAGTCTGCTGATCCCTCTCGGGATCGGCCGCGTCATCGCGAACGAGGACGACGCGACGCTCACCATCGAGGATAGTGTGCTCTCCGGGTTCCCGAACCAGCCGAGCACGGCCGTGCTCGGCGGCGTCGTCTTCAATCGGGGCACCGCCCTCCTGGTGCGTACCACCGTGACCGACGGCAACGCGCAGGTCGGAGGCGGCATCTATACGAGCGAGCCGGGAACCCTCGAGCTCCGCGACTGCACCGTCAAGAACAATGCAGCCGGCGGCATCGTGAGCTCCGGACCCCTCACGATCGTCAACAGCACGATCACCGCCAATACCGGCGTCGGCATCGCGACCGATCGGACCGTGACGCTCCGATCCAGCACGGTCACCGCCAACCACGTCACCGATCTCGGAGCCTTCTTCGTGTCCCCGACGGGAATCGCGGGGCCGGCGACGTTGAGCAACACGATCCTCGCCGGCAACACGTTCAAGTCCTCGTATGCGCTCGACGCCCCCGTTTTCGTCGCCGACTGCAATAGCGGTCCGTTGCTCGGCGCGCCGCTCACGTCCGAAGGCTACAACCTGATCGGGGACACCGGGTGCAACATCACGGGGGACCCAACCGGCAACATCATCGGCCACGATCCGCGACTGGGCCCGCTCGGCGACAACGGCGGCCCGACGGCGACCCACCTTCTCCTCGACGACAGTCCTGCGATCGATAGCGGGAACCCGAGCCCACCCGGAAGCGACGCGCGCGCGTGTCCCGCCACCGACCAGCGCGGTGAGCCCCGTCCGGCGGGCAGTCGATGCGACATCGGCGCGGTCGAGATCACTCGTTGCGGCGACGGCATCGTCGGTCGGGGCGAGACGTGCGACGACGGGAACACCGTCGGCAACGACTGCTGCAGCGCGGACTGTCGGATCCCGACGGTCTGTCCGACCTGCGAACGCTGCGACGGCGGGCTCGGTTGCGTGGCCGCGCCGCCCCCCGACTGCCGGGAGTCGACGCGCCGGCTCTCGGGCCGGCTTCGGATGCTCCCCCGTCGCTCCGCGATGAAACAACGCATCGAGTGGCGGTGGTCCCTCGGCGCAGCGACGCGCATCGGGGATTTCGGCAACCCGGTGGCCGGCGGAACGCTCGCATTTTGCGTATTCGACGAGTCCGGTAGCCGCCCGACCGTGGCGTTTCGCGCCATCACGCGTTCGGGAGCCTGCGGCATCGCCCCGTGCTGGAAGGCCCTCAACTCCGGGTTCCAGTATCGCAGTGCGGACGGCACGCCCTCGGGTCTCACGCGGGTGCTGTTGCAGGCGGGCGCTGACGGCCGGGCCAGGATCTCGCTCTCCGGCAAAGGCCCGGATATGCGGTTGCCCACGCTACCCGTCAGCTTGCCGCTGCGTGCGCAACTCCAGGCCGAAGGGGGCGCGTGCTGGGAAGGGATCTACACCGAGGCCGGCGTGGCGATTAATACCGCCGAGGAGCTCCAGGCCCGTGCCGTCTCCCGACCCGCGGGTCCAGCGGCCACCCACGCCGGGTCACGGTGAGATCGTCGAAGGAACGCACAATTCACGCGGACCCAGGACCGGGAACTCGTCCGACCCGAACTGATTCTCGGTGAACACTTCCGGCCCGTGAAAGATCGGGCTTCCCGACACCTGCCGCTCGTCGAAGCACATGAGATACGCCTCCGGATTGACGATCGCGCTGCCCTGCTTGCTGGCCGGCGCGCAGAGGAGGCTCGGACGCTTGAGGTCGAGCTGGAGCGTGCCGAACTGGTCGTCGACCTTCACGTTGGAGGTGCGGAAGCGGACGCCGCCGACGTCGTAGCACTTGTAGTGGTCGATGCCCGGGACGTACGCCGCCGGGGGCGCGGTCAGGCTCTTGCCCGTCGGTACCAGGAGGCGGTTCGGGCGGAGGACGTCGAGCACGAAGGTGCCGAGCTGGTTCGTCACCTCGACGTCCGGGACCCGCAGGAAGCGCGGCGTTTCCTGGCGGATCATGTAGGACGTCAGGTGGTCCGGGTCGGTCGGCGCCGTCGGGTCCTCGTCGTTCTTGTCCGCCGGGGTGCAGAGCCGCTTGGAGCGGATCACGTCGACCGTCCCCGCGCCGAACACGTCGTCGAGCGTGACGGGGGCGAGGCTCAGCATCGGCCGATGCGTCTCGTAGCACTGGAAGTGGTTCACCCCGATGGGTTGGCGCTGGACGAACGAGCGCTCGTCGCCGGTGAGGTCGAGCAGATACTCGCCCGCCGGAAGCGTGACGCTCACCGTCTGCACGCTGCCGCTGTCGAGGATGGCGAAGCGCTGCGCGGGGTTGATGCCGAACGTGCCGTTCAGCTCGAAGGGCACCCAGGTGTTGCCGGGCGAGGCGGCGGTGAGGTCGACCGGTGTGACCACGCCGCCGTCGTTCCGGAGGAGCGAGCCCGTGAAGCTGAACGACGCGTCCGCGTGCGAGACCGGCGCCAACTGGGCGTCGACGTCGCCGACGAGCTCGTTGACGTAGGTGACCGTCAGCGCGATCGTGGCGCTGCCGCTGACTGCGAACGTGTAGCTCAGATCCCAGTTGGCGCTGGCGCTGGCGTCGGCCGGGAAGACGGTGGTGTTCAGGATCGACTCGGCCACGTTGGCGACGCCGATGCCCGGGCCGACGATCTCGTCGAGCCCGCCCGGCCCCGCGGTGATGACCGCGTCGCCGCGCGAGCGATCACCTCCGGGATTGAGGTTGCCGAGCGATGATGCCGGATCCCAGTTCGCGCCGGTCGCGGGACCCGCGCGGAAATACGTGTCCTCGCCCGGGCTTGCCCCGTGAGTGCCATTGGCGCCGGGCACGAAGCCCACGACCGACTGGCGCGCGTTCAGTGGGAACGTCTCGGAGAGCGCATCATCGACCGTGCCGTGAACCTCGCTCTCGGAATCCGTGTTGCCACCGCGCTCCGTGATGACGACGCTGCCGTCGAATTGCATCACGATGGCGAGCGACTGATTGGCGTATCCGTAGCTCGCCTGGGCGTGAACGCGATCGGACGCACCCAACACCATCACCACCGCAGCCAGGCCAGCGGATGCAACGATTCGAAGAACACGCATGAGATTTCTCCCTTGGCAGCAAGGAAGAGCAGGAAGCGTGCCCGTGGGGATGCTACACACGGCGTGGCTCCGGAGAGCTTCTTTCCGGCCTTCGGGAATCGCAGAGCCGTCGCGAGTCACCGCTGGGAAGTCGGCCGCGCGCAGCGCGCGGCCGAGCGACAGCGAGCCGGGGGATGTCGAAGCGCGGCTGTGCCGCGCTTCGTGAAGGGGGAGAGATCCCCCTTGTGAGCTAGATTTCTTCGCGCCGAAGCGTGAAGTCGTCGACGACCGGTTTCACGAGATCCACGAAGTCGGCCGCGCGCATCCGGACCGTCTCGGTATGCGTCCCCGCCTGGAACACGATCGTTTCCTCGGCGGTCAGGCTCCGGTCGACGTACACGGGGAGCCCGTAGAGGTTGCCGAACGGGGGCATGGCCCCGGGCTCGCAGGGACCGAAGAGATGCTCGAACTCGTTCTCGTGCGCGAGACGCAGCTGGACGTTCGACGCCAGCAGCGGCCGCAGCTTCAGGAGATCGAGGCGGCGCGTCGCCGGAAGCACGACCATGACCGGCCGGTCACCGGCCTCGACGATCACCACCTTGGCGAGGTCGCGTCCCCTGACGTGCTGGGCGGCCGCGACCTCCTGGGCGGTATACGCGGGCGGGTGGGTCAGGATCTCGTACGCGACCCGATGCTCGTCGAGATACCGTTGCAACGTTTCGAGGATGGCCATCGTGCATTCCTCCTTCCGCACACCATGCAAAGTCGCGGCCGCTTGGAATCCCGTCGAACGGCGTCGGCAATTCCGCTCGCCTTCGGCGCCGGGGCTGCTAGTATGCGCGCCCAGTTCCGCCGGGCGGGGTAGTGGAGGGGCAGCATGGGTCCAGCCGTAGCGCCAGCAATCAACGCCGATCTCAAGGAAGCCGCTGAAGAGCGGTACCTCAACTACGCGCTGAGCGTCATCACCTCCCGCGCGCTCCCCGACGTGCGCGACGGCCTGAAGCCCGTCCAGCGCCGCATTCTCTATTCAATGTACCAGAACCTGCACCTGACGGCGGGTTCGCGGCCGCGGAAATCCGCGGCGATCGTCGGCGACGTGCTCGGCAAGTACCACCCCCACGGCGACGTCGCGGCGTACGAGGCCATGGTCCGCATGGCGCAAGAGTTCTCGCTCCGCTACCCGCTCGTCCAGGGCGAAGGCAACTTCGGCTCGCTCGACGGCGATAGCGCGGCGGCGATGCGCTACACCGAGGCCAAGCTGACGGCCCTCTGCGAAGAGATGCTCGAGGACATCGCGGCCGACACCGTTCCCTTCCGCGCCAACTACGACTCGACGCTGGACGAGCCGATCGTGCTGCCGAGCGCGATCCCGCAGCTGCTCATGAACGGCTCGACGGGGATCGCCGTCGGCATGGCGACCAACATCCCGCCGCACAATCTCCGCGAGATCATCGCGGCGCTGGTCGCGCTGATCGACGACCCGAAGCTCGCCGTCAAGGATCTGGTCAAGCACATCAAGGGCCCCGACTTCCCGACCGGCGGCGAGATCTTGAGCTCGAAGAAGGAGATCCGCGAGATCTACGAGACGGGCTCGGGTGCGATCCGGCTCCGCGGCGAGTACAAGGTCGAGACCCAGGCGCGCGGCAAGAAGGTGATCGTCGTCACCTCGATCCCCTACACCGTCAACAAGTCGACGATGGTCGAAGAGATCGCGAACGAGATCATCGCGCGGAAGCTGCCGCTGATCGTCGACGTGCGCGACGAGTCGACGACCGACGTGCGCGTCGTCCTCGAGCTCAAACCGGACGCCTCGCCCGAGGCGGCGATGGCCTACCTCTACAAGCACACCGGCCTGCAGACCAACTTCAACGTCAACCTCACGTGACTCACGCCGACCAGCAATCCCGCCGTCGGTCAGCCCGCGCGCGTCACGCTCCGCGACCTCTGCCAGCACTTCCTCGACCACCGCATGGTGGTGGTGACGCGGCGCCTCGAGCACGAGCGAAAGAAGCTTCTCGAGCGCCTCCACATCCTCGAAGCGCTCGCCAAGATCTACGACGACCTCGACTTGGCAATCCGCATCATCCGGAAATCCGAGTCGCGCGCCGACGCCGCCGCCAAATTGATGGCACACTTCAAGCTCGACCAGATCCAGGCCGACGCCGTCCTCGAGATCCGCCTCTATCAACTGGCGCGGCTCGAGATCGAGAAGATCCGCGCCGAGATGGCCGAGAAGCGGAAGCGTCTGAAGGAGATCGAGGCGCTGCTCTCGAAGCCGAAGGAGCGCTGGAAGCTGATCCGCGCCGACCTGGTGCGGATCGACGAGAAATTCGGCGACAAGCGCCGCACCAGCTTCGTCGGCGCCGGGGAAGAGCTCGAGTACAACCCCGAGGCCTACGTCGTGCACGAGGACGCGACGGTCCTGCTGTCGCGCGACGGGTGGATGAAGCGCGTCCGCGAGGTGAAGGACCCGACGTCGACGCGGCTGCGCGAAGGCGACACGCTCGCCGCCTTGCTGCCGGGGTCGACGCGCGATCGGCTGGTGCTGTTCTCGTCGAAGGGCACGGTCTACGTGATGCGGGTCGGCGACGTGCCGGCGACGACCGGCTACGGCGAGCCGGTGCAGTCGCTGCTGAAATTCGGCGACGGCGAGCGTGTGGTGGTCGCGCGGTTGATCCGTGAGGCCGACAAGACGCCGGCCGCGTCGACCGATGCCCAGCCCGCGCTTCCGGGGATCATCGAGCTCACCGAAGAAGTGCTGACGGTGCTGGTCGCGACCGCCGGCGGCTACGGCTTCCGCGCCACACCCGATCTCACCGAAACGACCCGCGCCGGCCGCAAGCTCGCGCGCGTCGGCGACGGCGACGAGATCGTCAGCGTCGACGTCGTCAGCGGCCCGGTGGCGATCGTCGCGACGGCGCGCGGCAAGATGGTGCGGTTCCCCGTCGACGAGGTCCCCGAGCTCGCCGGCCCCGGCCGCGGCGTCATTCTCATGAAGCCCGATTCCAAAGAGGACGACCGCATCGTCGGGGCGCTCGCGCTCGGCAAGAAGGACGACTTCATGGCCGTCACCGGCTAGGGCAGAGAGCGCAAGATCGGCATCGGCGAGGTGCCGCTCGGCAAGCGCTCGCAGAAGGGCCAGAAGGTCGTGAAGCGCGGCGGCGTGTCGGCGATCAAGCGGGTGGAGGCGGAGGCGTAAACAAATGGCCGCGACGTACACAGCAAAAGACATCCTCGTCCTCGAAGGCCTCGAGCCCGTCCGCCGCCGGCCCGGCATGTACATCGGCGGCGTCGACGAGGTCGGCCTCCATCACCTGATCTGGGAGATCGTCGACAACTCCGTCGACGAGGCGATGAACGGCCACGCCGACCGCATCGCCGTCACGCTCCACAAGGACAAATCGTCGATCACCGTCAGCGACAACGGTCGCGGCATCCCGGTCGACAAGCACACCCAGTACAAGAAGCCCGCGCTCGAGCTGATCCTGACCACGCTCCACGCCGGCGGGAAGTTCGAGGCCAAGAACTACTTTCACTCCGGCGGCCTCCACGGCGTCGGCGCATCAGTTGTCACTGCCCTGTCGGAGAACCTCACCGCCACCGTCAAGCGCGACGGCGCCGAGTGGGAGC
>CAZWAX010000122.1:0-14254 GCA_964631985.1 uncultured Polyangiaceae bacterium | reverse complement strand
GGAAAAGAGAACGTCATCCTCTGCGAACGCGGGATCACGAGCTGCAACCGCTACACCCGGAACACCCTCGATCTCGGGAGCGTCGCCGCCTTTCACTATCAACTGTCCGGGCTACCCGTGGCGATCGATGCCTCGCACGGCACCGGCATCCGCGATCTCGTGTTCCCGCTGACCCTTGCCGGCATCACGGCGGGGGCGTCGGTCGTTCTCGTCGAGGCCCATCCCAATCCGTTGATCGCGAAGTCGGACGGCATTCAGGGGCTCTTCCCGGAGCAGTTGCAGGGCCTCGTGCGAGCGGCGCGCGAGACCTGGAGCGCGCGCCAGCGCACCGACCGCGAGTACGTCCCGACGGTCGCGCTGCAGCGCACCTACGAAGCGCGCATGCACGACGACCGAACGCGCTTGTTCGGCGAGGGCTGACCACGTCCGCCGAGATGATCGTGCCGCCGCCGGTCGTCACCGGCGGAACCATCGGCGTCGTCGCGCCCGGTGGGGCGGTGAATGCGGCCGCGCTCGATCGGGGCGTCGCCTGCCTCGAGTCCTTGGGCTTCCGCGTGCGTCTCGGCGCCCACGTCCTCGATCGCCATCGCTACCTGGCAGGGACACCCGACGTCCGCCTGGCCGATCTCGAGGCCATGATGCGTGACCCCGACATCGGGGCGGTGATTTGTGCTCGCGGCGGCTATGGAACGAGTCAGCTGCTGCCGTTGCTCGACCCGGACCTGATCGTCGCGCATCCCAAATTGATCGTCGGCTACAGCGACGTGTCGCCCTTGCTCGGCTGGGTGATCGAGCGGTGCGGCGTGGTCGCGCTGCATGGACCGATGGTGGCGACCGATTTCGCCGGGGGATTGTCGGAGCGTGCCGCCGCGCGGTTCGCCGCGTTGTTGGACTCGCCCGGGACTCCGTGGCGTGAGCCCGTCGCCGACGTCGTAGCGTCCGGTGTCGCGACCGGCCGCCTCGTCGGCGGCTGCCTGTCGTCCCTCGTGGCGCTGCTCGGCACGCCCTACGCCGTCGAGACGGAGGGCGCGATTCTCTTTCTCGAAGACGTCGCCGAGCGCCCCTATCGCCTCGACCGCATGCTCACGCATCTGCGACTCGCGGGAAAGCTCGCCGATGTCGCGGCCGTCGTCCTCGGCTCGTTTGCCGACTGTGATGGGGTAGGCGCCGGCGACCTCGCCGTGGACGTCTTCCGCGATTTCTTCGCGGATGCGCCGTTCCCCGTCGTCGCCGGTTTCCCCGCCGGACACTTGTCTGAGAATCTCCCGCTCGCCCTCGGCTTGCCGGTTCGCGTCGACGCCGACGCGGGCTACGTGGAGGCACTCGCAGCGTGAGCTTCGCCGCGGTCGACCAAGCGATGGACGCGGCGGTCGCGCGGGGCGTGTTTCCCGGCGTGGTCGTGCTCGTGAACGTCGGCGGACGAGTGGTGTTCTTGCGCGCGGCGGGTCGGCGTACGCTCGAAGACGGCGATCACTCGCCGATGCGGGAAGACACCATCTTCGACGTCGCGTCGCTGACCAAGCCGCTGGCGACGACGACCGCGATGATGCTGAGCGTCCGCGATCGCCGGATCGGTCTCGACGACCGCGTCACGCGCTTCTTCCACAACTTCGGGGTACACGGAAAAACCCACGTGACGTTCCGGCACCTGCTCGCGCAGACCTCGGGCCTGCCGGGTTGGCGGCCGTACTATCGCGACATCGTCAAGATCGAGCGGGAAGGGCGGATCAACTTCACCGCCAGCCGCGGCGCCAAGGAATGGGTCTACGAGGCGATCCAACGCGAGAAGCCCGAGGCGCCCGCGGGAGCGCGGACGCTCTACAGCGACCTCGGTTTCATGCTGCTCGGCGCGGCGATCGAGCAGGTGAGCGGCCTCACGCTCGATCGCTTCTGTCACGAAAAGATCTTCAAGCCGCTCGGCCTGCGGTCTACGTCGTTCGTCGATCTGGCGTTGCTGCGCACGCGCCGTCTCGAGCCCATCGCCGACATGATCGCGCCCACCGAGCGGTGCCCGTGGCGGAAGCGCGTGCTCTGCGGTGAGGTCCACGACGACAACGCCTACGCGATGGGCGGGGTGGCGGGACACGCCGGGTTGTTCTCGTGCGCCAAGGATGTCGACCGCCTCGCGACGACGCTACGCGAATCGTGGCTCGGCCAGAACGTGTTCCTGCCCTCGAGCATCGTGAGCGAGTTCTGGCGCCGCGACGATCCCATCGGGTCGTCGACGTGGGCGCTCGGCTGGGACACCCCGTCGCTCAAGGGGTCGACCGCCGGGAGCGAGCTCTCACGCAACGCCGTCGGTCACGTCGGCTTCACGGGTACGTCGCTCTGGATCGACCTCGACCGACATCTCCACGTGATCGTCCTCTCGAACCGCGTGCATCCCTCGCGCGACAACGACCTGATCCGGGAATTCCGCCCGCAGATCCATGACCTCATCGTCCGCGCCGTCGCCGCGTCCTGAGTTGCCGGCGTCGCCGCGGCACGTCCACCTGATCGCCGTCGCCGGCGTCGGGATGGCGTCGCTCGCCGGGATGTTTCGCGCCGCCGGATACGACGTGACGGGCTCCGATCAGGCGGTCTATCCGCCGATGAGCACGGTGCTCGCCGACCTCGGCATCGCCGTCCGGGAGGGATATCGCCCGGAGAATCTCGAGCCGCGGCCTGATCTGGTCGTGGTCGGCAACGCGATGTCGCGCGGCAACCCGGAGGTCGAGGCGCTGCTCACCGCCGGCATCCCCTACTGCTCGATGCCCGAGGCCTTGATGCGCTTCTTCATGCAGCCGCGGAAACGCGCGGTCGTCGTGGGTACGCACGGGAAGACGACCACGAGCGCGATGCTGTCGTGGGTGTTGCACGAAACCGGCGGCGATCCGAGCTTCATGGTCGGCGGCGCGAGCCGGAACTTCCCGCAGAATTTTCGCCTGGGCGCGGGACCGTGGTTCGTGGCGGAGGGCGACGAGTACGACACCGCTTTCTTCGACAAAGGGCCGAAGTTCCTGCACTACGATCCCGACGCGCTGCTCCTGAACGCGATCGAATTCGACCACGCGGACATCTACCGCGACCTCGACCACGTAAAGGGCGCGTTTCGGACCTTGCTGGAACGGCTGCGCCCGACGGCGGTCGTCGCCGCGAGCGCCGAGTTCCCCGAGGTGCGCGCGGTAGTGGCGGCGAGCGGGCGCCGAGCCATCTTCTTCGGCGACGGCCCTGAGGCGACGTGGCGCGCTGTCGACGTCTCGGACGACGGAACGACGACGCGCTTCACGATCGTCGGACCCGGAGGCGTGCGCTGCCTGGCCATGCTGCCGCTTCCGGGCGCGATGAACGTCGCGAATGCGATTGGCGTGGTCGCTCTCACGGACGCGATGGGGCTGCCGCTCGACGGTGTGGTCGCCGCGCTCGCGACCTTCAGGGGCGTGAAGCGACGCCAGGAGGTGATCGCCGAGGGGCGCGGCATTACCGTGGTCGATGATTTCGCCCATCATCCGACCGCCGTCGCCGGAACGGTGGCCGCGCTCCGCGCGCGCTATCCGGGACGGCGGCTCTGGGCGCTCTTCGAGCCGCGCTCCAATACGACCCGCCGTCGCGTTTTCCAGGATGCCTTCGCCAACGCCTTCGCAGGTGCCGATCGCGTGACCTTCGGCGCGATCCATCGGCGCGAGCAGTTGCCGGAAAGCGAACGCCTCTCGATCGAGGAGCTTGTCGTGTCGCTTGCCGCGCGCGGGGTGACCGCGGAGACCTGTGAGGATCCCGACGCGATCGCGGCGCTCGTGTCGCGTCAGGTAGCGTCGGGCGATGTCGTCGTGCTCATGTCGAACGGCGGCTTCGGTGGGCTCGGCGGCAAGCTGCTCGCTGCGCTCGACTTGTCGCCCGCGTCGTAACGCTCGAGCGCGCTGCGTTCGAGCGCGCGCACTTCCCCTGGCGCACCGTACAGTCGCCGGTAGCGGCGGTAGTTGCCGAGCACCTGCTTCACGTAGTGGCGGGTTTCGCGGTAGCTGATCGTCTCGACGAACTCGTCGGTTGCCACCCCCGGTGCGCGCCGCTCCCACTTGGCGACGGCGTCCTCGCCGCCGTTGTAGGCGGCGAGGGCCTTCGCGAGGTTCCCGTCGAACCGATCGAGCAGCTGCCGCAGATAGCGCGTACCGAGCGTGATGTTCGTCGTCGGCTCGAAAAGGGCCCCGGCTTCGATCGGCCGGCCGGCTACCTGCGAGGCCGTGGGGATCAGCAACTGCATGAGGCCGTACGCGGCGGCGGGTGAGACCGCGGTCGGATCGAACAGGCTCTCTTGTCGCATGAGCGAGAGCACGGCGTAGGGATCGAGGCGCGCCGTGTCGGCGGCGGCGGTCACGCGCGACCAATAGGCGCGGGGATACTGGTAGGCGTCGAACGTCGAGGTCGGTAGCTCCGACTGGAGTCGATGGGCGAGGCGGAGCGCACGCCCATGCGCTTCGACGTCGCTGTAGGCTTCGAGCAGGAACGGCTCGCGCTCCCCGCCGTCGTCGAGCTCGTGCGTGAGGGCGGCGATTTCGCGCGCCGCCGCGTCGTTCATGCCGAGGATCTCGAGCTCGCGGCAGCGATCCCAGTGGTAGGCGTGGCGCGCGATGCTCGGCGGAACGTCGACCGCCACGGGGGTCGGAGGGCCGGGCGGCGGCGGAGCAGCGCCGAGCTGCTGCTCTGCGAGGTCTCCGTAGTAGCTGTCGGGAGCCTCGCGCAGGATGGCGGCGAACTGGCCGCGGCTCTCCGTTTCGCGCCCCTGGCGTGCCAAGACGCGTCCCTGCCAGTACATCGACGCGACGCGATCCTTGTCGCTGCCGGTTCCGAGCGCCTCGAACGCTTCGCGGGCCGCGACCAGGTCACCACGACGATACGGCATCCAGGCCAGGCGCCACCGGGCCTCACGCGCGAGGTCGCCGTCGCCACCTTCGCCGGCCAGGCGACGGAAGTGATCGATCGCCTCGTCCGTGCGACCGTCCTGCTCTGCGATCCGACCGAGGGCGTAGCGGGCCGTCTCGTACTTCGGATGACGCGGCGACTCGGCGACGATCTCGGTGAAGAGCGCGCGCGCCTCGGCATCGCGGTCGCGGTTCCAGAGCAGGCTCGCAAGCTCGAAGCGCGCCAGGTTTCCCGTCGGGGCCAGTGCGACCGCGCGCCGATACGTCAGGATCGCGTCCTCCAACCGTCCGCTCTGCTGGTAGACCTTCGCGAGCGCGCGGAGCGCCTCGATGCGGTCGCCGGTGGGAGCGGCGGCGGCCTCCAGGCGTGTCACGGCGAGTTCCGTGCGTTGTTCAGAGGCGAGGAGACGACCTTCGGCCAGCAGCAGCGCCGGATCCTGGAGCAACTCGGGATGAGCCCTTTCGAGTGCCGCGCTCGCGTCGCGGGCGAGTGGGGCTGACTCGCCTGCGAGACGCCGCACCTCCTGATAGAGCTCGTAGGCTTCGCGAGGACGCGTCGGGGCGCGGAGCGCGGCCAACACGGCGAGCGCGACGCCGCGCGCGTTCGGGTCGTGCTCCGCCATGGCGCGCGCCCCTTCGGCGAGCTCCTCGGTGCGCGGGTCGCCGAGTGCCAGCGCTACGCGGGCACGCCGTGCCGCCGCGCTCGGGGCCCACACGCTCGCGCGATGCGCTTCGAGCAGTCGATCATCGAAGCCTGCTGCCTCCCGCCCGTGTCCGGTGCGATCCTCGATCGCTGCGAGATAGGCGAGGTGGTAGTCGGCGAGTGTCGGATACGTCTCGACCAACGTCAGAAAGAGCGGCCGGGCGGTGTCGAGCGCGTCGCGCTGGTAGAGCGTGACCGCCTCGGTGAAGGTCCGCCGCGAGGTCTCCGACGACCGGGCGAGGATCGGTGCCGGCGGCGTCGGCGACGGTGGTCGGCGCGACGCGTCCTGGAGACAGCCGCTCGTCGCGAGGACCAAGAGCACCACGCCAGTCGCACTCGTCGCGAGAGGACGCATCCCATCTCGGCTATCGTGCGTGTCCTGGCGGCGCAATACGGGCGCCCAGCTTGACACCTCCGAGGCCCTTCGGCACGACGACGCGATGTCGGCCGCGACGTTCCCACCGCTCGTGCTCGCGTCGGCGTCGCCGCGTCGCCGGTGGTTGTTGGAGAAGCTCGGACGTCCGTTCGACGTCGACGTGCCCGACATCGAAGAGGTCGCCCGACGCGACGAGCCGGCCGAAGCCTTCGCGCAACGCATGGCCGACGAGAAAGCCGCGGCGGTCGCGCGCCGACGCGGTGATGCCTGGGTGCTCGCCGCGGACACTGTCGTGACGCTCGACTCCGCGGCGCTCGGCAAGCCGCGCGACGCCGCCGAGGCCGTCGCCATGCTCTCGGCGTTGGCGGGCCGCGCGCACACCGTCTTCACCGGCGTCGCGTTGTTGCGGTCCGGAGGCGCGCCGGCCGAGCGCATGGTGGTCGGCACGCCGGTGGTGTTCCGCGCGTTGACGCGTGCGGAGATCGATCGCTACATTGCGACCGGCGAGCCGTTCGATCGGGCTGGGGCGTACGCCATTCAAGGCGAGGGAGCGCACCTCGTCGAGCGGGTCGAGGGCTCGTACACGAACGTGATCGGCTTGCCGCTGCCGGAGGTGGCGGAGTGGTTACGGCGATGGCGGATGCTCTGAGCGCGCGCTTGGCGGCGGTCGAAGAGCGGATCGCAGCCGCGTGTCGGCGTGCCGGGCGGGCGCGATCCGAGGTCCGGCTCGTCGGGGTGACCAAGGGCAAGGATGCCGCGGCCGTCGCGGCGGCAGTGGCCGCGGGCCTTTCGACGTTCGGTGAGAACTACGTGCAGGAATGGACCGCGAAGCGCGCGGCACTCGCGGGCGTAGGTGCGATCGAATGGCATTTCATCGGACGGGTGCAGCGCAACAAGGCGAACGTGGTCGCCGAGGCGAGCCTCGTCCACTCGATCGACGACCCGCGAATCGCCACCGCGCTCGCTGCGGTAGGCGAACGACGTGGGGCGCCGGTCCGGGTCCTGGTGCAGGTCAATCTCGATGGGGAGGCGACGAAGGGCGGGATATCGCCCGCTGCGCTCCCTGACTTTCTGGCGGTACTGCAGGAGCGTTCGGGCTTGCAGGTCGAGGGTCTGATGGCGATTCCGGCGCCTGCGGATCCCGCCGCGATGCGCGCGCGCTTCGCGGCGCTCCGGGCGCTCCGCGATCGTCAGGCCGATGCGAGCCGCCTGCCCGAGCTTTCGATGGGGATGAGCGCGGACTTCGAGCAGGCGATCGAGGAAGGCGCCACACTGGTGCGGGTCGGGACCGCGATCTTCGGTCCGCGAGAAAGGGCGACATGAAAAAGATCGGATTCGTCGGGGCCGGCAACATGGCCGGAGCGCTCGCCAAGGGTCTGCTCGCGACCAAGCGCTTCCGTCCCCGTGACCTCTGGGCGAGCGACGCCGAGACGCGCCAACTGACGCGCTTCACGCGCGCGTACGGCGTCGGGCGGGCGCCCGACAGCGGAACCCTCGTGGCGGAGAGTGAGATCGTCGTGCTCGCGGTGAAGCCCCAGGTGATGCAGGCCGTGCTCGCCGAGATCCGCCCGCAGGTGACGCGGCGGCAGCTCTTCGTGTCGATCGCGGCCGGCATGCCGACCTTGCGTCTCGAGCAGGGGCTCGGCACGCGCGTCCGTGTCGTCCGCGCCATGCCGAATACGCCGGCCCTCGTCGGAACCGGCATCACGGTGATCGTGCGTGGCGCCCATGCGACGGCTGCCGACGAGCGCCGCGCGGCGGAGCTCTTCGGTGGAGTCGGCGAGGTCGTCCGTGTTAAGGACGAGTCGCTGATGGATGCGGTGACAGGTCTTTCCGGCAGTGGTCCCGCATACGTCTACCGGTTCGCGGAGGGTCTGATCGCGGGCGCCGTCGCCGAAGGGCTGTCCGAGACCGTGGCGCGGCGGCTCGCCTATCAGACGTTGCGTGGTGCGGCGGTCATGCTCCAGGAGACGGGACGATCGCCCGAAGAGTTGCGCGCCATGGTGTCGTCGCCCGGTGGGACGACGCTCGCCGGTCTCGGTGCGCTGGACGAGCGCGGGTTCGTGGACGCGGTCGCGGCGGCCGTGACGGCGGCGACCCGCCGTGGCCGCGAGCTCGGTCGCGGGTGAGGAGGCGGCGATGTTCGTAGTCGGAAACCTGCTCGAGGCCCTGGCGTTGGTCCTCGAATACGTCCTGCAGATCTACTCGTGGATCATCATCGCCCGCGTCGTCATCTCGTGGGTGAACGCCGACCCCTACAACCCGATCGTACGCGCGATCTACTCGGTGACCGAGCCGGTCCTGTACCGCATCCGCCGCGCGCTCCCGGTCTACGGCGGCGGCATCGACTTCTCGCCGATCGTCGTCTTCATCGGCATCATGTTCCTGCAGAGTTTTCTCGTGCAGACGCTGCGGCAGATCGCGTTCCGCATGCAATGAGCGGTAGGCCATGGCCGTGGTCCTGCAAGTGCGGGTGGTGCCGCGTGCCCGGGCGAACGCTCTGACGCGGGACGGCGCGGGCGCGTTGCGCGCGCGCCTCACCGCCCCCCCGGTCGACGGTGCGGCTAACCGCGCGTTGCTCGAGCTGATGGCCCGCCATCTCGGCGTGAAGCGCGGCGATCTGGAGGTCGTGCACGGGGTGCGCGGTCGCGACAAACGGATCGCCGTCCACGGTCTCTCGGAGGCCGAGGTGCAGGCCCGCCTCGATGCGCTCACGCCCTCCGACGTTGACAATGCGGAGCGTCGTGGCTAGACGTTGCCGATCGAAATCCGGAGGCAGTATGCCTATTTACGAGTACCATTGCAGCAAATGCGGCGACTTCGAGACGATGCAGCGAATGAGCGACAAGCCGCTCACCACCTGCCCGACCTGCCGGCGCAAAGTCACCAAGCTCATCTCCTCGACCACGTTCCACCTCAAGGGAAGCGGTTGGTACATCACCGATTACGCCCGCAAGGGTGAAGGCGGCGCCGCGAAAACCGACAAGAAGAGCGACGACAAGAAGGCCGACGACAAGAAGGCCGACAGCACGAGCACCGCCACCACGAGCGACGGTGGGTCGAGCGATGCCAGCTCCACCGAGGGGACGCCGAAGACCTCCAAATCGGCCGACAAGGGCAGCAAGAAGTCGCCCAAGGCCGCGGTGGCCTGATCCGCCGGCAACTCGCATCTTCCGCATCCGTTCGACCTCGTACCGCAGGGTCCCGTGGGATTCTGCGGTATTTTTTCGTCTGATGCCGCGCCGCGCACTGCAGATCGGGATCGACACCGGGGGTACGTTCACCGACTTCGTGGTGCGTGACGGCACCGACGTGCGAGTGCACAAGGTCCTGTCGACGCCCGCCGATCCCTCGCATGCGGTGCTCCACGGTCTGGCCGCGCTCTTCCCGGGTCGGTGGCAGGGCGAGATCACCTACGGCAGCACGGTCGCGACCAATGCCCTGCTCGAACGACGCGGAGCGCGGGTGTGTCTCGTGACGACGGCGGGGTTCGAGGACGTGCTCGAAATCGGCCGGCAGGCCCGCCCCTTGCTCTATGCCCTCGAGCCCCGCGTGCCGCCGCCACTCGTGAGCCGAGGTGACCGGCTCGGCATCCGCGAGCGGACGAGCTTCGACGGACGGGTGCTGACGCCGCTCGCCCCGGCGGAGCTCCGCCGCTTGGTCGGACGCGTGCGGCGGCGGCGGCCGGAGTCCATCGCGGTCGTGCTCCTGCATTCCTATGCGCGCCCCGCGCACGAGCGTCGCATCGGGCGCGCGCTCGCCGCGCTCGGCGTGCCCGTCACGCTGTCGCACGCGCTCATGCGGGAGCACCGCGAGTACGAGCGCACGAGCACGTCGGTCGTGAACGCGTACGTCGCGCCGGTGATGGGACGTCACCTCGATCGGCTCGCGCGCGGCCTCCCACGGCGACCGTTGCGCGTCATGCAGTCGAGCGGGGGTGCGGTGGCCCCGGCGCTCGCGGCGCGCGAGCCGGTACGCACGATCCTGTCGGGACCGGCCGGCGGCGTCGTCGGCGCCGCCGCGCTGACCGCGCGTCTCGGGATCGGGCAGGCGCTCACCATCGACATGGGCGGCACGTCCACCGACGTCGCCCTGATCGCGGGCGAAATCCCCCGCCGCAGCGACTGGACGCTCGATCGCATGGCGCTCCGCGTCCCGGTCATCGACATCCACACCGTCGGAGCCGGGGGCGGCTCGCTGGCCCGCCGCGACGCCGGCGGATCGCTGCAGGTCGGTCCGGAGAGCGCGGGAGCGGATCCCGGTCCAGCGTGCTACGGGCACGGGACGGAAGCGACGGTGACCGACGCCAATCTCGTGCTCGGCCGGCTCGACGCCCACCACTTCCTCGGGGGCAGCATGGCCCTCGATCGCGGGCGGGCCGTGGCAGCGGTGGCGATGTTGGCCCGCCGCCTCGGGTTGCCGCTCCTGCGTACGGCCGAGGGCATCGTGCGGGTCGTGAACGCCGCGATGATCCGCGCGCTGCGTGTGATTTCGGTGGAGCGCGGAACCGACCCGCGCGGTTTCACGCTGGTCGCCTTCGGAGGCGCGGCTGCGCTGCATGCCTGCGAGCTCGCCGCCGAGCTCGGCATGCGCCGCGTCCTCGTCCCGCGGCATCCGGGCGTGCTGTCCGCTGCCGGCATGGCATCGGCGCCGCGATCGCGCGATTTCCTCACCACGGTCCGACGCGTGAATCCGGCGGTCGCGGAGCTCGTACGCCTGGCCGCGCCCTGGCAGCGCCGGGGGATTGCCGCGCTCGCAAAAGAGGGAGTCGCACGGGGGGCGATCGTCGCCCGCGCGTTCGCGCAGATGCGCTACGTCGGACAAGCCCACGAGCTCGAGGTTCCACTGGGTCCGGATTTTCGCGCCCGGTTTCACGCCGCTCACGATCGCGCCTATGGCCATGCGGATGCTGCGCGGCCCGTCGAGGTGCTGGCACTTCGCCTGGAGGTGACGGAGGCCGCCGTCCGGCACGGCCGCGCTCGCGCGATCCCGCGCGCGCGCCGCGCCCCGTCCGGAGCGCCGCATCGTCTCGTCTGGCGTGGCCGTGCGATCGACGTCTCCCGGCACGAGCGCGACGCGCTTGCTCCTGGCACCCGCCTCGGTGGACCGGCGCTCATCGTGGAGTACAGCTCGACCACGTTCGTGCCACCGGGATGGCGAGGCGTCGTCGACGCCGAAGGTCATCTGCAGCTGCTCGGAATGGGGCGATGAGCGTGCCCACGCGGCTCGACCCGATCGCGCTCGCGGTGCTGAACCATCGGCTTGCCGCCATCGCCGAAGAGATGGGCGTCCGCCTCGGGCACACCGGGTTCTCACCCAACATCAAGGAGCGTCACGACTACTCGTGTGCGCTCTTCGACGCGGCCGGGCGCCTGGTCGCCCAGGCGGCGCACATTCCGGTCCATCTGGGCTCGACGCCGCTCTCCGTGCAGGCTGCCCTGGAGGTGCATCGCCCGGCGCCCGGTGACGTCATCGCGGTGAACGACCCCTACGCGGGCGGCACGCACCTTCCCGATCTGACCCTCGTCGCCCCGGTTCATTCAAAGGCGGGTCGTCTGCTCGGCTTCGTTGCCAATCGCGCCCATCATGCCGACATCGGCGGCATGACGCCCGGGTCGATGCCGCTCGCGCGGGAAATCTACCAAGAGGGCTTTCGCCTGCCCCCGGTCCGTCTCGTGAAGGATGGCGCGCTGGTGGAGGACGTGCTGACGCTGTTCCTCGCCAACACCCGGGTGCCCGACGAACGGCGGGGCGACCTGGAGGCGCAACGGGGTGCGCTGGCCGTTGGCGCCGGGCGCCTGGTCGAGCTCGCCGGCGAGCTCGGTCCGGCGGTGCTCGCGCGCGGCATGGACGAGCTGCAGCGTTACAGCGAGCGTCTCATGCGGGCGACGCTCCGTGCGCTGCCGCGTGGGACCTACCGCGCCGCCGACGTGCTCGACGACGACGGGATCGGGAGCACCCCGGTTCCCATCCGCGTCGCGGTGCGCCTCGAACGTGGACGCGCCCGCGTCGACTTCGCCGGGTCGTCGCCGCAGGTCGAGGGCAGCTTGAACGCCAACTACGCCATCACGCTCTCGGCGGTGGTGTACGTGTTCATGGCCCTCGCGCGCGAGACGATCCCTGCCAACGACGGCGTGATGCGGTGCTTCGAGGTGGTGGCGCCCCGGGGAAGCGTCGTGAACGCCGACTTCCCGGCGGCGGTCGCCGGCGGCAACGTCGAGACGTCCCAGCGCATCGTCGACGTGCTGTTGCGGGCGCTCGCCGCCGCGGCCCCGGGACGCATCCCCGCCGCCAGTTGCGGGTCGATGAACAACCTCGCGGTCGGAGGCTTCGACCGCATGCGGGGCCGCGCCTTCTCCTACTACGAGACGGTCGCGGGCGGGGCCGGAGCCGGACCGCACGGCCCTGGTGCGTCCGGCATTCACACCCACATGACCAACACGCTGAACACGCCGATCGAGGCGCTCGAGGCCTATTACCCGTTCCTCGTGACCGAGTACCGGCTGCGGCACGCGAGCGGGGGTCGCGGTAAGGAACGCGGTGGCGACGGGCTGGTGCGCGAGCTGCGACTCCTCGAAGCCGCCGACGTCACCCTCCTCACCGAGCGGCGTCGAATCCCCGCCTGGGGTCTCGCTGGTGGCGATCCCGGACGGCGCGGGCGCAACTTCCTCGTGCGGAATGGCCGCCGCCGCCGCTTGCCCAGCAAGATCAACGTGCGGGTCGAGGCCGGAGACGCGATTCGCCTCGAGACACCGGGCGGCGGAGGCTGGGGAAAAAAATAGCGGGAGGAACCAGGTACGAAGGCCCTGTTTCCTCCCGCTACGCGACGACCTTGCTCACCGGCAGCCGCTCTTGCGAGCGACCAAAGTCCAGCCTACGGAAGACAACTCCCCCTGCCGGCGAGCAAGCCTTCGACCCGATGCTGCGACCCGCGGGGCCGCAGGATCCTCAGGCGGCCTTGCTGCTCGAGATATCGTCGAGACGCTTTTCGAGCTGTGCCATGCGCTTCTTGAGCTTCTCCACTTCGTCGCGCGTCGGGAGATTCAAGCCGCGGATGATCGGCTCCACGCCTTTCCCGGCCTGCTTCTCGATGATCGCGACGATCTGCTGACCCCGTTCTTCGAGATCCTTGACGGCGCGCTCGGCTCGCTTCTGAAGATCACCACGAAGCTTCTGCGCCTGCGCCAGAAGGTCCTGCACTGCCTTCTGACGGTTCTTGCTGAGGAGCTCGCCCGCATCCTTGCGGATCCGCCCGACGACTCGCTCACCCTCGGCCTGCACCCGCTTCAGCGTTCCCTGCACCTGCTCGAAGCGTGCTTTCAGACCACCGTCGGCCTTCGTGTCTGCCATGAAATCGCTACCTCCCGCTCTGACGTTCAGACGGAGAGGCAGTTAACACGCCGCGTCAAGGAGGTCAATCCATGACGCGGCGCTTTCTCATTCTTCTTCCTTCTCGACCAGGATGTCGTACTCCTCGGAGCCCGTCAGACCCTTGGAATCGTTGACGGTGAGGGTCGTCGTGAACTCACCTTCCTTTTCGTACACGTGGGTCGGGTTGGCCTCGGTCGAGGGCGCCGTGCCGTCACCGAAGTCCCACTTGTAGGTGTAGGGAGGCGTGCCGTCCTCGACGGTGCTCGTCCACTTGACGGTGAGCGGCGGTGCGCCCTCGTCGGGATCACCTTCCAGGTCGACGTAGAGCTCTTCGGCGGGTTCCGGTGCTTGGGCGGCGGGTGCCGGAGCCATCGGCGTCGCCGCGGCTGCGGCGGCGGCTGCCGTTGCCTTGGCCGCGGGCTTCTCGGGCTCCGACGGCGTACAGCCGGCAGCCAGCAGCGCGATGAGCGCAAAAACGAAACCGTTGGATGTGATCGTTCGATTCATCGAAGACCTCCTGGGATACGCGTCGATGGCGGATTCACGAGCGCGTGTGCTTAGCAAAGGGCAGGGGGGCAGGCAATTGGAGTTGGGTGATCACAGTCGCCCTACCAGCATCCATGGCGACGGCCATGGCGTCGATCGGTACGCTCGAGATTCCGAGTTGAGCGCCTCACCTCCATCCTCTATCTACGGATGCTCCATGTGCGAGCTGCTCGGCATGAATTGCAACGTGCCGACCGACATTACCTTCTCCTTTGCCGGCTTTCGCCAACGTGGCGGCCGCACCGGTCCTCATCAGGATGGGTGGGGCATCGCGTTCTACGAGGGCAAGGGCGCGCGTCTGTTCCACGACGTCGTCCCGTCGGTCTCGAGTGAGATCGCCCGCCTGGTCGAGCAGTATCCGAA
>CAZWAX010000121.1:0-14624 GCA_964631985.1 uncultured Polyangiaceae bacterium | reverse complement strand
CGCGCGTACCTGGAGGGCATGCCGATCGTGGCCCGGCGGATCGGCCCGCTGGAGGTTGACCGGGAGGTCGGGGCGGCTGTGCATCTGGATGGCGGCGGCGATCGGGTTCGGAACGTGGGCCGACTCTTACCGCAGCCGCGACAATTGCGAAAATCTTCGCCAAGCCATCCGGGGGCGGCAAAGTCTTATCGAGGGGTTGAGAACTGCACCGATATGGAGCGGCAACTTGCTCACGCAGCGCGGCGTATGGTACTGCGCGTCAATCCCGTGCACAGGCTGAAGATAGAGACCGAGGCGCGGATGGAGATGATCGACGTGACCGCGGGTGTCCGACGACTGGTCAAGGAAGCGGGTGTCATGCGCGGCATGTGTCACCTGTTCGTTCCCCACACTACCGCAGCGATCACGATCAACGAGAACACCGATCCCAACATCCGGAAGGACATGATTCGCGAGCTACTGAAGACGATTCCCATGCAGGACGACTACTTGCACGCCGAAGGCAATGCCGCCGCTCACATCCTCTCGACCCTCGTCGGCCCTTCCCAGAGCGTCCTGGTCGAGAACGGTAAGCTCGTCCTCGGGATCTGGCAGGCAATCTATCTGTGTGAATTCGACGGTCCACGTTCGCGCACCCTGCTCATGCGGATCATGGCCGAGTGAGGAGCCCCAAGTGAACCAGACGATGACCCGCCTTCGACTGATCAAGCGCTACGGCAACCGAAAGCTCTACGACACCTCGGAAAGTCGTTACATCACGCTCGACGAGATCGCCCGGCTGGTGCGCTCCGAGAACGACGTCAAGGTGATCGACAACGAGAACGGCGACGATCTCACCGCCATCACGTTCGCGCAGATCATTCTCGAAGAAGAGAAGCGTCGCTCCAGCCTGATTTCCCTCGGGCTGTTGCGAGAGCTGGTCCAGCATGGTGAGGAAACACTGGCCCAGCTGCGGACGCAGGTTGAGAAGGGCGTCGAGGCGATCGGTACCATCGGTGAGAGGGCTGGCCGGCGGGTGCAAGAGATGGTCGCCGGTACTGGTGCCACCGATCGCGAGGAGGGGGCCACGGTGAGCGAGGCCCCGCATGGAGTCGAGCCGGAGAGCGGTAAGGGCTTCTTCGACGAGTTGCTCTCGGCTCCCCAGCGCCGGCTCGAGGCCCTGCAGCGCTCGATCGACGAGCGCATCAAGTCGTCGGTCGATCGCATCACCAGCCATCCTGTCGTCCAGCACGAGGTTCAGCGCATCGAGCGGTCCATCAAGAAGCTCGAGGAGCGCTTGGCGCGCTTGCGGCGAGAGGAAGATGATCCGTCGCGCGGCGGCAACGTCGCCGGCTGACCGACGGGTATTTCCGGGTCGCTCAGCGGCAGAGGAAGACGGGTGCCGAGGCGTTTCGCAGCACGTACTCGGTCGTACTTCCCAGCACCATCTCGATGATACGGCTGTGGCCGTAGGCCCCGACGAACAGCAAATCGTGCCGGCCGGTGTCCATGGTCTCGAGGATGGCTTCGTTGGCGTAGCCGGGCCGGGTGACGTACTCCGCTTCGATGCGGTGGGTGGCCAGATAGCGCCTGGCTTCGTCGAGGATGCGGTGCTCGGTGCCGTCGTTTTTGCCCACGTGCAGCACGGTCAGGGGGAGTTTGAGGGTGGTCGCGAGCTCGGCCGCGTCGTGCATGGCCGCCGCCGCCCGTTGACTGCCATCATAGGCGAGCAGGGGTCGCGTCACGGGTTGAAACTCCAGTGGCGAGACGAGGACCGGCTTCGGGCACTTGCGCGTGACGCTCTCCGTGGTGCCGCCGAGCAATCCGGTCGAGAACCGCTCGTTGACGCCCCGGTGGCCGATGACGACCAGGTCGGCCGTTCGTGCTTGCTCGCAGATCTCGTTGGCGATGATGCCGATCGAGAGCCGGGTGTCGGCTCGTATGCCGCGCTCATCACAGACGGTCAGAAATTGCTCGAGCACGATCTTCCCACGTTCCTGTAGCGCGTCCCGCATCTTCGAAGAGAAGTCGAGATAGGGCTCGAAGCCGAGTGAGCCCGATATGTCGTGGAGGAACGCTCCCGATCCTTCGATCGAGACCACGTCGACGACGTGCATCCCGACGGCGGTCGCTTGCAGCCGCTCCGCGAGCCAGATCGCGTACCGCGAAGCGGTTTGCGAATGCTCCGACCCGTCGAGAGTCACCAAGATGCTCTTGATCATGGACTCGCACCGGGCTTTACCACTATGATCTGGCTCCGTGAAGCGGAAGGAATCGGTGGCGGTGGGGGCGATGGTCGAGGAGCTCATGCGAGTTGCGCGTGAGCTCGGCTTCGACGTTCGTGAGGAGGAATTGTTGCGTGACGTCGGCTATCGCCCGCGCAGTGGCACGTGCCGGGTGGGGGAACGCGACGTCATCCTGATGGATCGGAGGCTTTCGAGTCCGGAGCGTATCGAGGTCTTGTGTTTGGCACTGGCCGATCGCGATCTCGAGCAAGTGTTCCTCTCGCCTGCCTTGCGCGCCATGGTTGGAGGGCGTAAGCCGGCCGCAACAGCGGAGGCGTGACGTCGGGACCCGGCGCAGTCCACCCCGACCCTCGGAGTCGACGGAGATCTCAACAGGGATCCATGAACGTGAGCCAGCGCATGCAGGGGCAGCGTTTCGCGGCGTTCAAGAAAGCGCTGCGCGAGCGCGCGCTGAAGTCCACTTCCCAACGCAACGACATCGCGCGGGTCTTCTTCGCCAATAACCGCCACATTAGCGTCGAAGAGCTGTATCGCGATGTGAGGCAGGTCAATCCGCGCGTTGGCTACGCGACCGTATACCGCACCGTTCGCCTGCTCCGTGAATGCGGTCTTGCCGCCGAGCGCCACTTTCACGATGGCGAGGCACGTTTCGAGAACGTTGAGGACGAGCATCATCACGATCATTTGATTTGCGAGCGCTGCGGTCGGATCGTCGAGTTTGCGAACGACGCCATCGAGCGGTTGCAGGAGCAAGTGGCGCAGAAGCTCGGTTTCGCGATCACGCGTCACAAGATGGAGTTGTACGGGATCTGTGCCGACTGCCGTACGGGACGCGCGGTACGCGTCGCCTCCAAGCGCGAGCCGCGGATTCATCAGACCTGATCGGATACCGGGTGGACGCCGCGCCACGACGGTGCGCGTCCGAACATCGCGGCGTAAGCGGAGGACGCCGCTTCGAGGTCGCGGATGGCGATCACCGCGCGATCGACGCGAGCGAAGTGCGTCGTCATCGCGTACCGCGATCGCAAGCGCTCCGAGACGAGTCAACGATGCGACTTGACACTCGGGCAGCGGCGGCATAGGAACAGGCGCCGAAAATGAGAATCATTCTCAGTTAGACGCCGCCAATGTCGCAATTGCGAACCCTGCATCGCCTCCTCGTGTTGCTGACCTTGGTCAGCGCGGCCCCCGTGCGCGCGGCCGACGTCACCCGGGCCGAGCTGGTGATGGGGACGATCGCCCGGATCACGATTCCCGACGGAACCAACGACGCGGCCTTCGAAGCCGCATTTGCAGCGCTTCGCGCCGTCGACGAGAGCATGAGCCTCTACCGGTCTGAGAGCGCGCTGGTGCGCGTCAACGCGCACGCCGCTCGTCATCCCGAGCCCGTCGATTCCGATCTGTTCGCGTGTCTGGAGCGCGCGCTCTCTCTCAGTGCTGTGACCGACGGTGCCTTCGACGTGACCGTGCTGCCGCTGCTCCGGGCGTGGGGCGCGTATCCCGGGCTCGACTACCTCGGGTCGGGCCGCGCCGAAGCCGTCGGGTGGGAAGGCCTCGTCCTCGATCCCGCCGCGCGAGCGGTGCGCTTTCAGCGCGAGGGCATGGGGATCGATCTCGGCGGAATTGCCAAGGGCTTTGCGCTCGACCGAGCACGGGCGGTGCTCGTCTCGGGCGGCGTCCGCCGCGCCGTTCTCGATCTCGGCGGCAATCTCGCGTTTCTGGGCAATGGTCCCGATGACGGTTGGCGGGTCGCGGTACGCGACCCGGCGACCCCGGACGCGACGCTCGGTACGCTCACGCTCGGACCGAACGAGGCGGTCTCGACTTCCGGGAACTACGAGCGCGACTTCGCCACCGAAGGCTGGCTGGCGCCGAGTCACATCTACGATCCGCGGACGGGGCAGCCGGTGGGCGCGGGGCTCGCGGCGACGGTGTGGACGCCCGATGCGATCGCAGCCGATGCTCTCTCGACCGCGCTCATCGTGCTCGGGCCGGAGGGCGCTGCCGCCGTCCTCGCGCGCGTGCCCGAAGTGGGCGCCCTCTTCGTCGACGACCGAGGCCCCGAGCGTCGCATTATCTTCGTCGGGAGAGCGCCGCGAAAGTTCCAACCTCAGACCGGGCGTTCGCGCATGACGGCGAGCACCGAACACAAGGAGAGCTCTCGATGACACAGAAGAATCGGTTGGTCGGTTGGTCGATGGTGGTCGTGCTGTGCAGTGTCGGTATCATGGCGCCGCCGGTCGGAGCCGACGACGACCCGCGGATCCGCGCCTACCAAGAGCAGCTCGATCGGATGCAGAAGGAAATGGACGAGATGCGCGGGCGCTTGCGCGCGCTCGAGGAGGAACGTCGCAGTTCTGCGCCCGACCGCGCCGCGCAACCGGCTGCGGCGGCTCCGTCCTCCGCGCTGGCGCCCGCGGTCGCCAGCGTGCCCGCCGCTCCCGCCGCCGAGCAGGATCGCAAGATCGGCGTCCTCGCGACCGAGGTCGAACGCCTCAAGAGCGCGCTCGTGCTGCCGGCGAATAGAGAACTCAAGAGCTCCTACGGACTCGGACCCGCGGCATCGAAGGTCTACCAAGTCGAGCGCGGCCTCTCGATCGGCGGTTACGGCGAGTTCAATTTCCAGAAGTACGTCAGTGACCAGCGCGGCCAACGCGATCAATTCGACCTGCTGCGCTTTGTGCTCTACACCGGCTACAAGTTCAGCGACCGCATCCTCATGAACGCCGAGATCGAGTTTGAGCACGCGCTGATCGGCGAGGAGACCGCCTCGGCGGAGAGCGGTGCCGTCGAGGTCGAGTTTGCCTACCTCGATTTCATGCTGTGGAAGCAGCTGAACGTCCGTGCCGGGCTGCTGCTGGTCCCCATGGGCTTTCTCAACGAGATGCACGAGCCGCCATTCTTCCACGGGGTATTTCGACCGGAGGTGGAGCATGCCCTGATTCCCACCACCTGGCGCGAGGGCGGCATCGGGATCTTTGGAACTCTGGCGCCCGGTCTCGAGTACCGCGGCTATCTCATGAACGGACTGAACGCCCAAGGATTCGAGTCCAGCGGCATTCGCGAGGGGCGACAGGTCGGCGATCGGGCGTTGGCCGACGACCTCGCGGGAACGGTGCGCCTCGACTACACACCCTTCGCCGGCCTGACGGTAGGCGGCTCGATGTGGGCCGGCGACTCCGGACAGGACAGCGATTTCGCCGGTAGCAAGCCGGGCGTCTTCACTCTCATTGGGGAGACGCATGCGCAGCTGCGCCATCGTGGCCTCGAGATGCGAGCGCTCGGCGTGCTCACGCACATTCACGATGCCGGCCTCGTGAGCGAGCAGCTCGAGGATACGATTGGCAAGGATCAGTACGGCTTCTACGTCGAGGCCGCGTACGACGTCGTGCCGTTGTTCTTCCCCGAGAGTACGCACTACCTCGCACCGTTCTTCCGCTACGAGAACTACGACACCCAGGACGCCGTCCCGCGGGGCTTCGCGCGTGTTCCTGGGAACGACGTCCAGCTCTACTCGGTCGGACTCGATTACAAACCGCACCCGCAGGTCGTCTTGAAGCTCGAGTACCGTAATTTCGACGCCGGCCACACGCGTCCGATTCCGGACGAGGTCGATGTCGGCGCCGGCTTCGTGTTCTGATGGCGACACGGCACTTGCAGGCGACGGACCGCCATTGGCGCCTCGGCCTGGCCGTGCTGCTGGGTGTCGGCCTGCCGCTCGTGATGCTCGTCCTCCCCGTCGACGCAACGGTCTTCCTCGCCAAAGACGAGGCGCTGGCGCTTGCGTTTCCCGGCGCCGCGCGGATCGAGGAGCGTGTCTTCATCCTGACCGATGCCCAGAAGGCCGAGGTCGAGCGGCAGGCTCGTGCGCCGCTCGAGTCGCAATTGTGGACGCTCCACGTCGGCTGGAAGGGCACCGAGATGCTCGGGTACGCGGTCATCGACAGTCACGTCGTGCGGACCATGTCCGAGACCTTCATGGTCGTGATCAATCCCACGGGCACGCTCCGGCGCGTCGACGTGCTGGCCTTCAACGAGCCGCCGGAGTATCTGCCGACGGCGCGCTGGATCGAACAGTTTCCCGGTCGCCGGCTCGACGACGACTTGAAGCTCGGGGCCGGCGTTCAGGGCATCACCGGGGCGACGCTGAGCGCGCAGGCGATGACCGCCGGCGTGCGGCGTGCCCTGGCGCTCTTTGCGGTACTGGTGCAGGGCCCAGCCGACGGAGTCAAGTGAATGCGCTTTACCATCACCCCCGATTGGAAGGACAACCAGCTCCTGCGGCTCGTCCTGGTCTGGTTCCTCGTCTTCGTCGCGTTGCTGTGGGTCACCAACGCACTGCTCTATTTCGCGAAGATGACGCTCAATCCGGCGTCGGTGGTTGCGTACTACCTCGGCAACGAGGCGCAGTTCACGCAACCGCGGAGCTACCAGGGGCTGCTCGAGATCACCCACTTCCACCTCTTCGCGATGGGCATCCTCGTGCTGACGATGACGCAGGTGATGCTGTTCGTGCCGATCGCCAACCGCTGGAAGGCCTGGGTGGTGAGCCTCGCCTTCAGCGCGGCGCTCGCCGACGAGGCCTCGGGCTGGCTGGTGCGCTTCGTCTCGCCGGCCTTCGCCTATCTGAAGGTGGCCGCGTTCCTGAGCTTGGAGGCGGTTCTCGCCTTCATGATCGGCGCGGTGGTGTGGGCCATCGTCACGACCCAACCCAACGACTACCGGTCGAGCGCTCCGGAGGACGACGATGACGAATGACCGACTGCTGGTACCGGCGGCGACGACACCTTGACAGACAGAAGGAGACAGGAATGACGCTCACGCGCTCGCTCATCACGACCCTGGCCGCCGCGGCTCTCTTCGCCGCGGGCTGCGGCGGCGGCAACGACAACCTCACGTTCGGCCCCACCGAAACCCCGACCCCGGGCCCGACGGCGACGCCCGCCGTCGTGACGGCCGAGGCCGTGATCGAGAACTACGCCGCCCTCCTGTTCGCGAACTACAGCGATGCGCTCGCCGACGCCGAGGCGCTCCACGACGCCATCGACGCCTTCGTCGACGCCCCGAGCCAGGCGACGTTCGACGCCGCCAAGGCGGCCTGGATCGTGTCCCGCCCGTCGTATCAGCAGACCGAGATCGCCCGCTTCTACAACGGGCCGATCGACGATCCCGAGACCGGCCCCGAGGGGCTGATCAACGCGTGGCCGCTCGACGAGAACTACGTCGACTACGTCGAGGGCGCGCCGGACAGCGGCCTCATCAACGATCCGGTCGGCTTCCCGGTGATCGACGAAGACGCGCTCGCCGAGGCCAACGAGGCCGGCGGCCAGGCCAACATCGCGACCGGCTACCACGCGATCGAGTTCCTGCTGTGGGGCCAGGACCAGAGCGCGGCCGGACCGGGCACGCGGCCGTTCACCGACTACGTCACCGACGGGACCGGGACGGCTGCCAACCAGGAGCGGCGCGGCCAGTATCTCCAGGCGGTCGCCCATCTCCTCGTCGACAACCTCCAAGAGGTGACCGACCACTGGGCGCCCGGCAACCCGAGCAACTACCGCGCCGAGCTCACGTCGATCGACACCGACGAGGCGCTCGGCCGCATCCTGACCGGCCTCGGCTCGCTCAGCGCCGGCGAGCTCGGCGGCGAGCGCTTGAGCGTCGCCTTCGAGACCCGTGACCAGGAGGACGAGCACTCGTGCTTCTCCGACGTTACGCGCGACGATCTCGCCAACGATGCCATCGGCATCCAGAACGGCTACCTCGGCCGCTACGGCGACCTCGACGGCCCCGGCATCGACGACCTCGTCCGTCAGGCCGATCCCGCGCTCGATGCGACGGTGCAGCAGCAGCTCGCGGCGAGCATTTTGGCGGTGCAGGCGATTCCGCAACCGTTCGATCAGGCCATCATCGGCGCGGACGACAGCCCGGGACGGGTCGCGGTGCAGGCCGCGATCACGAGCCTCTTCGCGCAAGGCGACAGCCTTTCCTCGGTGGCCGAGGCGCTCGGGGTGTCGACCGGCACCGGGGAATAGACGTACGTCTGGGAGTGACTTGATCACCTTTCCGAAGATGACGTCCGTGTTGGCGGCCGCTCTGGTGCTCGGAGCGGCCGCCGGTCTTTGGGTCGGCAGCGCGCACGCCCAGGTGTGCGGTGACGCCGACGGCAGCGGTGCGGTGTCACTGACCGACGGCGTGCGCGCGCTCCGGGCCGCCGCCGGGCTCCCCGACGGTTGCGAGCCGGCGATCTGCGACGTCGACGGCAGCGGCGCCGTCGGCGTCACCGACGGCGTGCGCGTCCTCCGTGCGGCGGCCGGTCTCGATGGGGCGCTCGTCTGCCCCGGCCTCGCGCCCGATCCCCTGTCCGGCGGCGAGACGACCGTCTTCGACACCACCGTCAACGCCTTCGCCCAGCCGGCCGCGAACCAGCCCTTGGTCGATCGTCCGGACTTCTTCACCGGTAACGCGCTCTTCAATCGCAACTGGGTGACGGCGCCGTCGTCGACAGTCGGCAGTGACGGGCTCGGGCCGATCTTCAACGCGGCCTCGTGCTCGGGCTGCCATTTCAAGGACGGCCGCGGCCGGCCGCCGATCGACGAGGAGGAATCCTTCGAGACGCTGCTCGTCCGCTTGAGCGTGCCGGGTGAGAGCTCGGTCGAGGGGACGGTCGCCGACCCGCGCTACGGACGTCAGCTCGGGAACCGTGCCATCCTCGGCGTCGCACCCGAGGGTCGCCCGCGCCTCACCTACGAGGAGCGCCCGGGAACCTACGATGACGGCGAGCCGTACAGCTTGCGGGCCCCGCGTCTCGTGATCGACGCCCTGGCGTACGGACCGCTCGCTCCCAACGCGCTCACGTCGGTGCGCGTCGCGCAGCACATGGTCGGGCTCGGGCTCATCGCCGCGCTCGACGAGGCGACGCTGCTTGCCCGCGCCGACCCCGACGATACCGACGGCGACGGCATCTCCGGCCGGCCGAACCTCGTGTGGGACCTGCGGCGCGGTATGCCGGTCGTCGGGCGCTTCGGCTGGAAGGCGAACGCTCCGACGATCGAGCAGCAAGCGGCGGGCGCGTTCGTCGGCGACATCGGCATCACCTCGCCGCTCTTCCTCGACGAGGACTGCACGGCCGTCGAAGTCGACTGCGCGAATGCGCCGACCGGCGGCACCCCCGAGATCGATCAGCTGAAGCTCGATCTCGTGACGTTCTACGTGACGCTCCTCGCCGTGCCGGCGCGGCGGAGCATCGACGACCCGGTCGTGCGCCGCGGCGAGGCGCTCTTCGCGTCCGCGGGCTGCGGCGGGTGTCACGTGCCGACGCTCGTGACGGGCGAGCTGCCTGGCTTCCCGGCCGTCTCCCACCAGACGATCCACCCGTACACCGACGTGCTGCTGCACGACATGGGTCCCGAGCTGGCCGACGGTCGCCCCGATTTCCTCGCGAGCGGCAGCGAGTGGCGCACCCCGCCCCTCTGGGGCCTCGGCCTCGTGCCGACGGTGAACGATCATCTCTTCCTGCTGCACGACGGACGGGCGCGTGGCTTCGCCGAAGCCATTCTGTGGCACGGGGGGGAGAGCACCGCGGCCCGCGAGGCGTTTCGCACCATGAGCGCGGACGATCGCGCCGCGCTCGTACGATTTCTGGAATCGCTGTGAGAAAAGGACGACGCATCATGATCAAATCCACTCTGCTGGTCACGGCATTCGCCGCCGTGACGTTCGCGACCCCGGCGGCGGCACAGATTTGCGGCGACGCCGACGGCAGCGGCAGCGTGACGGTGACCGACGGGGTTCGCGTGCTGCGGTCGGCCGCGGGCCTCGGCGACTGTGACCTCACGCTCTGCGACGCCGACGGCAGCGGGGTCGTCACCGTGAGTGACGGCGTCAACGTCTTGCGCGCCGCGGCCGGACTCGGTGCCCCGACCGGCTGCCCGGACGGGGGAGGCTCGCTCGGACCACGCCGCGCGTTCCTCCGCGATCTCTCCAACACCGGCGCGATCCCGAGCTATCGCGTCCTCGCTGCGACCGCCGCCGATCTGCAGGTGGCCATCGAGGATCTCGTCACCGCGCCGGGTGCGGAGCGCCTCGCGCTCGCGCAGGGCGCTTGGCGCGCCACGCGGCGCGCGTGGAAGGAGACCGAGGCGTTTCGGCTCGGCCCCTCCGAGGCGCAGCGCACGAGTGCGCGCATCGACTGGCCGACCGCCAACCCGAGCCAGATCAATGCCGAGATCGCGGGCGGGAACGCGCTGTCGTCGGCCTATCTCGACACCCTCGGAGCACAGAAGGTCGGCTTCCAGGCGATCGAGGTCTTCATCTTCGATCCCGAGGGCGGCGACGCCGGCGCCGTGGCCGGGCTACTCGGCAACGAGGACGCCCGGCGCCGCGCCTATCTCCTGGCGCTCGCGGTCAACCTGCGCGAGCGGACCGAGGAGCTCCGCGACGCCTGGGAGCCGAGCGGGGGAAACTTCGGCGCCGACTTCGTCGCCTCGGGGATCGGGGGCGATACGTTCCCGACGCTGAAGGAAGCCTTCGACGAGGTCGTGAACCGGATGATCTTCACCGCGGAGGTCGTCGAGGAGTCGCGCCTCGGCCAACCGATCGGCGTGAAAGGCGGTGGTCCGCGACCCGACCTCGTCGAGTCGCCCCGGAGTGGCGACACCGCCGCGGGCATCGTCGCCAACCTCCAGGGCATCGCCGACGTGTACCGTGGGACCTACGAAGGCGGCCAGGCGATCGGCCTCGGCGCCCAGGTGGCACCGCTCAGCGCCGAGGTCGACGCCACCGTGCGCCAGCTGCTCGACGAAGCGATCGCCGCGGTCCAAGCCATCCCGACGCCGCTCGCCGATGCCGTCGTGAACCATCCCGACGAGGCGCTCGCCGCGTACGAGGCGGTGCAACGGCTGCGTCGCGCCCTCACGTTGGACGTGGCGAGCGTTCTCGGTGTGAAGCTCACGTTCGGAGGCAACGACGGGGATTGATTCACAAGGGGGATTCTCCCCCAATCCTCTGCGGGCGCCGGTCGACGTCGCGTCGCTCGTGGCGTTTCGCATCGCGTTCGGCGCGGTGATGCTCGTCGCCGTCGGGCGCTACTTTGCCTACGGCTGGATCGAGTCGCTGTTCCTGACGCCGGGTTTCTTCTTCGCGTACGGCGGGCTCGAGTGGATCCGACCCTGGCCGGGGCCCGGAATGTACGTGCACTTCGCGGTGCTCGGTCTGCTGGCGCTCGCGATCGTGATCGGCTTCCGGACCCGGACGAGCACGGCGCTCTTCGCGCTCGGCTTCACCTGGGTGCACCTGATCGACAAGGCGAACTACCTGAACCACTACTATCTGGTGAGCGTGCTGGCGGCGCTGATGGTGCTGCTGCCGCTCGGGGTGGCGGGATCGGTCGACGCGCGGCGCCGCCCCGCATGCGCCGCCGATCGCGTGCCGGCATGGACGGTCTGGGTCCTCCGTGCCCAGCTCGGGCTCGTCTATTTCTACGGCGGCGTCGCCAAGCTGAACGCCGATTGGCTCTGGCACGCGCAACCGCTCCGTATCTGGCTCGCGGCGCGGGGCGACGTCCCACTGCTCGGCCCGTGGCTCGAGGAGCCGTGGGTCGCCTACGCCTTCAGCTGGGCGGGCGCGGGGTTCGATCTCGGGATCGTGCCCTTCCTGCTCTGGCGGCGCACCCGGCTCGCGGCCTACGCGGTGGTCGTCGTCTTCCACGTGCTCACCAGCGTGCTCTTCCCGATCGGGATCTTCCCGTGGCTGATGATCGGGCTCACCCCGATCTTCCTCGATCCGGGATGGCCGCGCCGTTGGCTCCGAGTCGCCGCAGACGGAGCGCGCCCACGGATCGCGACGCTGCGCTTCGAGCGACCGCTCATGGCGGTCGTGGCGCTGCACCTCGTGTTGCAGACGCTGATCCCGCTCCGCGCCTTCGCTGAAAGCGACGACGTCGCCTGGACCGAGCAGGGTTTCCGGTTCGCCTGGCGGGTGATGGCCATGGAGAAGGCCGGCGTCGCGACCTTCCGCCTCCGCGATCCCCGGACCGGCGCGACCTGGACCGTCGATCCGCGCGACGAGCTCACCCGTTTCCAGACCGACATGATGGCGACCCAACCCGACATGATCGCCGACTACGCCCGGCATCTCGCGGCCGAGGCCCGCCGGGCCGGGCACATGGAGGTCGAAGTGCGGGCCGACGTCTACGTCGCGCTGAACGGCCGGCCGAATCGGCGCTTCGTCGATCCGGACGCCGACCTCGCGGAGGCGCGCCGCGCCCCCGTGCTGCCGCGCGGACCACTTGTGGGACATCGCGGGTCCGGATAGGGAAGCCCGTCCCGTTCGTTCCGTCCCATGGCCACGACCTACGCCGAGCTGATCGAAGCCCTCGAAGCCTGCAGCAAGGAGGCCCGCGAGGAGGAGCTCACCCTCGGCGAGGCCTTCGACCGCCTCGGCGAGGCCAGCTACTCGCTGATCGGCATCGTCCTCTGTCTGCCGTTCCTGCAGCCGATCTCGCTCGGGCCGCTCTCGACGGTGGGCGGGCTCACGTTCGCGGTGCTCGGCTGGCAGTTGGCGCGCCAGCACCCGTCACCGTGGCTGCCCGCGAAGGTCAAGAACAGCGCCCCGAGCGCCAAGGTCTGGGAGCGCATCATCGCGCTGCTCCGCGGGGTCGTGCGCTTCTGCGGCCGGTTCACGCGCCCGCGCTACACCCACCTCGTGACCGGCCCGCGCGGCGACCGGATCGTCGGAGGGCTGATGGCGATCGCCGGGTTGCTGATGGCGATTCCGTTCTTCGGCATCCCCTTCAACAACACACTCCCCGCGCTCGTCATCATCGCCGCCTGCGTCGCCGAGCTCGAGGACGACGGGGCATTCATCTTCGTGGCGCTGGCGCTCCTGGTCGTGACCGTCGCGTACTTCATCTTCATATTCTGGGCGGTGTTCTTCGTGGGTGAGCACGCGCTGGAATTTCTCGACGGCATTCGCGGGATCAATTAGATTTCGGCCCCGTGCGGTCGGGCGCTCGCGCCCGATCCTCCGATGGCCCTCGACCCGCGAAGTGAATTCGCGGGTCGAGCAGATTTCGGCCCCGTGTGGTCGGGCGCTTTACGCCCGATCCTCCGATGGCCCTCGACCCGCGAAGTGAATTCGCGGGTCGAGTAGATTTCGGCCCCGTGCGGTTGGGCGCTTTACGCCCGATCCTCCGATGGCCCTCGGAGCGCGAGTTCGAGTCGCGCTCCTCGCGCAAAGGGATCCGCGTGTTCGGGGTCAGCTCGCGCCGTCGAGTTTGCGTTCGGTGCGGGCGGCGGCCCAGGTGACCAGCAGAAAGGTCGCGAGGACGGAGAGGACCAGCGCGGTCGGTGATGGTGGTACCGGGCCGAGCATGGTGAAGACCTGGAGCGCCACCAATATGCCGACGCCGCGGAGGACGGCGCGGCGGGTGGGCTCGTCGACGCGGGCCGAGACGGTGTAGAAGCCGGCGGCACCGGCGAGCAGCAGCACCTCGAGGGCGAAGGCAAGGGTCGGTTGGTTCCAGAGGGCGAGGCCGAGGCGCGGCTCACCGCCGGCGAGCGTCATGTCGGGTCGATGCACCAGGACGTCGAGCACCCAGTGCGAGCAGACGACCACTGCCACCGCAATCGCCGCGCGCGCCGATCCGTAGCGCGGCGCCGCCGCCACGGCCACGGCGGCGAGACCGGCCCACCCGATCGTGCCGACCAGACTGTGCGTGAACGGCATGTGATCGAGCACGAGCGGATTCGACGGCAGGCTCGGGTCGAGGTGGAAGCGCTCGACGCCCGTGAGGATGAAAATCACCCAGGCGACGTCGACGAGCTGCGCGGCGAGGAGAAAGATCCAGAGCGGCACGCGCGGCGCCGCCGCTTTCCCGATGAAGGACGCGCTGTAGTGCCCCACGAACATGCTGGCGCCAGTAGCGGCTGGACGGGACTACCGCAAGACTATGGCGCGACGCGTGCCGGGAGGCGGAACGCGCGCTCGGTGTTGGCGGTCGTGCGGGCGGCGACCTCGGCGAGGTCGACACCGAGAGCGGTTGCGATTTCCTCGGCGACCCGACGCACGAGCGCCGGCTCGTTGCGTTTGCCGCGATGGGGGAGAGGCGCCAGGAAGGGCGCGTCGGTCTCGATCAGGATGCGGTCGGGGGGCGTCAGGCGGACGGCATCGCGGAGCGGCCCGGCGGTCTTGAAAGTGACGATGCCCGAGAACGAGAGCGCGAAGCCGAGCTTCAGACAAGCCTCGGCCTCGGCGGGCGTGCCGCTGAAACAGTGGATCACCCCGCCGAGTGCGGCGGCATCCTCCGCGGCGAAGATCCGCAGCAGGTCGGGGTAGGCGTCGCGGCAATGGATCACGAGCGGCAGGCCGGCGCGCCCGGCCTCGCGGACGAAGCGGCGG
>CAZWAX010000120.1:0-14635 GCA_964631985.1 uncultured Polyangiaceae bacterium | reverse complement strand
GACCGCCAGCACCTGCTCGTCTGCGTCGGCAGCGGCGGCGTCGGCAAGACGACGACCGCGGCCGCGCTCGGCATCGCCGCCGCGACCCGGGGCCGGCGCACCGCCGTGCTGACGATCGACCCGGCCCGCCGCCTGCGGGACGCGCTCGGCATCACGACGCTCGACGGCGAGCCGCATCGGGTTCCGCTCGCCCGCCACACGCGCGCGGAAGCGCGCGTTACGCTCGGCCCGCTCGACGCCATGGTGCTCGACACCAAGCGCACCTTCGACGACCTGATCCAGCGCTACGCGCCGACGCCCGCCGCCGCGGAGCGCGTCCTGACCAACCGCATCTACGAGAGCATCTCGACCGCACTCGCGGGCTCGCAGGAATACATGGCGATGGAGCGACTGCACGCGCTCGGCACGAGCGGCGACTACGACCTCCTCGTGGTCGACACGCCGCCGACGCAGCACGCGCTCGACTTTCTCGAGGCCCCGGAGCGGCTGACGGCCCTCCTCACCTCGCGCGCCGCCGCGATCCTCCAGAACCCGAGCCTGATCCTCGCCCGCGAGGGCTCGCGGCTCGCCCAGGCCGCTCTCAGCGCCGTGCTGCGGGGGCTCGAGCGGTTCACGGGATTCGAGCTGCTGCGCGACGTGGCCGAGTTCGTCGGCGGGCTCGAGGAGTTCTCCGCCGGATTCCAGGAGCGCGCGGCCACCGTCGCCCGCTTTCTGCGCGCGCCGGCCACGTCGTTCGTCCTCGTCACGACGCCGGAGCCGGCGCGGATCGCCGAGGCTCTCGCCTTCCATCGGGAGCTCGTCCGTGCCGAGCTGCCGTTCGCGGGCTTCGTGATCAACCGCGTCCTGCCCCCGTCGCTGCTCGGCACCCCGCCCTTCCCCGACGTCGAGCGCGCGAGCCCCGCCGATCTCCAGCTCGGCCGCAAGCTCGCCGAGCTGCAGCAGAGCTTCGCCGCGCTGGTGCGCGCCGAACGGGCCGAGATCGACCGGCTGCGCGCCGCCGCGCCGGGCGCGCTCGTGGTCGAGGTCCCGCTCGCGACCGACGAGCCGACCTCGTTGTCGCGCCTGGTGACGCTGAGCAGCATGCTGGGCTAGCGTCCGCCGCCCGTCGGCTCGCGCAGGAATTTCGAGGATCCGAGCGAAGCGTCACGGCCGGCGGTGGCCGCCGCGGCGATCGTGTCGTGCACGAAGCGCAGCTTCTCGATCACGGGCGGGGACAGCACGAACGGATAGCCGTCGGCGAGCCCCAGTCCCCGATTCAGGTTGTTGAGGACGTAGGTCAGCGGGTACCAGGCCTCGATGCTCCGGTCGAAGGAGCCGAGCGGCTTGTCCTGACCGGTGGTCTTGAGTGACGGCTCGTCGGCACGGCGGGGCCGAAGCGACAGGCCGCACGCCGCCGCCGTCTCCAGTGTGTCGGTCATGTGGAGGTAGTGCGCCCAGGTTTCGGCCCAATCCTCCCAGGGATGGGTGCTGGCGTAGGCGCTGATGAAGCGCTCCTGCCACTGGTCGGGCGCGCCCAGCTCGTAGTGCTTCTTCAGCGACTCGGCGTAGTCGGCACGCTCGTCCCCGAAGCAGGCGCGAAACGCCTCCAGGCGCTCGCCGTCCGCGACCAGGCACTCCCAATAGTAGTGGCCGATCTCGTGCCGGAAGTGACCGAGCAGCGTCCGGTAGGGCTCGTGGAGTTGCAGACGCCGCCGCTCGCGTTCGGCGTCGTCGGCCTCGGCGACGTTGATCGTGATGACTCCGTCGCTGTGCCCGGTCATGACCGGCGCCTTCTCGGTGTCGGCCAGGAGGTCGAACACGACGCCGCGCTCGGGCTCGACGGTCTTGTTGACGACGGGCAACCCGAGACGCAGCAGGCTGTAGATCAGGCGCCGTTTGGCGACCTCGAGTCGGTACCAGGCCTCCGTGTGCCCGGGCTGGGCGAGATCCGGGATGGTCCGAGTCAGGCGACACGATACGCAGAGCGACTCGGGGTCGTCGGCGCGATTGGCCCAGTTGCAGACGTTCGCGCCGTCGTAGTTGGCGCAGAGCCGGTACTCGCGGCCGCCCGCGCCGGCCCTGGCAGCGTGCCACCGACCCTCGCCCGCCGGCTCGAGCGAGAGCACGTCCTCCACGTCCGGCGCGTACGCGAGCGCGTGACCACACGAGAGACAGTGCACGTTCTCGAAGAAGACGAGATTGCCGCAATGGTCGCAGTGGAAGATGCGCATGGCGGGGCGATCCTCGCGGCGCCCTCGCTCGGTGTCAAATTTTGGGCGTGCTCGGCGTGGTCGGGCGCGGCGGGGATGGTCGCGTCAGCTGGACGCGGCTTCGGGTTTGGTCGGCGGGCGCCGGCGCGGCCGCGGACGGTCGCGCTCGGCCAGCAGGCGATCGACCTTGATGTTGAGGTTCACCAGGCTGCCCTGGAGCGCCTCGATCTTCGAAAGCAGGCGGTTGTAGTCGGCTTTCGACGGCAGATTCAGCAGCCCGAGCACCATCTGCATGTTTCGATCGACCTGTCCTTTGGTCTTCGCCGCGCGCTGCAGCGCCGACGAGAACGCTTCGGCCATCTTGGGATTGGCGAGCAGCTCCTCGGCGAACTGCAGTAGTCGCGTCTCCCCCATCTCGACGATCCAGGAAAGGAGCGTGGTGTCCTTGCGTGCCATCTCTGCTCCTCCTGATTGTCAGCCGAAAGGTCGCCGACTATAGTGACGCGCTTTCGGAGGGTCAAGAAAGGTTCACCCGACCGCGTGTCTCCCCTGATGGACTGGCTCCACCTCGCGCTCGGTTACCTCACCGGCTTGCAGCTCGTTGCCGTGACTCCGCTCGACTGGCCGACCCTCCTCGGCACCGCGGTGCTCGTGAACACCTGCGACGCGATCGTCTGCCGCATCGTCGCGCGCAACAACGGACACCCGCCGCGCTTGTGGCTCGGCCTCGGCTTCGTCTTCGGAGTGTGGGCCGTCGCCGCGGTGATGCTCGCCCCCAAACGGGTGCCGACCCGCGTCGCGTGACCGTGACTTTCCGCTTCTTTTTCGCGGCGAGTCGATGATACAGTCCGCCAATGCCAAAGCTGCGCGTGGGCGTCCTGTACGACGCGACGGACAGCGGGGCGGAGGAGGCGGCTGAGGCGAAATCATCTCGCCGCAAGCGTCGCCGTCCCAAGCACGATCACGAAGAAATCCACGAGGCCCTGAAGAAGACGGGCCACGAGCCCTTCTACCACACGCTCGACGGTACGCCGGAGTCGCTGCACTCGCTCGCGACCGAGCGCGCCGACCTCTACTTCAACCTCACCGAGTCGTACGCCGGCGACGACACCAAAGAGATGCACGTCGCCGCCTACCTCGAGCTGCTCGGCCGCCGCTACACCGGTGCCGGTCCCCAGGGGTTGTTCCTGGCGCAGGACAAGGCGCTCGCGAAGAAGATCTTCGCGTTCCACGGCATCCGCACCCCGTCGTTCATGACCGGACACCGCGGACGGCTCGAATGGGCCCACGACATCCACTTCCCGGTCATCGTGAAGCCCGGGCTGGAGGACGGCTCGATCGGCATCCGGTTCAGCGCGGTCGTCGGGAGCCTGAAGGAGCTGATGGAGCGGATCGACCAGGTCCACGCCGATTTCGACGGGCCGGTGCTGATCGAAGAGTACATCGAGGGGCGCGAGATCTACGTCGCCGTGCTCGGCAACCAGGATCCCGAAGCATTGCCGATCGTCGAGCTCGATCTCTCGCAGTTGCCGGAAGGTACGCCGCGGATCGCCGGCACGGAAGTGAAGTGGGAAGAAGGCACCGAGGCCTATCGTCGCACCCAGCCGTTCTTCCCCGACGATCTCGACGAGGACGTCGAGGCCGAGCTCAAGCAGACCGCGATCGCGGCCTACCAGGCACTGCGCCTGCGCGACTACGGCCGCATCGACATCCGCCTCGACGCCGAGGGCAAGGCGCACGTGATCGAGTGCAACCCGAATCCCTGGCTGCTGTCCACGGCCGAGCTCGCCAAGGCCGCGAAGAAGTCGGGGCGCTCGCACTGCGACCTCATCGCCGAGATCGTCCAGCTGGCGATCGGGCGTTACGGCGCCTAGTCCCGCCCTCGTGACGGACACCTCCGACGTCGCGCCGGTACGCCCGGACGAGCAGCTCGATGGCGTCGTCGTCGCAGAGTATCTCCGGGGCAAGCTGCCCGAGAGCGACCGTCCGCTCGCGATCATGCAGTTCCCGGGCGGACACGCGAACCTGACCTACCTGCTCCGCTACGGCGATCGCGAGTACGTGCTGCGGCGACCGCCGCTCGGCCCCGTCGCCCCCCGCGCGCACGACATGGTGCGGGAGTATCGTGCGCTCGCCGCGCTCGGCCCGTACTACGCGCCCGCCCCGCGCGTCTACGTGCTCTGCGAGGATCCCGCCGTGATCGGCGCGCCGTTCTTCGTCATGGAGCGCCGCCACGGCATCGTGGTCCGTCGCACGATGCCGCCCGAGATCGCCGACGAGGCCCCGGTCCGCCGACGCATCGGCGAAGCGGCGATCGACGCGCTCGCGGATCTCCACGCCGTCCCGGTCGCGGGCACGGCGGTCGCGGCGCTCGGCAAGCCCGAGGGCTTCGTCGAGCGCCAGATCCGCGGCTGGTCCGAGCGCTGGGAGCGCGCCAAGACCGAGGACCTCGCGACGATGCAGTCGCTCGCGCGCTGGCTCGTCGAGCGCATCCCCCCCGCGCTCGACCCGACCGTCGTCCACAACGACTTCAAGCTCGACAACATGATGCTCGACCGCGACGACCCGGGCCGCGTCGTGGCGGTACTCGACTGGGACATGACCACGCTCGGCGACCCGCGGATCGACGTCGGCACGCTGCTCGGCTACTGGCCGGAAGCGACCGACCCGCCCGAGCGTCTCGCGATCGCCATGCAGCCGACCTACCTCGAAGGCTTTCCCACCCGCGCCGAGATCGTCGCGCGCTACGCGGCGCGCAGTGGTCGCAACCTCGACGCCATCCCCTTCTTCGAGACCTTCGCGCTCTTCAAGCTCGCCGTCGTGCTGCAACAGATCTACGTGCGGTTCGTCCGTGGCCAGACCAAGGACGAGCGCTTCGCCGCGATGGGGGAGTCGGTTCGCCGCCTCGCCGAGATCGCGAGCGATTCTCGCAGCGCCACCGCATAGCGGGGCGGCACACACGAGTTCGCGTGGCGTCCGCTGGGGCGGCCGCGCATTCCGGTCCGTTCTTCGCTCGATCATCGGGCCTTGCGAGGTAGGCACCCGAGCGCGGCCTTGCTTTGCTCATGGACGATGGACGTCGACCCGTCGATCGGTCGGCCGGGCACGACCGGACCGAGCCGCACCGCGAACGCGCTCGCGGCTGAAGCCCGCCGCGGCGTGACACCGCCCGAAGTCGAGCGCGAAGCGGTCGCGCGCACCGGCGAGCGCGCGACCTATACGTCGCCGGGACTCCGGCCGGCCGGCGACGCCACCCGCGACGTCGTCGTGCAGCTCTCGCAGAAGGCCCTGGCCCTCGCCAAGTCCGCCAGCGACGCACCGCCGCGTCTCAAGCGCGTCGACGACGACGAGCAACCGAGCATCCGCCGCCAGGCCGCCGACGACGATACGGCGCCCCGCCGCCGCATCGACACCCGCGCCTGAAGCAGGTTCTGAAAAAGGCCGATGTGCCGTTTCCCCGGAGGGGGCTTCGTTGCGACGCAGATCCGCTTTTCGGCAACCTACTAAGGAAACTGCGCGATCTCCCCGCGGAGCTGCGCATGCATCTTCGCCGCCGCCCGCTCGTCCTCCACGAGATCGAGGAGATCGTCCTCCGAGACGGTGAGGAAGCGACGAGTGCCCCCGCGGGTGAGCGAGATGCGGAAGGCGTCCTGCGTCGAGCGCTCCGGGATGACGACGGTCACGTCCGGGTCGATCTCGTGCACGAGGGCGATGAAGCGGTCCTTGGCGGGTGCGAGCTCGTCGAGCATGGTCAGCTCCAGGTCCAGTCCTTGTCGTCGCGACGTTCGGCGACGTCCGCCGCGGCCATCGCGTCATCGGCCGGCACGGCGTCGGTCGACGGTGGGGCGACGATCTCCTCGGTCAGCTCGATCGGGATGTCGGCGCCGCAGTGGCGGCACACCTGCGCCGCCGATTTGATGGTCTCGGCGCAGCGTGGACACGAGCGCAGTCCGCTCAGATCGGCGACCCCGGCGGTCAGGATGTTGGTCTGGATTTCCTCGATGACGGCCTTCAGCCGCTTCGCTTCGGCGTTGGTGAGCCCGTGGCTCCGGAGCGGATCGGTGCCACCGGAGGAATGCACGGTGACGTCGGCGAAGATCGCGCCTTGGCTGACGGTCACCGACGAAACCTGCCGGAGACTGATGCTCTCCTCGACCCGTCCGACCATCGACGGCTTGATGCGGGTCACGTAGCGGTCGGTTACCACCATGATCGTCGGAAACACCACGTTGCCACGCGTGAACCGGCTCGTCTGGAAGCGATGCTCCATCGCGCCCCTCCTCCCCTCGACCCCGTGCATTCTACTCGCGACCCCGCGTCGGCCGCCAGCGCGTCGACCCCCGGGCAGACCCATGGACGGACGCAGCAGGGTGCGCCGCGGGAATCCAACTGAGACATGACCGCCAGCCCCACGCTTGGCGGAAGGGCGGGTGGTCGTGTACAGCCAGGCCGCGTGAGCGAGTTCGGAATCGACGTCGAGCGCGGCGAGCATGGGATCGCCTGGATGGTGCTCCGCAACCCGGCGCGGCTGAACGCGGTCCGCTTCGAGATGTGGGAGGCCATTCCGGGGCTGGTGGCCGAGCTCGAGGCCGACCGCGCGGTACGGGTCGTCGTGATGCGAGGCGCGGGCCGGGAGGCGTTCGCCTCGGGGGCGGACATCTCCGAGTTCGCGACGCATCGGAAGGATCCCGCGTCCGCGGCCGCGTACGAGCAGACCAACGGGCGGGCGTTCGCGGCGCTCCTCGGGCTCGAGAAGCCGCTCGTCGCGATGGTGCAGGGCGTCTGCATCGGCGGGGGGCTGGCGCTCGCGGCGTGCGCGGATCTGCGGATCGCCGCCGACGACGTGCGGATGGCGCTCCCGCCCGCACGGCTCGGGCTCGGGTACGCGTTCAGCGGGGTCGAGCGGCTGGTGAGCCTGGTCGGGCCCGCCGCCGCGAGCGAGATCTTCTTCACCGCGCGCACCTACTCGGCGCCGGAGGCGCTCCGTATCGGCCTGGTCAATCAGGTGGTCGCCACGGCGGACCTGGAGGCGTTCACCCGGAGCTATGCCGAGGGGATCGCCGCCAACGCGCCGCTCACGATCCGGGCCGCGAAGCGCGCCATCGCCGAGACGCAACGCGACCCGGCGGCGCGCGATCTCGAACGGGTACGCCGGCTCATCGCCGAGTGCTTCGCGAGCGCGGACTATGCCGAGGGCGTGCGCGCCTTCCTCGAGAAGCGGCAGCCGCGGTTTCGCGGGGAGTGAGGGGCAGCGGCGCGCGACGCGCGTCAGGCCTCCGCGTCGCGCTCGAGCACGACCTGCGCCACGGCCAGGTCACGGGTGTGGGTGAGCGCGAGGTGCACGCGGGTCACGCCCGCGGTGGCCGCGGTCACGGCGGCCTTGCCGTGCAGCCGGACCGTCGGCCTGCCGTCCTCCGCCCGTTCCACCTCGACGTCGAGCCATCCGACGTGACGCCCCCAGCCGTGGCCGAGCGCCTTCATCGTGGCCTCCTTCGCCGCGAAGCGGGCAGCGTAGCTCTGATAGCGCCCGACGCCGCGATCCTCGCAATAGCGCTGCTCGCCGTCGGTGAAGACCCGCGCCTTGAACCGGGCCCCTGTCTGCGCATCCTCGAGCGCCTTCCGCAGGCGCGCCACCTCGGCGAGATCGACGCCGGTCCCGACGATCGCCATCAGCAGGCGCCGCAGACGCGGCAGGTGATGACGTCGCACGGCATCGTCTGGCGTTCGGCGCGGGCGCGCTCGCTCTCGACCCAGAGAAAGCGCTTGTGCAGGCTGTGATCGAGAAAATCCCAGGGCAGGATCTCGTCGCCCGCATAGGCTCGATGCGTGAAGATCCGGGGATCGAAACCGTCGCGCGGCGGGTCCCGTTCCCAGGCGCGCAGCACGCTCCACCAGTCGCCGCCGGCGGCGTGCACGGCGAGGAGAAAACGCGACGCCCGGCGATCCCCGCGGGACAACACCGTCGCGTAGTACGCCTCGCGCGGCGACTCGACGTCGATGTCGACGCCACGGAGACGTCCGATCGCCTTCTTGAGCCCGGTGATCTTGGTCTTGAGCGAGCGCAGATCCTCCATCGGCTCCCACTGAAACGGCGTCCACGGCTTCGGCCCGAACGGGTTCACCGAGAGCCGGAGCTGCTGCACCCGGCCCTCGCGTTGGAAGCGGTCGCCGATCCGCCGCGTCAGCTCGACGATGCCCTCGACGTCGGCATGCGTCTCGGTCGGGAGACCGATCATGAAGTAGAGCTTCATGGCGCGAACGCCGGCGCCGACGAGCCAGTCGGCGGCGCGCAGGATCTCGGGCTCGGTCAGGTTCTTGTTGATGACCCGCCGCATCCGCTCCGAGCCCGCCTCGGGCGCGACCGTGACGCTCTGGTTGGCGCTCCTCCCGAGGGCGCGCGTCAGGCGGTGGGTGATCACGTCGGCCTTGAGCGACGAAGGCGACGCGCGGCCCCCGCTGTCGGCCACGAACTCGCAGAGCTCCGCAACGCCGGGCACGCTCGCCATCTCGGCGCCGACGAGGCCGATCGTCGAGCGATGCTCGAGCCCCTCGGCGACCGCGGCCTTCAGGGTCTCGACGCTGCGGTGCCGAATCGGGCGGTACATGTAGCCGGCGGCGCAGAAGCGACAGCCCCATTCGCAGCCCCGGCTCGCCTCGACGAGATACATGTCGCCGAAGACCGCTTCCGGGGCGATCACCTTCGACGCGGTGGTGAAGCGGTCGAGGTCGGCGACCAGCCGGCGGGTGACCACGCCGGAGCCGGGCCCGCGGTAGGAGACCGACCCGATCGTGCCGTCGTCGGCGTACGCCACGTCGTAGCGATCCGGACGGTAGGCACCGCCGACCTCGGCGATCGCGTCGAGCACGCCGTCGCGACCGCTGCCGGCGTCACGCGCCGTCACGTACTGCGCGAGGAACTCGGGGATCATCTCCTCGCCCTCGCCGATCAGGAACAGGTCGAAGAAGTCGGCGATCGGCTCCGGATTGAGGAAGGTCGCGGGACCGCCGCAGAGCAGGATCGGCCCGCCGCCGCGCGCCTCGCGGAGGGGCGCGATGCCGGCGCGGGTCAGGATGTCGACGACGTGGAGGTAATCGGTCTCGAACGAGATCGAGAAGGCGACGATCTCGAACTCGCGAAGCGGCCGACCGCTCTCGAAGCTCACCACCTCGCTGTCCCGCTGATCGGCGTCGGGCAGGAACGCCCGCTCGCAGTGCACCCGAGGATGACAGGCGAAGATCTCGAACACCGACTGGAAGCCGGGGTTCGCCATGCCGACCGCATAGGTGTTGGGGTAGACGAAGCAGATCGACACGTCGCCGCCGCCGACGGGCGTGAAGAGGAACCGCTCGCTGGCGCGGCGGTCGCGAGTGCGCTCGCGCAGAGAGTCCGACATCGGGGGCAGGAGTATAGGCCCGGGCCGCGCGGTTGACGAGCGCACGAACCGTACGCATTTCCCACCCCATGCTCACGATCAGGAAAGCCGAGGACCGGGGCCACTTCGATTTCGGCTGGCTCGATACCCGCCACACCTTCTCGTTCGGGGAGTACTACGACGCGCGCCACCTGGGTTTTCGCGACCTTCGCGTCATCAACGAGGACGTCGTGCGAGGCGGGCGCGGGTTCGGCACCCACCCGCATCGCGACATGGAGATCGTCACGTACGTGCTGTCGGGCGCGCTCGCCCACGAGGATTCCATGGGGACCGGCTCGCTCATCCGTCCGGACGACGTCCAACGGATGAGCGCCGGCACCGGGGTCACCCACAGCGAGCAGAACGCCTCGGCCGACGAGCCCGTGCACCTGCTGCAGATCTGGTTCCTGCCCGCGAAGACGGGCACGGCGCCGAGCTACGAGCAGCGCACCTTCGCGGCCGCCGACAAGCGCGGACGGCTGCGACTGGTCGGCGCGCCCGACGGCCGCGACGGCGCCGTGACGATCCACCAGGACGTGGCCCTCTACGCATCGGTGCTGGACCCGGGGAACCGCGTGCAGCACGTGCTCGCGCCCGGACGGCATGCCTGGGTGCAGCTCGTCCGCGGACGGGTCGCCGTGAACGGCCAGATGCTCGCGGCCGGCGACGGCGCGGCGCTCAGCGAGGAGTCGACCGTCGCGATCGTCGCGACGGACGCGAGCGAGCTCCTGTTCTTCGACCTCGCATGACGGCGGTCAGACCGGTGGTGTGCCCGGATCCGCGATCCGGGGCGCCACCGGTTCGCCGCCGAAACCCGCGGAGGCGGGTCCCGTCTTGTCTTGGTTCTCGGTCTTCTCGCGCCGGGCAAGGATGCTCAAGCGGCGATTCTCGTCGGCCAGCGGATTGGCGATGTTCAGCGGCCGTTCCGACCCGTACGCGCTGACCCGGAGGATCTGGTTCGGGCGGATGCCGGACTGCTCCAGCACCGTGCGGGCATTGTTGGCGCGCGCGAACGACAGATCCCAGTTGCTGAGCCCTGCGCTCGCCGCGAAAGGCCGGGCATCGGTATGACCGCCGATCTCGATGTGGTTCGGCAAGGTCTTCAAGTGCCCGGCGAGCTCCTTCAAGAGCGCGGTCAGCTCCGGCTTGAGGGCCGAGCTGCTGAGGTCGAAGAGCAGGCCCTTCCGCCCACTGGTCCCGGAGTCGACCACCTGGATCTCGAGCCCCTCGGCCGTGACCTCGACCCGGACGTGATCCTTGATGGCGTTGAACTCCGGCCCCTGCTCGAGCGCCTCTTGAATCTGCTTCGCCGAGCCCCGGAGCGCCTCGAGCTCCTCACCGGCGCCCTGCACGATCGTGAGCGCGGCCTCGATGGGTTTGTTCTGGTCGGTCCTGGCCTGCTCGAACTTGTCGCCGAGCATCGAGCCGCCGGACTGGACGCCGGCGTTCCGGAAGTAGCGGGCGAGCTCCTGGCGGAGCTTCAGATCGGCCTGGGTCAGCAGCCACAGCACCAGGAAGAGCGCGAACATGCAGGTGATGAAGTCGGCGTACGCGACCTTCCACGCACCGCCATGGTGGCCGCCACCGTGGCCCTTCTTCTTCTTCCACTTGATGACGACTTGGGGCTGGCCCTTCGCCGACATCAGGCGGCCTTGAGGCTGCGGACCGCCTCGTCGAGCTCGTCGCTCGACGGTCGGGTGCTCTCGAAGATCGCCTTCCGCGCGAACTCGATCGCGACGATCGGCGACGTCCCGCGCTGCGACGCCACGACCCCGTCCTTGATGCAGCGGAGATACTTCGACGACGCGGCACCCTGCACCTCGATGTTGGTCGCGACCGGATTGAGGATGCCGTACGAGAGGAGCACGCCCAGGAACGTGCCGACGAGCGCCGCGGCGATGTGGTGACCGATCTCTTCGGGACCGGCGTCCAGCGAGCCCATCGTGACGATGATGCCGAGCACGGCGGCGACGATGCCGAGACCCGGGAGCGCGTCACCCACCTTCTGGATCAACCCGATCGGGATCGCCTGCTCTTCGTGGTGCGTGTCGAGCTCGGTATCGAGGAGCGTGTCGAGCTCTTCGGCGGAGGCGGTGCCGTTCACGATCTGCTTGAGGGCATCCCGCAGGAACTCGACCGCGTGGTGGTTCTTCAGGAAGCTCGGATACTTCGAGAAGATCGGGCTTTTCCCGAAGTCCTGGACGTGCTCGTCGAGGGCCACGGCGCCGTTCTTCCGCATGAACTGAAAGACCTCGTACTGCATCTTCAAGAGATCCAGATAATCGCTCTTGGTGGGCGACGAGCCGGTGAAGGCGGAGGCGAACCCCTTGCCCACCTGGCCGAGGGCCTTGCCCGGGGCCGAGATCAGCAGCGACCCGACGGCGGCGCCCCCGATGATGATGAGCTCGCCGGGCTGGAAGAGGACGTGCATCGGTCCATTGATGAACGCGAAGCCGCCGATGACACAGCCGAGGACGACGACGATTCCGATGACTGTAAGCATGCGATGTGCTGTGCGACGCGCCCGACCCATCGAGCGTGCGTGTCTGGTTGTCGGCCACCGGCGGCCGCAACTTGAGGCGGCGGCTCAGGACCCCGCGAGCGCGCGCAGCAAGTCGGTGGCAGCGGTCTTGTGGGTCGTCAGGACCAGCTTGGCGAGGGCGCCTGGTCCGTAGCAAACCTCCCCCACGACGGCGCTCGGAGCATCCACCCGGCAGACGAGGACGCGCGGGGCATGGGTCAGGGCCAGACGCTCGACCTGGCGATAGAAGCGCTCGGCGCCGTCGTTGCTCACCACCAGCACCCGGGAGACCCGCGGCTGCTGACGCGCGGCGACCGCCGGGGCGAGGGCCGCGAGGCCACGCTGCTCGGCGGCCAGCGTCGCATCGGCCGCCTCGAGACCGCGCTCCAGACGGCGCTGCGCTGCGAGCGCCGCCAGCGCCGCTCGCAGCGTGGGCGTCAGGGGGACGGACGGGACCACCAACGTTCCCCGCGGCCAGAGCGTCCGCACATCGGCGGAGAGCGCGGCGCGCACCGCCGCGAGGCGCGGGTCCGACTCCAGATCGCGCGGCAGCCGTTGCTCGCCCGGGGGGCCAGGTTGCGCATCGCCGCTCATCGGTTCGACTGAGCCACGAGGCGTGGCGAGACGCTCAGCGCAGCGGCGCGATCAGCTGCGTCCCACAGGTGATGCAATACGCCGCGAACGTGCGGCGCGCGGCGGTGTGCCGGGCGTCGTCGCAGCGCGCCGCACCCTGCAGGCTCTGGTTGACGATGCCGCCGCACTGCGGACAGTGCGCGACGGGCGCGTTGGCGCGCCGATGATTGAGATTCTCGCAAGCGACGGCCTTCTTGGTTTGTCCGATCACGTGTCCCCTCCTCGTGTTGCTTTGCTACCGGTTCGCGTCGCGCGGGTGGCGCGGGGATCGCGGAGCCGGCGCCGAGGGGGCGCGCTCACGACGACCTGCGAAGGGTCACGCTACCAGCTGCCTCCGTCCCCCTCAACGTGCAAAATGCAACACCGTCTCCGTCGCGCGCCCTACAAACGAAACGAGGCACGCGAGCGGCGCCCGCGTGCCTCGTTGGTGCGTGCCGCGTAGGGTCGGCGGCTAGTCGGCTTGCTTGCGGAGAAACGTCGGGATGTCGAGGCTGTCGTCGTCCTCGGGGACCGTGAGCGAGATCGGCTCGCCGCGCTCGTTGCTCCCCTGACGGGTCCACATCGTTCCGTCGAGATCGTTGATCCCACCGACACGGACGACCTTTCGCGCCATCGCCGCGGCCGATTGCGCCGCTTCCCGCACCGGCTCGCGGGTGAACGCCACGCGCGGAGTCGGCGCGGCCGGCTGGGATTGCTGGACGACTGGCGCCGCCACGGCTTGCGTCGCGGCGGTCGGTGGACGCTTCACCTCTTCGCGCGGCTCGCCGAAGCCCGTAGCGATGACGGTGATGCGAATCTGATCGTGGAGGCTCTCGTCGATGACGGCGCCGAAGATGATGTTGGCCTCGTCGTCGGCTTCCTCTTGGATGAGGGTCGCGGCCTCGTTGACCTCGTGGATCGTGAGGTCCGGGCCGCCGGTGATGTTGATGAGGACGCCGCGTGCTCCCTGGATCGACACGTCCTCGAGCAGCGGGCTCGAGATCGCCTTCTGGGCCGCCTCGACCGCCCGGTCCTCACCGCTCGCGACCGCCGCGCCCATGAGGGCCATGCCCATCTCGGACATGATCGTGCGGACGTCGTTGAAGTCGAGATTGATGAGACCGTGGACCGTGATCAGGTCGGAGATGCCGCGCACGGCCTGGAGCAGCACGTCGTCGGCCTTCTTGAAGGTCTCGAGGATCGACATGTTGCGGCCGGCGACGGCGAGGAGGCGCTGATTGGGGATGGCGATCAGCGTGTCGACGTTGGCCTTGAGCTCGCGCATGCCCTCTTCGGCCTGGCGCCCGCGTTTCTTGCCCTCGAAGTGGAAGGGCTTGGTCACGACCCCGACGGTGAGCGCGCCGAGCTCTCGCGCGACCCGCGCCACGACCGGCGCGCCGCCGGTACCGGTGCCACCGCCCATGCCGGCGGTCACGAACACCATGTCGGCGCCCGTGAGCACCTCGCGGATGCGCTCGATGTCCTCCGTGGCGGCCTTGCGGCCGACGTCGGGGTTGCCGCCGGCGCCGAGTCCCTTCGTGAAGGCCGTGCCGAGCTGCAACTTCACCGACGCGAGGTTCGCTTTGAGCGCCTGCGCATCGGTGTTGGCGGTCATGAAGTCGACGCCCTGGAGTCCGGCCGCGATCATCGTATTGACCGCGTTGCCGCCACCCCCGCCCACGCCGACCACTTTGATCCGTGCGCCCAGTTGGACGCCTTCTACGTCTTGCATCACCCCACCTCCTTCAACCTGGACAGGACGGCCGTCGCTCACACCGATCGAGCTGTCGCTCACTTTCGTCGAGCTATCGCTCTTGGGCGAGTTGGCGCCGTCTCTCCCACCATGCCCGCGTCCCTGCCGCCTCCTCATGCCTCACCTCCTGTACCGCAATTCAAAATCG
>CAZWAX010000119.1:0-14640 GCA_964631985.1 uncultured Polyangiaceae bacterium | reverse complement strand
GTCGGATTCGGTGCGGCGCGCGCCCGCGGGGGGCGCCGCGAGCGCCGGCCGCGGACCGGCGATTGCGGCGGCCGACGCGACACCGGCCGCTCGGAACCTCGATCGGCTGCGGGAGCTGCAACGACGACGCCTCGGTGAGGGCGTCACCGGCGACTACCGACTGGGACCGGGGGACGTCCTGAGCGTCCGCGCCTACGAGCTCGACGAGCTGAATCAGCGTGTCCGTGTCGACGGCGACGGGAACATCGTGCTGCCGCTGCTCAACAGCGTCGCGGTGGAAGGGCAGACGATGGCGGAGCTGGAGCAGGACCTCACCAAGCGTCTCGGCCAGTTCATGTACCACCCGAAGGTGACGGTCTTCATCGAAGAGTATCGCAGTCAGCAGGTCGCCGTGGTGGGCGCGGTGCAACGCCCCGGCCTGGTGGCGCAGACCAATCGGAGCTCGACCGTGCTCGATGCCATCGCGGCCGCCGGCGGCAAGACGGCCGATGCCGCGAACCGCATCTACCTGATCCCGGTCGAGACCCGCGACACCACCGGCGCCCCGTCGAACCCGAATCAGGCGGCCACGGACGGCGACCCGATCATCCTCGACGTCAACGAGATGTCGCAGGAGGCGCAGGCCACCTTCCTCAGTCTGCCGGTCAAGGGTGGCGACGTGGTCATCGTCCCGGGCAACGGCCACTTCGTGGTCGAGGGCTGGGTCGAGAAGGCCGGCTCGTACCCGATGACGTCGGGTCTGACGATCCGCGGTGCCATCGCCATGGCGGGCGGGCTGTCGTTCCCCGCGGAATCGACGAACGTGCGCATCTTCCGGCAGACGCCCAGCGGGATGGCCGAGACGCTGACGGCGAATCTCGACGACATCTCGGCGCGTCGCGCTTCCGACGTGTATCTGCGCGAAGGCGACGTCGTCGAGGTCGCCTCGTCGAAGGTCAAGCTCGTGTCGTACGGCGCGTATCGCCTCGTCACCGATCTCGTGAGGGTCGGCGCCCGCCTCACCCCGTTCTGAAGGGACATCACCATGAACGATTCAGGACCCCACATCGTACCCTACGCGCTCCGTCGCGAGCTCGACCGGCCACGCACGGTCGAGGCGGCGCCGCCTCCGATCGACGCCACCATGCTCCAGGATCTCTGGGCCGTGCTGGAGCGCCAGTGGCGGTTGCTGCTCGGGACGCTGGCCGTGGTGGTGGGTGTGACGGCGGCCTACTGCTGGATCGCGACGCCGTACTACCGCGCCCGCGCCACCGTGATGATCGATCCGCGGGCCCCGCAGATCCTGAGCGGTCAGCGTTTCGGTGAAGTGCAGGATCCGTTCACCAGCGCCAAGTACGACTACTACCAGACGCAGTTCCAGCTCCTGCAGAGCCGGAGCCTCATTCAGCGCGTCATCGACGAGCTGAAGCTCAGCGAGGACCCGCGCTTCCAAGCCATGTCCGAGGCCGAGAAGCCGATCGGGCGGCCGCAGCCTTCGGTCATGCGGACGTATCTCGAGGGCCTCGAGATCATGCCGGTGCGCGGGACGCGCTTGGTCGCGGTCGAGTTCGAGGCGCCGGATGCGGACCTGGCGGCCGAGGTGGCCAACACCCATGCGCACCTTTTCGTGCGCGGCGGCTTGGAGCGCGTGTACGGCGCCATCGAGCAGGTGCGAGGCTTTCTTCAGAGCAAGCTCGAGGATCTGCAGAAGCGCGTGCAAGAGGCCGAGGAGCGCGTCCTCGCGTTCCAGAGCGAGCATCGCATGCTGCCGCTCGATCTCAGCAAGGACGTCGGCAGCGAGCGTCTCGCCGATCTGAGCCGGCGGCTGACGGCGGCGGAGACCGATCGCATCACGATCGAGGCGCAGTACCGGCTGATCGACGGGCAGGACGGCAAGTACTACGACGGGCTTCCGGCGGTCCTCAGCAACGGCCTGATCCAGAAGCTCCGCGAGGACTACAACGCGCTCGAGGTCGAGTACGCGCTGCTCGCGGGCAAGTTTCGGCCGACCTATCCGCGCCTGCAGCAGATCGGGGCGCAGCTCGGGCACGCGCGAACGCTCCTGCAGAAGGAGATCGACAAGGTCGTGAAGGGGGTCGAGGCGGAGTACGTCGCGGCCCAGCGCACCGTCGAGCAGCTCAAGGGCGAGATCGAGCTCCAACACGCGTCGCTGTTGCAGCGGAAGGACTCGGAAGGCGAGTTGCTGATGCTGACGCGCGAGGTCGAGACCACGCGGGCGCTGCACGACAATCTCCTCGCGCGGGTGAAGGACCTCGACGTCGCGGCGGGATCGGACACGTCCAACATCAGCGTGGCCGAGCCGGCGTCGCCGAAGCTTTGGCCGAGCTCGCCCGACCGGGTGCTGCTGCTGGGGCTGAGTCTGGTCACGGGGCTCCTGCTCGGGGCGGGTCTCGCCTTCCTGCGCGACTCGTTCGATCGCTCGATCCGCGACGCGCATGACCTCCGCCGCGTCACCGGTCTGGCCACCCTCGCGGTCGTCCCGGACTTCCGCGTGGGTCTCACGGAGTCGCCGCAGCTCTGGTGGCAGTCGCAGACCGCGCGCGTCCGACGGATCGCGTCCGGGGGATGGAACAGGCTCGGTCTGCCCGGCGGCTCTGCCAACGGCCACCACAACGGCAACGGGGACGGGAACGGGAACGGCAACGGCCATGCGAACGGCCACGGGATCGTCGACGTCGTCGAGGTGCAGGGCGCGCCGCCGCTGGTGCTCGGGAACGGTCACGTGTGGCGCTCGGCCGAAGCCTATCGGACGCTCCGCACGTCCCTGTTGCTCCACCCGGGCGGCACCATCCCCCGCGTCATCCTGGTGACCAGTGCGGTCGGCACGGAAGGCAAGACCACCACCTCGGTGAACACGGCGGCGGCGCTCGCGACCTGCGGTGTCCGGGTGTTGCTGATCGACGGCGACCTCCGGCTGCCGCGCTGCCACGAGAGCCTCGGAATGCCCCTGTCGCCGGGGCTCAGCGAGTACCTCACCTGGCAACACGAGGACGCCCCGATCCGGCCGACGCGGGTCGAGAACCTGTCGTTCCTCGCCGCCGGCGCCCTCCCGCCCAACGCTACCGAGCTGCTGGCCTCGTGGCGCATGTTCAAGCTCGTCGAGCGGGTGCGGGCGGAGTTCGATTTCGTCGTCATCGATTCGCCGCCGCTGCTGGCGGTGAGTGACGGCGTCCTGCTCGCGAACGTCGCCGACGGTGTGGTGTTGGTCACCGACCGCGGGCGCAGTCGTCGCGATCAGGTGCGCGCCGCCATGCAACGGCTGACGCAGACCGGGATCGTGCCGCTCGGCGCCGTCCTGAACCGCGGCGAGGTGGAGTTCAGCTACTACCGCTACAGCGCGCCGTCCCGCGGCCGCGCGCCGGTCGACCTGCCGTCGGGCGACGGTCCGGACGCGCCGCCGAGCGCCGCGGTCTGAGGACTCCCGTGACCAGCCCGCTCCGCATCCTCGACATCGTCAACACCGATCACGCCGCCCTGAATTTCCTGGTCGATCGCGTCGGATGGATCAATCGCCACACCGAGTTCCGGAACGACGTCATCTGCAGCGTCGGGCCGCATCTGGAGCGTCTCGAGTTTCCCGACGCCGAGGTGACGGCGATGCCGATCCCGCGCGGCATGGACCCGGTCGGGATCGGCGTGCTCTTTGCGCGCGTGCTGCGGCATCTGCGGGCGCGGCGCTACACGATCGTCCACACCCACAACTCGATCACCGGCGCGATCGGCCGCCTGGCGGCGCGGGTGGCGCGGGTGCCGGTCGTGATCCACACCACCCACGGCTTCCACTTCCACGAGAAGATGAGCGCGGTGCACCGTGCGCCGTTCGTCGCGGCGGAGCGGTGGCTGGCGCGGCAGTGCGACTGGCTGCTGTCGCAGAGCGAGGAAGAGCTCGCCGAGGCACGGCGCATCGGCCTCGCGCCGCGGCGGGGGATCGCGCACGTCGGCAACGGCATCAATCTCACGCGCTTCGCGGCACGAACGGCGCCGCCGGAGAATCCGCGTCCCGTGTTGCTCTGCGTCGGCCGCATCGAGACGGTGAAGAATCACCCGATGCTGTTTCGGGCGCTCGGGATGCTGCGCCCGCAGTACGATCCGGTGCTGCGTCTGGTCGGGGACGGGCCGTTGGAGGCCGGCTATCGCGCCGACCTCGCGCGCGACGGCTTGCTCGAGTCGGTCGAGTTCCTGGGCTACCGCTACGACGTTCCCGAGCTCACGGCCGCAGCCGACGTCGTGGTCCTGACCTCGCTGAAGGAAGGGATCCCGCGGGCGCTGATGCAGGCGGCCGCGGTCGGGGTGCCGGCGGTCGCGACCGACGTGAAGGGGAGCCGCGAGGTGATCGTCGACGGCGAGACCGGGTACCTGGTGCCGCTCGGCGACGCGGAGCGGCTGGCCGACCGTCTGCGGACCTTGCTCGATTCGGCGCCGCTCCGCCGCCGCATGGGGCTCAGGGCGGCGGCGCACGCTCGCGAGCACTTCGACGAGCAGCACGTCACCGAGCGGCTCGTCGAGATCTATCGCAGCGCGCTCCGGGCCGAAGGTGTCGCCACCGGCATGCGGCGCGCACCCGATCGGCGCCCCGCGAGCGCCCGCGAGATTCCCGCGCTGTCCACGCCGTCGCGCGCCGCGGGCGGAGGGACCGCATGACTCGCACTCCTGGCTCGCGCGGAGCCGACGTCGTGGTCGGCCTGATGGCGCTCGCCACCCCGATCGTGGAGGTGCAGGGACCGGCGCACACGACCGTGCTCGACGGCATCAACCTGATCTTCCTGGCGGTCTATTGGGCCCGGATTCTCGCCCGCGGCGAGAGCCTGGAGCTGCCGTTCGGGACGGCGATGTGGCTGCTCTTTCTCGGCAGTCTGGGCGGCATGGTCTCGGCGATCAATCACAAGGTCGCCGCCCTGACGTTGGCGCAGGACGTCTATCTCTACGTCTGGTTCGTCACGCTCGCCCACTTCGTCACGCGGCATTGCCGCATCCCGCGCGTCGTCGTCACCTGGGTCGCGGTGGCGTGCGTGGTCGCGTTGCTGGCCGCGCTCGACAACTATTTCGGTCTGTTCGGCGGACGGTTCGCCGGCGACGTGCGTGCGACGGGCACCTTCGAGAACCCGAACATGTTCGGGGACTACCTGATGGTGTCGTTCTTCCTCTGCTGGGCGGCGGCGGCGGCCGGGCGGCGCTGGCTCTACGTCCCCATGCTCGTCCTCGTGCTGGGCGTCGTCGCGACGGCATCCAACGGTGCCCTGCTCGGCCTCGCGGCCGGGACGGGGGTGACGATGCTCACGATCCCCACCCCGCACCCCCAGCGTCGGCTCGCCCTGATCCTGCTCGCGCTCGCGAGCGGCGTCGTGCTCTTCGGGACGCAGTTCCAGCGTGTCCAGGAGCAATCGCTCGGGATGTTCGCGGCACCGCGCGGCTCGATCGGCGGGGGCGCCATGAAGGGCTATGCGGAGCGCCGCGAGGTGTGGATGGGATTGCTGGGCTCCGTGCGGCGCACGCCGACCGGGGTGGGCCCGGGCAACTTCAGGACCGAGACCATCGCCGGCGAGCATTCCGCGCACAACGAGTATCTCGGCATGCTGGCGGAGCGCGGTCCCCTCGGACTGCTCGCCTGGTTGGCCATTCTCTTCGGTGCCGGTCACCAAGTGCTGCAGATCCGCGCGGCGCGCGGGCAGGGCTACGAGCCCTTCGCGTGGGCGCCGCTCTTGGGTCTGGTGGTGGGCCTCGCGGCGCATGCGACGGTCGTGGAGATGTTCCACTTCCGCCACGTGTGGTTCGCGCTGGCCTTGCTCGTCGCGCTCCGCGCCCAGGGGCCGGCCCCGGTGCCGCGGACGGCCCAGCGGTCCTGGCCGCTGCCGCAGGCCGTGGCGGAGGTCGCATGAACCCCTTGATCGTCGCCCCGCTGCTCGCCTTCGTGACGGCCGTCGCCGCGACGCCGTTGGTGCGCCGGCTCGCCACCGCGATCGGCGCCACCGACGTGCCCGACAGCCGGCGGGTGCACACGCGCCCGATCGCCCGCGCGGGCGGACTAGCGGTCGCGGTCGCGACCGCCGTGGCGCTGCTCGCAACGGGCGCGTCGTCCGGGGTGCTCCGGCCCGAGGTGATCGCCGGGGCGGTGCTCTTGCTGGCGGTGGGTCTCCTCGACGACGTGTTCTCGCTGCCGGCGGGGCTGAAGCTGCTCGCGCAAATCGCGGCGGCGATGCTCGTCGTGCGGAGCGGCCTGCAGTTCACGTTCTTCGATTGGGTGACGGGGAATGCCCCGCACAGCTTCGATCCGGCTCCGCTCGACGCCGCGCTCACCGTCGTGTGGATCGTCTTCACGACCAATGCGCTCAACCTGAGCGACGGCCTCGACGGCCTGACGTCCGGCCTCGGCATCATCGCCCTGGTGTGGCTCGCGGCGATCGCGCTGCGGTTCGGCGACGCCGACGCCGCGCTCGTGCCGCTGGTGATCAGCGCCGCGCTGATCGGCTTCTTGGTCTTCAACTATCACCCGGCCTCGATCTTCCTCGGCGATACCGGGAGCCTGCTCGTGGGCTTCGCGCTCGCGGTCCTGCCGCTCGCCGGCAAGCATCGCGACGTCGTCGGTCCGCTCAGTGCGTTTCTCTTGGTGGCGGTCCCCGCGACCGACACGCTGCTCGCGATGGCGCGCCGGTTCCTGTCGCGCTGCTTGCGGCTCTGGGGCGACGGGGCGTTCCGGGAGGGGATTCTCGACGGGGTGCGCAATACCGTCCGACCGGATCGGCGGCACATCCACCATCGCCTGCTCGATCTCGGCTTCAGCCATCGCATCGCGGTCCTCTGGTTGCACGCGGGCGCGTTGGTCACGGGCGGCTTGGCGTTCACCGCGGCCGACAATTCCGTGTGGCCGGCGGACGTGCTGGCGGTCGGGCTCGCGATCGTCGTCATCGCCCTGGTGCAAGCGCTCGGCATCGACGAGCTGCAGCCGGCGCGGAGCGGCCTGATCCTGCCCGTCCTCACGCGGTTGGCGCGGCGGCGGTGGCTGATCGTGGTCATCGACCTCTGTCTGGTGGTGGCCGCCCAGGCCGGCGCGCTGGCCCTCGGCGGACATCCGGTGCTGACGAAGACGTCGGCGTTGGTCAGCGTGAGCATCGTCGCCGCCGTCCACCTCGCGGCGTTTCGTCGCCTCGGCGTCTATCGCACGGTGTGGTGGGCGAGCGATGCCGGCGACCTCGGGCTGCTCGCCCGGGCGTGCTTGGTCGGCACCTGCGTGAGCTACATCGTGCTCCGGTTGCTCGGCGTGCCGGCGACGCCGATCGCGGCCGCCGTGCGATTTCTTTTCCTCCTCCCGGTGCTGACGGCGACCCGCTTCTCGCCCCACCTGTTGGCCAACGCCGTCCGTCGCGCCGGCCGCTCCGAGCGGGCCGTCATCTGCGGCACGAGCGCCGAAGCGCAGCACGCCATCTCCCATCTGCGGCGCAGCGGCCTGCGGAACGTCGAGCCGATCGGCTTCGTCGAGCTGGTGCCGCGGCTGCAGGGACGCCAGCTCGAGCGCTTGCCGGTGCTCGGGACGCTCGACGGCCTGATGACGATCCTGAGAACCCAGGCGGTCGGGCACGTCGTGATCGCCGATCCGCAGCTCCATGGGGAGGCGCTGCATTGGGCGCGTGCGGTGTGCCGCCACTCCGGGGTCCGCCTGCACCGCTACATCGAGCGCCTGTTGCACGAGGGCGGACCGGCACCCGGCGCGATGCCGGAGGCGCGGCCGATCGCGCGGCCCGCCATGGCCGCGACCGGAACCGAGAGACACACCTGATGCCAAGAGAGGCGACGATGGAACTGACACTGGACGACGTGAAACGCGGGGCCAAGCGCGAGGACTTTCGTGCCGGGGTGCAGATGCGGATCCTGATGCCGCGGCTGTCCGTGCACGTGACGCGCTGGGTGGTGAATCATACGCAGCTCCGCCCGGATCACATCACGACCGCGAGCTTCGCGGTCGGCCTCGCGGCAGTGGCGGCCTTTGCCTCGACCGAGCCGTGGATCGTGCTGCTCGGACTGCTCGGATTCCACGTCCACGTCCTCCTCGACTACGTCGACGGCGAGGTGGCGCGCTGCCGCCAGCTCACCAGCGTCAGCGGCGCGTACTTCGACCTGGTCACCGACCGCATCACGTTCCCGCTCTTCGTCTTCTGCTCCGCCCTCGGGCTGTATCGCCGGATCGACGATCCGACCGCGTTGATCCTCGGATTTGCGGCGGCTTTCGGCCTCATGGTGGACAAGGCGGCCGTCGACTCCTGGTATCGCGCCAACGCCGGCGCGCCGGAGGAGGTCGAGGATCGCTACGTCGAGGCGCCCGAGCGCTCGGCGAAGGGCCGCTGGGCGGGCCGGGTACGGCTGCTGCTCGTGATGTCGCGCGGGCTGACGGCGTTCCTGACCTACATCGCGTGCGCCGTCCTCCTCGATCGGCTGGTGCCCGCCGGACTGCCGGTGGTCGGCAGTGCCCACGCGCTCGTGCTCTGGGTCTTCGCGGTGCTCATGCCGCTCGGGGCGCTGGTGCGCTTCGTCTACGTCTACCGTCGCGGGGCGATCCCGCGCCGCCAGCAGTTGCTCTGAGGGACCGTCATGACCAACTACGAGCTCGACCACATCCTGAAGGCGTTTGGGCGCGACCGGACCAACGGGGCGCTCGCCGCGCAACCGGCGGTCAACGGCGGCCCCGCGTCGCCGAGCAACGGCGCCGCCGTATCGACCGCCGGGACCAACGGGACCACCGCACCGCCGCCCCGCCGCGGGGACGATCCGGGCGGGCGCGGCGTGCCGACGGCCGGGGGCAAGGGGGTGAGCGCCATCATCCTCGCGGGCGGGAGCGGGAGCCGCTTCACCGGCAGCTTCATCCCGAAACAGTTCGTGCAGGTGCACGGCAAGCCGATCCTCGCGTACGTCCTCGAGACCTACGAGGGCCTGGCGCTCATCGACGACATCACGCTGGTGATCAACCAGCGCTACGAGCAGCTCTACTACGACATCGTCAACACCTACGGCTTCCTCAAGGTCCGCCGGATGGTGCCCGGCGACACCACGCGCCAGGGCTCGTCGGGCGCCGGCATCAAGGCGATCGGGCCGTGCGAGATCGTGTTGGTCCAGGACGGCGTCCGTCCGTTCACCAGCCCACGCGTGATCGCCGAGGCCATCGAGGTGGCCCGTCAGGTCGGCGCGGCCAACGTGGTGGTGCCGACGCTCGACACCATCGTCGAGTGTCGTGACGGCCTGATGGCACGCGCGCCGGACCGCACCTATCTGTTCCACGGGCAGGCGCCGCAGGCGTTCCGCTACGACGTGCTGGTCGACGCGCATCGGCGGGCGGCCGATTCCGCCGTCACGGCCGCGACCGACGACGCGCAGCTCGTGCTGGCGGCGGGCGGGCGGGTCGGCATCGTCGAAGGCTCGTACTCGAACTTCAAGATCACCACGTACGAGGATTTCCTGTTTGCGAGTACCCTGGTCGAGCGCGAGCGCGCGGGGGACGGGGGCCGATGGTAGCCTCGCCCTGGAATTCGGCGGTCGCGTACCGTCTGACGCAGCCCTTCCGGATCGAGGCGATCGAGCGACAGATCGCGCTCGACCGTCCGGGCGACGTCCTGGTGCGTCCGCGCGTGACGGGCGTCTGCGGCTCCGACCTGAAGCTCTATGCCGGGACCCGCGACCGGGCGGCGTTGTCACGGAAGCTGCCGCTCGTCCTCCTGCACGAGGGCGTCGGCGACGTGGTGCAGGCGAGCCCGAGCAGCGGCGTGCGCGTCGGCGGCCGGGTGGCGATCGTGCCCAACATCCCATGCTACGTCGCGTTCCCCGATCGCTATCCTTCGAAGGCCGAGGGTTGCGTCGCGTGTCGGCCGGGCGGCGTCGGTGAGAACTACTGCCTCGATCACCTCTATCTCTCGAGCAACACCGACGGGATGGCGCAGAGCGTGTTCCGCCATCCCGCCGCGCTCGTCGTGCCCGTGCCGCACGAGGTTCCGGATCGCATCGCGGCGCTCGCCGAGCCCCTGACGACCATCCTCGCCGGCTGTGAGAAGGCGCCGATCCATCCCGACCGGCAGTACCTGATCCTCGGGAACGGGCCGATCGGCCAGCTGGTCGCGATCTGTCTGATCGGCTTCTACCAGGTGCCGAGCGACGCCATCACGATGAGCGGCCACGCCTGGGAGAGCCGCGCCGCCGTGGCGGCGCTGGTCGGCACCGTGCTCGACAGCGACGACGAGCCGGGGTTCGCGGCGCTGCGCGGCAGGATCGACGTGGCCTTCGAGTGCGTCGGGGGCAGTGCCAACGGCGAGACGCTACAGCGCGCCGTCGACTGTCTGCGCCCCGGCGGCAGTGCCGTGCTCTTCGGACCGTCGGAGAAGGCGGTGATGATCGACACGCGCGAGGTCATCGGCAAGGGCCTGGCGTTCATCGGCTGCAACCGCAGCTTCGTGCCGCATTTCGAGCAGGTGCTCGAACGCATGCGCGATCCCCGCCTCCAGCGGTTGCTGGGGAGCCTGATCGCCGACGAGCCCATGCAGGTTCGCTCGGCCGACGACCTCAACCGCGCGCTCTACCAGGCGTGGACCAACGCCGACGGCCGGAAGAGCCTGCTCCTCTGGCCGGGGCTCGAGTGAGAGGCGACGCGCGATGAATCTCGTCCGTGCCACCTCGATCACCGTCGTCGGCAAGCTGCTCGCGACCGCCGCGGCCGCGCTGGCGGCGCTGGTGGTGGCCGGGGCGATGGGTCCGACCGGGGCGGGCACCTTCGCCCTCGTGCGCGTCCTGCCGGGCACGATCGCCGCGGTGCTGGGTGCCGGGATGACGATCGCCAATCCGTATCTCATCGGCAGCCGGCGCCACTCGGTGCAGGCCATCACCGAGACCACGGTCGCGCTCGGCCTCGGGCTCGGCGTGGTCGGGTGCCTCGGGTGGTGGGCGGCGGGCAATCTCCTGCACGCAAACTTCTACACGACGTTGTCGGCGCGCGACGCGCTCCTCGTCGGGCTCGCCATCCCGATGAACCTGCTGCGCGACTACCTGAACTCGGTGCAGCAGGGCCTGCGCAGCTTCAAGGCCGCCACCCTGGTGCTGCTGATCGACGACGTGGTGTCGCTGCTCCTGCTGTTGCCGCTGCTCTTCGGCGTCGCCGGCGGGATGACGCTGGTCGTGGCCGCAGCCGTCGCCGGTCCGGTCGCGAGCGTGGTGGCGGCCGCCGCCTTCCTGCTCCATCGCGGCATCCGACCGTGGCCGCGATTGCACCTCGAGCTCACCCGCGAGGCGATGCGGTTCGGCATCAAAGGGCACATCGGCCGCATGGCGAACATGCTGAACTGGCGCCTCGACGTGATGATCCTCGCCACGATGGCGAGCGTCGAGGTGGTGGGGTGCTACGCGGTGGCGTCGAAGGTCGCGGAGCTCTTCCGTCCGTTGTCGGCGAGCCTGACGTTCGTCTTGCGGCCGCTGATCGCGGGTCTCACGGCCGCCGAGGCGCGGGTGCGGGGCGTCTTCCTGTACCGGCGCATGTTCCTCATCAATCTCGCGGCCATTGCGGTGCTGGCGCTGGTGGGCAAGCCGGTGATCCTCCACTTCTTCGGCGCCGAGTTCGCGCCCGCGGTTCCCGCGCTCTACATCCTGCTCGTCGGCCTCACGGCGCACGGCGCCGACGGCGTGCTCTCCGGATACAACGTCGGCATCGGGCGGCCGGAGTTCAACACCTACACCGCGCTCGCCGGTCTGGTGGTCACCATCGTCGGCGACCTGACGTTGATCCCGACCTACGGGATCATCGGGGCCGCGACCGCCTCGAGCGCCGCCTACACCGTCAAGGCGGTCGCCTTCACGGTGATCTTCCTCGCCACCTCGAACGTGACGTTCCCGCAACTCGTCGGATGGAAGGAGTACGGCCCTGACCTTGCCTAGCCTGAGGGAGAGCGGCGTTCTCGAGCCGCTCGCCTGCCCGATCTGCCGCGGCCCGCTCGACGAGCAGCCCGGCTGGACGGCGTGCGCCCCGTGCGGTCTGCGCTACCGCGTCGAGGACGGTCTCTACACGCTCGGTCCCGCCTTCGCGGCGATGACGCTCGCCGAGCCGTCGTTCGAGCACGATCGGATGGTGCACCTCCTCGAGGACTGCGCGCTCATCGGATGGCCGCAGGCCGAACGCCGGCTGGCGAGCGAGGTGCTCGCGGGAACCCTCACGACTCAGGCGACCTCACGGCTGGCGCGTATCCGCGCCAAGTTGGCGGGCGCCACCTGGGAGGACGTGCTGCAGGACGTCGTCAACCCGACGCGGGCGGGCTGGAAGTTCCTCCTCGACTTCGATCAGGATTCGCGCGTCCTGGTGTTGGGGCCGTCCTGGGGCGCGGTGCCGCTGACGCTCGCGCAGGGGGTCGCCGAGGTGGTGGTGCTCGACGGTGACACCGAACGCCTGAAGGTCATTCGGGCGCAGGCCGAGTCCCAAGGCTTGACCAACGTCACGGTGGCGCGGGTCTTCGATCCCGTCCGGTTGCCGCTCGGCGACGGCACGATCGACGTCGCGGTGATTCCCTGCCTGGGGTCGTGGTTCGCGACCGTCGCGGGGGGTCGGCCGCTGCCGACGGGCGCCGCGCTCACGCCCGAGCTGCTCGCCGAGATTCGCCGCACCTTGGCCCCCAGCGGTCAGCTGTATCTCGGGATGGACAGCCGCCTCGGGGCGACGCGCGTGCTGGCGCCGCGCAAGGAAGTCGGCGCCGGGGTCTCGCCGCGCATGCTGCGGCGGATGGCGGAGCGCAGTGGCTTCGCCGATTGCCATCTCTTTGCGCCGCTGCCGTTCCGGCACAAGTTCCATCAGATTCTCGACCTCGATCGGTCGGATCGCATGAACTTCTGCGCCGATCCCTATCGCACCCGCGGCCGCGTCCTGCGCTCGTTGGTGAAAGGCTGGGAGATCACGGGCCGGCCGAACGTGCTCGAACGACGCGTCTACCCGTTCCTCCCGGGAATGGCGGCCGTGTTGTCGGCGAGCGCGGACCCCACGTCGTTCGCGGAGCGATTGCTCGGGGCGCTGGCCGACGCCGGCACCATCCCCGCCGGGGCGCGGAGCCTCTCCCGCTACTTCGTCCGCCCGCGCGGGGTCGTCGTCCTCGCGGGCGGGGCGCCGGGAGAAGGCGGCACGCCGGGAGAAGAGGCGGCGTTCGTGCGGTTGCCGCTCGATGCGCGCGCCGAGACGACGTGCGTGCGACACCACGACACCATCGTCGCGCTGGCGGACGACCGGCGGATCGCTCCGGCCCTGCGGGCGCTCTTCCCGCAGCCCCTCGGTGCGGGTAGCTGCGCGGGCCAGGCCTACTTCGCCGAGACCGCGCGTCCGGGAGAGGTGGGCCGCGTCTACTACTCGCGCTCCACGCGGCGCTACAACCGCGCCATCCAGAGTGCCGCCGAGGTGGTGTGCGCGCTCCGCCGGGCCACCGAGGTGCCGGTGCTGATCGACCAGGCCGAGTTCGATCGGCTGTGCGGCGATTGGCTCGGCGATCTCCGCGGGATCGTGCGCGCGGACGTGCTGCCGGCGCTGACGGCGATCGACGAGTGGCTGCGTGACACCATGCTCGGGGCGACGCTCCCGCTCGGCTGGCACCATGGCGACTACGACTTCGCCAACCTGCTCTACGGTCCCGACGACACGGTGACGGGCATCCTCGACTTCGAGGCCTTCGAGCCTCGCGGCCTGCCGCTCATCGACCTGTTGCTGCTGCTGGCGCGCCGGCTGATCCGGACCGACGGCCTGGCGTTCGGCGACGTCTTCGTGCGCGCGATCCTGACCGGCGAGCTGGCGGCGATCGACGCCAAGCTCTTCGAGCGCGAGTGCGCGATCGTCGGTGTCGACGAGCGCATGCGGCGCGCGATCGCCGTCTGCTCGTGGCTGAACCACCTGAAGCTGCGACGCGACAGCTGGCTCGTCCGCTCGCCCACCTGGCTCGACGCCAATCTCCATTCCGTCCTGGACACCGTGAGGAGCAGCCTATGACCGCGATGCCGTTGCCGCGAACGCCCGACTGGAACGATTCACTGACCGGGCGAGTGTTGCTGGCGCTCTTCGAGGCGTACGAACGGGAATGCGTGCGTTACGCCGTGCTCCGCAACTCGGAGCGCTGGCCGGAGCACTTCGGGAAGGACATCGATCTCGTCGTCCACCCGAAGGACTTCCGTCGTCACGACGCTATCGTGCGGCGCCTCTGCGGGCGCTTCGAGCTGACGCCGGTGGTGCGGGCGAGCCGCGGCGGACACTGGATGTACTATCTCGTGCGCATCGAGAAGGGCGAGGAGGTCGAGGGCGTCTATCTCGATCTCCGCGTCGCCTTGAGCCACATGCAGTTCGAGTACCTCCCGGTCGACGTGGTGCTGGAGCCGCAGTGTCACGAGCGCGGCTTCCGCACGCCCAGCAAAGAGGCGGAGCTGCTGGCGCTCCTCCTGCATTGCGTCTTCGACAAGGGCTACGTGCGCCCCGACTATCGCGCCCGCATCGACGAGCTGCTCGCCGCCGCGGGTCCGCAGTTCCGGGAGCTCGCCGCCGCCGAGCTCGGACCCGGGTGGGGCGAGCGTCTCGCGGCGGTGGTCGACACGCCCGGCGGGGTCCGGGCGCTCCGGCGCCGCCTGGCCCTGGCGATCCTCGTCCGGCGCCCCCGTGAG
>CAZWAX010000118.1:0-14641 GCA_964631985.1 uncultured Polyangiaceae bacterium | reverse complement strand
GCTACGCCGCACAAGCGAACGCCCGAGCAACGAAGCAGATCGGCCTTTTTCAGCAACCTGCAGCTAGGGCACGCCGCGCGCGGGGACGATGGCGCTCCACGTCTCGCTCAACACGTCCGCGCCGTTCTGCAGAAACGCGCGCAGCTCGGTCGGCTCGGTCGGGCGCAGCTGCTTCACGCGCACGCTCATCCGCCACGCCCCGGTCGCCGCGACGCGGTAGGCGTTGCTCTCGACGATCTCACCGTTGGACGTCGCGCTGACGACGGCCTTCACCGGCGCGTCGGGTGGGGTAGCGGCCAGCGCAGGGCCGGCGAAGTCGACCAGGAACTGCCGCTCGTCGTCCGGGAGCTCGGCGTAGCCGCGGCCGGCACGCGTCTGCGTGACCCAGGCGCCGGGGGGGCGCTGCATCTGCGGACCTTGCCAGTGCAGGCGGTAGGCGAGGTCGAGCGGCTCACCGGGCGCCGGCGGCTTCTCGGGCACCCAATAGGCGACGATGTTGTCGTTGGTCTCGTCGGCCGTGGGCAGTTGGACGAGCTCGACCCGGCCGGGCCCCCAGGAGCCGACCGGCTCGACCCAAGCGCTCGGCCGAAGCTCGTAGCGGGCCTCGTCGTCCTCGTAGCTCGCGAAGCCGCGATCGCGTTGCATGAGGCCGAACCCGCGGAGCTGGCGCATCGCGAACGACGTCGTGAGGATCTGCGTCGGATTGAGGAGGGGACGCCAGAGCCATTCGCCGTCGCCGGTCGCCACCTGTAGCCCGTCCGAGTCGTGGACCTCGGGACGGAAGTCGGTCCGGTGCGGCTGGTTCTCGCCGAAGAAGAACATGCTGGTGAGCGGCGCCAGGCCGAGGGTCGCGACGCTCGCGCGCAGATAGACGCGGGCGCGTACCTCCATCACGGTCTCCGCACCCGGGTGCACGTCGAACTGGTACGCGCCGCTCGCGCGCGGCGAATCGAGCAGGGCGTAGACGGTCAGCGTGCGGGCACCCGCGGCTGGCCGCACGAGCCAGAACTCGCTGAAGCGCGGGAACTCCTCGCCGCGCCCGCCGACGGTGTCGATCGCGAGGCCGCGCGCCGAGAGGCCATAGCGGAGCCCCGCGCCGAGCGCCCGGAAGTAGCTGCCGCCGAGGAACACGACGAGCTCGTCCTTGTAGGCGCCGTCGTTCAGCGGGTAGTGCGCGCGAAACCCCGCGAAGCCGAGATCGCCCCATTTCTCCGGGGACAGCGTGTTCTTGCCGTAGTGGAAGCCGGCGCTGTCGTAGGGGATGTGGCGCACGCCCTCCGGCGTGACCTCGTTGATGCGAACCGGCGCGGTCTGGAGACCACCGAGGTGGAAGAACATCACCTCGAACCGCAGCGTGTCCGAGCGCCACAGCGCGTGATCCGGGCGATAGCGAATATCCCGGCACTGGTCGTAGTCGAGCGCCTGCAGCTCGGCTGGCAGCGGAGGGCTCTGGCTGCGATGGGTGCCTTGTGCCACGGCCTTCGCGAGCGCGGCGACGTCGTCGAAGCTGAACGCGCGGGCGGGCACGCCGCGCAGCACGGCCAGCAGGGCAAGCACGAGCGCGAACGCGCGTCGGGCGAACAGGCTGGACGGGGCAGGGAAGCGCAAGCGGCACGGGCTTAACCGGCGCGACGCCTGTCGGCAAGGGCGCCGCGCCCGAACGTCGCAGCGAGCTGCCCCGACCCGCCGCGCGGCCGGCCGCGGCCATCACGGCGTGACGATCGCGAACCGGCCGTCCGGACGGTCGAGCATCGAGAAGAACGAGAGCAGGTCGAGCCGGCTGCCGTCGGCATCGAACTCGTCCGAGAAGACCATCGCGCGGAGGCCGACGCGGCCGGTGGACACCTCGACCAGGAAGGCTCGGGTGAGGCGCATGGTCGCCGTCGCCTCCGGGTCGAGCGCCGGCGCGCGATGGTGGTGGAGCACCGAGTTCTCGACGGTGAGCACGTGGATCTCGTCGAGGTCGGTGAAGACGACGTTCAGCTTCAGGCGCACGCCGGCGGCGCGTTCGGCGTCGAGGCGGGCGGCCATCGCGTCGAAGTAGCGCTCGGGCGGAAGCTGCACGAGCAGCTGGCGCAGAGCCGAGACATCGAGGCCGCGCGTCGGCGGGCCGTGCCGCAGCTCGCTGGCGGCCGTGAGGTAGGAGTCACGCCAGGTGCCGGCCTCCTGCTGGTAGCCGAGCTGGTCGTAGGTCTGCGCGAGGAGGGCGCGCGCCGCCGCGTCGTCGGGCGCCGCGAACACCAGGTGATCGAGGAGCATCGACGCCCACCGGTACTCGCCGCGGTCGTAGGCGGCCTGCGCCTTCCGCAATACCTCGGCGGCGCCGCCCATCGCGTCGACGTAGCGCCGGCCCGCGTCCTCGGGCGGCAGCGGGTCGAGGTGCGCCGGGTTACCGTCGTACCAGCCGAAATACATTTGATAGACCGCCTTCGCGTCGTGGCGGACGGTGCCGTAGTAGCCGCGGTTCGCGAACCGCCGCGCCAGGGACTCGGGGAGCGTCAGCGTCTCGGCGATCTCCTGCGGCGTGAGCCCGCGGTTGGCGAGCCGCAGGGTCTGGTCGTGGATGAACTTGTAGGTGTCGCGCTGTCCTTTCAGGTAGTCGACCACCCGCGCGTTCCCCCAGACCGGCCAGTGGTGGCTCGCGAACACCACCTCGGCGTCGGGGAAGCGCCGCACCGCTTCGTCGATGTAGCCGCTCCACCGGAGCGCGTCGCGAACCTTGGCGCCGCGAAACGGCAGGAGGTTGTGGAGCGTGTGGGAGACGATCTCGGCGCCGCAGTAGGCCTTGTGGTCGGGGAGGTAGAACGCGAGCTCCGCCGGCGCCTCGGACTCGGGCGTGTACTGGAAGACGAACCGCACGCCGTCGAGGACGAGCTCCTGCGGCGTATGGTCGACGTGGTCGGTCGGCACGGCGATCCCGATCGTGCCGGCCGCCGGCGACCGTCCGAGCCCGGAGCTCACGTGCCCGCGCGGTCCGCGCGGCAGCGCGCGGCCGAATTGATAGGTGGCGCGCCGCCCCATCGCCGTACCGGCGAGGACGTTCTCGCTGGTCGCCTCGGCGACGAAGCCCGCGGGCGCGACGATGCGGACACCCGGGGGCACGACCCCGTCGGGGAAGAGCGCGCTCACGCCTCCGAAGTGGTCGACGTGGCTGTGGGTGAAGATCACGGCGGTGACGGGCGCGTGGCCGAGGTGGCGCCGGGCGAGCTGCATCGCGGCCGCCGCCGCCTCCACGCTGGTCAGCGGGTCGACGACGATCCACCCGGTCGCGCCCGTGATGATCGAGAGGTTCGAGACGTCGTAGCCGCGCACCTGATGGATCCCCTGCGCGACCTCGAAGAGCCCGTGCATCGTCACGAGCCGCGATTGGCGCCAGAGGCTCGGGTTCACGCTCGCGGGCGCGTCGTCGGCGAGGAAGGTCTCGTGGCGAGTGTCGACGATCGTCGTGCCGTCGGCGCGGGCGACGACGACGTCGGGATCGGCCGCGACGAGGCCGCGGCGGGCGTCCGCGAAGTCCTCGGCATCGTCGAGGGGCAGCGCGCGGGCGACGGCCGCGTTGGCCTCGATGGTGAAGGCGGTCGGGGCCGCGGCCCCGGCGCCGTCGGGCGCCTGGTCGCCGGCTGGTAGCGTCGTCGGTGGCGGCGTCGATCGGCAGCCGACGACGACGAGGAGCGCGACTACCGGAAGCCACGAGGGACGCATGCGGGCGCCCTACACCGAAAGGCGCGCCGCGCGGAAGGGCTTGCTGCCCATTCCGGCCGGAACTCGCTCGCGAGGACGACCGAGCCGGCGATGACGAGCTCGAGCCGTCCGTCCGTTTCGAAGAAACCTCGCGCCATTGTGGAGCAATCATCAATCGGCGATCGAGTTTTGCTTGACGCTCGCTTCGCGTCGCACCTACTAGCGGACCGTCCACATTTCGGACGGACCATGGAGGGTTCATGCGACGCCGACGATTTCGATCCACTACGCTCACGCTCGCCCTCGTAAGCGCGCTCGCGTTCGCGGCCGTTCCGGCGCGAGCGACGACGATGCAGAAGCGCCTGACGCTGGCAGAGGTGACGAACGAGGCCACCCGCATCATCCACGGCACCGTCACGGTCTCGACCTCGGGTCGCGACCAGTCGGGTGCGCCGGCGACCTGGACCACGATTGCGGTCGCGCGCACCGTGAAGGGGACGGTCGGCGCGACGCTCACCATCAAGCAATTCGGGGTCGCGGGCCCGTTGCCGGACGGCGCGATCACCCGCTTTCCGGGGATGCCGCGCTATGCGGTCGGTGAAGAGGTCGTGCTCTTCCTCCGCGCCGACAGCCGCCGCGGGTTCACGAGCCCGATCGGTCTCGAGCAAGGGGTGTATCGCGTCCAGAGCGGGATGGCGCGCAGCGCGCTCGGCAAGGATGCCGAGCCGGTTGCGAAGCTCCTGGCCAGGATCGCGCGCCTCGACGGGTGGAAGAAGTGAGCGCCCGCCTGCCACGCCTGCTGCGGCGGTCGGCGCTGCTGCTCGGCCTCCTCGTGGTGCTTCCCGCCGGGGGTCATGCGGCCGGACCCCTCATCGTCAACGGCGCCGGGACCCCGCTCGTCTGGACGGCCAGCGCGGTGCCGTTCAATCCGGATCAGGGCTCGCTCGGGTTGCTCGACAACGCCGGCGCCGTCGTCGCGGTCACCGCGAACTTCGACGTCTGGGCCGCCGTACCGACCTCGACCATCACCTACACCAACGCCGGCACGCTCCCGGTCGACGTGACCGCGGACGACGTCTTCGACTACCTCGGAGTCTGTGGCGACGGGTTCTCGCCGATCATCTTCGACACCGACGGCAGCATCATCGACGACCTGTTCGGCCCGGGCGCGAGCAACTCCATCCTCGGATTCGCGGGGCCGGATTGTGCCACCTTCGTCCCTGCCGAGATCACCGAGGGTGCGGCGCTCCTGAACGGCAGGTTCATCGACGGGATCGACGACGTCGACAATGGCGAAATCACGCAAGCCGAGTTCAACGGCGTCTTCATCCATGAGTTCGGGCACTACTCGAATCTCGACCACTCGCAGATCGGGCTCCAGGAGGCATTCGACGGCGATCTCGCCAACGACGCGGCGGTCGCGACGATGTTTCCGATCCTGGTCAACGGCACGGAAGCCGCGACGCTCGCCCTCGACGATCGGGTGTCGATCTCGGCCCTCTATCCCGAACCGGTCTTCGCGGGCAGCTTCGGCGCCGTGACGGGCACCGTTTTTCGTCCGGACGGCACCACACAGTTCCAGGGCGCCTACGTGATCGCCCGGCAGGTGGGGGATCCGCGCCTCACCGCGGTCGGCGTGGCATCCGGGGCGCGTTTCTTCCCGTTCAACGATGGCGGACCGCCGCCCGCGGGGCTCGAAGGGCTCTATGCGATCCCCGGCCTCCCGGCGGGAAGCTACACCGTCGAGGTCGAGGAGATTCCCGGATTCTTCAGCGGCGGCTCCAGCGTCGGACCCCTGAATCCTCCGGCGCGCCTCCCCGGCGTCCCGGAGCTCTACAACGGCGCCAACGAAGCGGGGGCCAACCCGCCCGACGACCCGCTGGACTCCGTCGAGATCCCCGTCTCGGCGAGTACCAGCGCGAGCGGGCTCGACGTGATCCTCAACCAACTTCCACCGCCGCCGAACGACGACTGCGCGGCGGCGAACCCGATCGGCGGCCTTCCGTATTTCGACTTCCAGGATACCGGCGGTGCCACGAGCGACGGCGCGGACCCCTTCGCGTCGTGCGTCTTCAGTCAGAATTCGGCGACCATCTGGTACCAGTACACCGCACCGGCCGACACGACGCTCGTCGTCGAGACCTCGGCCGACTACGACACGGTGCTGACGGCATATACGGGCGGGTGCGGAGCGCTGACGGAGCTCGCGTGCAACGACGACGCCCGCTTCACGCTCGGCTCGTTCATCCGGATTCCGATGCAGGCAGGGCAGATGGTGCTGATCGAGGTGTCGTCGTTGGGCGGCGCAAGCACCGGGGGGGCATTGAATTTCACCGCCTACGAGGTCACCGCCTATTCGGGGACGGTCAACGATCCGCTCGGGGACACCTTCGGGTCCGAGACGCCACAGCTCGACCTTTCGTCCGTCAGTGCTTGCAACGGCAACGACACGGTCGAGATCACGCTCGCTTTCTCGACGCCGATCAGCCCGGCGGACAGCGGCGAGATCGACGCCCTCGGTGGCTACGTCGACATCGACGCCGACCAGAACGGTGCGACCGGCTTCCCGGCCTTCGCGGACGCCTTCTCGGGTCTCCGGGCGGGCATCGGCAGCGAGTACATCGTCAGCTTCTTCGACGTGAACAGCGTCGCCGGGACGGTCCCCGTCCGCGACTCGTTCACCTTCGCGGCTCTCGGGGATGCGACCGTGAGCTTCGGCGCCCGGTCGGTCACGATCACGATCCCGACGGCCGTGCTGCGATCCGACGACGGACAGCTCGACGTGGCCGCGTTGATCGGAACGTTCCCAGAGCCAACCGACGTCTCTCCGAACGGGGGTTACGTTTCGACGGCTCCGTGTCTCAGCGGAGCGGGGTGCCCGGCCGTACCGGCCACGACTTGCCGCGCCCCAACGAGATCGCGGCGCGCACCGATCGAGCTCTACGACGAGAGGGACGACCGCCGCGATGCCTTCTTCTGGTCGTGGCGCACGGGGCCGGAGACGCCCGTTTCCGCGTTCGGCAATCCCCGCACGACGACCGGCTACGACCTCTGCATCTATGACGCGAACGGCGGCAATTCGAATCTCGTGCTGGCCTCGCGAGTGTCGGCCGGAGGAAACTGCGGCCTCCATGGGCCGATTCCGTGTTGGAAAGCGACCCAGCGCGGTTTCACCTACAAGGATCGAAGCTCCGGAGCCTCCGGCATTCGCCGCATCGAGCTCGAAGCGGGGCGTGACGGCCAGTCGGAGATCAGCATTCAAGGCCGTGGCGCAGCGCTCGGCGTGCCCGCGCTTCCGCTGGCGAAGGATCCGCGGGTGACGGTGCAACTCCACAACGACGTGGGGTCGTGCTGGAGCGCGAGCTACAGCCAGGCGAAGGCAAACACGGCGAAGCGCTTCGTCGGCCGAGGCGACTGAAGGCGAGGGGCGGGAGCATCAACGTCGGGTCAGCCCCCCGCGCCGCGGCGCTCGGCGACGACGACCTCGCTCGGCACGCCGAATGGTGCGAGGTGGGCGTGGTGGAGGACGGTCCATCGCTCGGACGGGATCCAGGCCAGGAGATCGAGCGGACGACACCCGCCGAGGAGCGCCGGCCGGAAGGCATGCACGGTCACCCATACCCGCGCCGCCAAGCGCGGTAGCATCCCACGACCAGTCGACAGACTGGCGAGGCAGAGGAGCCCGCCGGTCTCGAGCAGGCGCTCGGCCTCGCGGATGGCGGCGGCGATGTCCTCTTCGGAGAGCAGATCGAGAACGAAGTTGGACACGAACCGATCGTAGGATCTCGGTGCCTCGGCCGTCGGGAACGCGCCGTCCGTGAGGGCCACGCTGGCCCGGTCGCCGAAGCCCGTGAGGCGGTGCGCCGCCAGCTGCACCATGGTGGGGCTCAGGTCGATCCCCCGGTAGCGCGCGTCGGCGGGGAGGTGGCGCGCCAGCAGGCGTTCGGCGAAGCGCCCGGTGCCGCAGCCGAGCTCGAAGACGCGCCGGGCGGTGTCGAATCGCCCGTGCACGACGACGAGGCTGGTGGCGCGATCCTCGTAGAACGCCTGTGTGTCCTGGAAGGCGCCGATCCGATCGTAGACGTTCCGCGCGTCCGCGCGGGAGAGGATCGGCGCCGTGTCGCTGGCAGAGGCCATGGCCGCTCGTCGAACGACCTCTAGCTCCGCACGATGCCGCCCGACAAGCCTCCGGCCCGTCGCGCTTCGCACAGCAACCCGTGCAGTGTCCCGGCGCCGTCGAACGCCCGCTACACGAGCGGCCTTGCGCTGTGTAACGTGGGCCCTCGATGCGCGCCGATCTGGGGCCAGGACACGAGTCGACGATCCCACCGGCCGCGGCGGCGGTCGGAGACCCGTGGAGCCTGACGGCGCGCCTCCCGGCTTGGCTTCGGACGGTGGTGGCGGTGCTCCTGCTGGCCGCCGTCGTCGGGGCGACGGCCGCCCGGACCTGGGACCACCGGGTCGTACCGGGCACGGACCTGCCGGGGAGCTACGGCTTCGTCGACTTCCGCGACGGCATCTACTACCCGACGCTCGCCTTCGTGGCCGGCGACAATCCGTACGACGGCCCCGCCTATCTGCGGAAGTACCCGGTCGGCGATCGCGCCCCGCTGTACTCGCCGCTGATGTACCTCATGCATGCGCCGCTGACGCTGTTTTCGTTCGACGGGGCGGCGGCGCTCTACTTGGCCTTCTGCGTCGGGCTCACGGTCGCCCTCGCCGTGAGCGTGCTCCGTTGGGCGGGGGTCGCGCTCACGCCGGTTCGCGTCGCCGGCGTCGCGTTGTTCCTGGTCGTGAGCCGACCCGGGATCATGCATCTCTCGCTGGTCAACGTCACGCTCACGACGGTGTTCCTGACCTACCTCGCGTTCTGGCATTCGGCGTCCCGTCCGCTGCTCGCGGCGACGGCCGTGGCGGTGGCGACGTTCAAGGGAACGTACGGTCTGCCGATCGCGCTGCTCCTGTGGGCGCGCGGGGACCGCCGCGTCGTTCTCGTCGGGATCCTGATGGCGCTGCTCGTCACGGCACCGGCCGCCGTGCGCCTGGTGGTTGGCGCCGGCGGCGTCGCGCCGATCGTGCAGTCGTTGCGGGATACGTACGACACGCGCTTGACGGTGCCGCGGAAGCGCCCCGAGAACTCACCGTATCGCATCGATGCGATCGCGTTCGCCGGCCGCACCGTCGGACGCTCTCCGACCACGGCGGAGACGCTCGGCATCATGGCCGCGGTCCTGATCGCGGCAGGCGCGGCGCTCCGCCGCCTCCGCCCCTACGACGACCGGGCGCGGCGGCTGCACGCGACCAGCATCGCCACGCTCGCCATCGTGGCCGCGTTCTACCATCAGGCCTACGACGGTCTCGCGCTCGCGCTGCCGCTGGTCGTGCTGCTCGTACGCCCGGACCTCGAGCCGTGGCGGAGCCACCCCGGATGGCGATGGGCGGCCCTCGCCGCCGTCGCGATCCCGTTCGTCAACTACGTCGCGACCGCGAGCGGTGCGGCGCGGTTCGGTCAGGACACGGTGCTCGTCGCAAGCTCGGTCAACGGGCTGGCGATCCTCGTTGCCCTCGCGATGCACGTGCGGCTGGCGTGGCGGATGCCGTGATCACGATGGCACGACCGGGGTGGCGATGATCCGCGTCGTGCTGCGGATCGCCGTCGCGGTGATCGCGCTCGCTCTGTTGGCGAGCCGCGTGGAGCTCGGGCAAGTGCGCGACGCGCTCGTCGCCAGCTCGCCGCGCCACGTGGCGATCGCGACCGTCGCGGCGTTCGTCGCCAACTTCGTGATCTCGTACCGACTCCAGGTCCTGCTCGCCGCGCAGGGGGTGCGGGCGCGCGTGACGCAGACCTTCGCCATCAACCTCGCGGCGTTCTTCTACAATCTCTTCCTCCCGGTGGGCGGGGTCGGCATCGCCGCGCTTCGGTTGCACCGGCTCTCGCAGGAGAAGAGTGGGCGCTTCACGACCGCGCTCACCGCCATCGTGTGCGATCGGCTCGCAGCCGTGGCCGCGCTCGGGATCGTCGGCCTCGCGTGCTGGATCGTCGATCCCCATCCAAAGCCGGCGGGCGGTCTCCTCGTGCTGCTGGTCGGCCTGTCCACGACCGTGTTGCTCGTGCTCCCCCGGGTCGTGCCGTTGCCGGTCCGCCGGATCGCGCGCGAGATCCAGGCGAACGGCCACGGCCGCTGGTGGTCCGCCGCGTTGTCGCGCATCAGCCACGCGCTCGGATCGGTGGCCCGCTTCTCGCCGGCGGCGCTGGCGAGCATCCTCGCCATCTCGATCGTCGCACAGCTCCCCGGCGTCCTCGTGTTCTCGGCGATCGGCCAGAGCCTCGGCGTGTCGGTGCCGTTCTTGTCCATGGGCTGGGTCCGCAGCGTCGTGGTCGTGCTGACGCTGCTCCCGATCTCGATCGGCGGGGTCGGCGTGCGCGAAGGCGTCCTCGTCGTGACGTTGGCCACCTTCGGTGTGCCCGCGCACGAGGCGCTCGCATTCTCGATTCTGGTATTCGCGACGACGATCCTCGCGCCCGGCCTGGCGGGCGGCGTGGTGGAGGGGGCGCAATGGCTGGCCCGCGGGGAACGCACGGCCACGCTGCGCTCCTGAGGCCTCCCCGCGCGCCCGACGGTCGCCGGCGGTCGCCAACATGTACCTTGCGGGTCGGGGGGAGCGCCGGCTACGGTACTCGGGTGCGGATGCGTTCTCGCCTCACTCCTCCGCGTCACGGCAATGCCGTTTCGACCGGGGCCGCATGAGCGACGAGTCAGCCGCACGGGCGGGCTCGACCGCGCCTGCGTTCGATGCCGCATACTTCGACACCTACTATCGCGACTACGCGTCGCAGAATCCTTCCTGGAAGCTCGACTTCTATCTCCGTGCGCTCGCGCGGTACCTCCCGACGGATCGCCCGCTGGACCTCCTGGACGTCGGTTGCGGTCGGGCGGCGTGGCTCAGTCATCTCGCACGTCATACCCAATGGCGGTTGGCGGGCACCGACGTTTCCGAGTGGGCCATCGCTGACAACCGCACGCAGTTGCCCGCCATCGATTTCACCGTGGGCGCCGCCACCGACGAGCCCTATGCCCCGGGCTCGCTCGACGCCGTCACCGCCTGCGACGTCATCGAGCACGTCCCGGACCGCGACGCGGCGGCGGCGGCCATCGCCCACATGTTGCGGCCCGGGGGCCACTTCATGTTGGTCGTCCCGGTCTACGACGGGGTCTGCGGACCGCTCGTCCGGAAGCTCGACAAGGACCCGACGCACATCCACAAGCTGGCGCGCCAGGCATGGCTGACGTGGATGGAGCGCCATTTCGTGGTCCTCGAGTGGTGGGGGATCGTGCGCTACCTCCTCCCCGGTCGGCTGTATTTCCACCTGCCGACCCGCTTTGGACGCGCGCACACGCCGGCGATCCTCGCGGTCGGACGACGACGGTGAGCGCGCGCCCGCAGGGCCCCGCCGTCGACTCGGCCGCCACGGTCGCGGTCTCGGTGGATCTCGATGCTCCGCAGGACTACGCCGAGTTCTACGGCAAGCCCTGGGCGGTGCCCGGTGACCGCTTCCTCGCCGGCGTGCTCCCGGCGTTTCTCGAGCTGTTCGCCGACCTGGGCATCCGGGCCACGTTCTTCGCCATTGCCCGCAACGCGCGGAGCCCCGAGGGCGCGCGACTGCATCGGGCGCTGGTCGAGGCCGGCCACGAGGTCGCCAATCACACGTTGTCGCACGTCATCGCCTTCCGCACCCTCGACGTCGCGGCCCGCACCCGCGAGATCGTCGAGGCGCAAGCGATTTTGGAGGACGCCACCGGCCAGCCCGTGGTCGGGTTCCGCGCGCCGTCGTACGACGTCGACCCCGCGACGCTCGAGATCCTGCTCGAGCGCGGCTACCGCTACGACTCGTCCATCAATCCCACGCCCTTTCTGGTGCCCATGAAGTGGATCATCCGGGCCCTCGCGCGGCGCGGTCGCGTCGGTCTCGGAACCTGGGATCACCGCTTCGCCCCCGTGGCGCCGCACTGGTACTGGCGCGCCGGCGGCGCGGCTCGTCTGCGGCGCGACGCGGTCCCGCCGCCCGCGGGAATGCCGAGCCTGCTCGAGCTGCCGCTCACCATCGTTCCGCCGCTGCGCTTCCCGTTCTACGGCACGATCACGCAGATCCTCGGCCCGCGCTGGTTCGCCTCGGCGCTCGCGGCCGTGCGCCGTCGGCCCCACGCGATCAACTACGAGCTGCATGCGTTGGAGCTCGGTGCGACCGGTCCGGCCGAGGACCTCGCGGCGCTCGGCAACGTCCCCGGCTACGGCAAGGACGGCACCCGGAAGGCGTCCGTGCTGCGCGCGACCCTCCGTCAGCTCGCGGCCGGAAGCACCTTCGTGACGCTCGCCGAGCTCGCCGGGCTCTGGGATGCGGAGCGGGCGCCGGCCGTCGCACCCGACGAGCCCTTGACCGGGATGGCCTCGTGACGATGGACCACGTGACGAACGACGGACCCGACGCGCGCTCGCGCGCACATCCGAACCTGCTTCCGCCGAACTTCCAGGATGCCGGGGGGCTCTTCCTGCGGCTGCTGCAGACGCGCAACCGGGCGGCGTACTTCGCGATGACGCACACCGCGCTCGCCGTGGTCGCCACCCCGCTCGATCTCGCACTCGAGCGTGCCGAGCGTCGGCTGTACGCGCGCGCCGAGTCGCCGAAGAAGCCGATCGTGCTCGTCGGCGGCGCGCCGCGGAGCGGCACGACCATCCTCGAGCAGACCTTGGTGAAGAGCCTGCCCGTCACCTACTTCAACAATCTCACCGCGGTCTTTCCGCGGGCGCCGATCATGGCCAATCGGCTCTTCGGCCGTCTGCTCCGGAAGCCTCGCGGGGACTTCGACAACTTCTACGGACGGACCAGCGGCTTCGCCGGCCGCAACGACGGGCTCCATCTCTGGGACCGGTGGCTCGGCAACGACCGCTATCGTCCGCCCGAGCGTCTCGAGCCCGCGGTCGCCGACGGCATGCGGCGGTTCTTCGGGGCGTTCGAGGCCGCGTTCGGGGGGCCGATCGTCAACAAGAACAACGCCCTCGCGATCTGCGCCGACGTCGTCGCGCGCGTGCTCCCGACCGCCCACTTCGTCTGCATCCGGCGCGAGCCGCTGTACGCCGTGCAGTCGATCCTCGGCACCCGCGAGTTCATCCAGGGGAAGCGCGAGGCGCCGTACGGCGTCGGCGACCCGCGTTACGCGGGACGCCCGGACGTCGACCCGATCGAGGAAGTCTGCGCGCAGGTCCTGTACACCGAGCGGCGCCTGGAGGAGCACCGGCGCGCGCTCGGTCCGTCGCGCTTCTGGGTGGTCCAGTACGAGGAGTTCTGTCGCGCGCCGTCCGCGGTGGCCGAGCGCGTCGCCGACGAGATCCTCGGGGTGGCGATCGACCGCGCCGCCGTGCGAGCGGCCCTCCCTCCGCTCCGCGATACCAACAAGGTCAAGGTGTCGTCCGAGGAACGGGATCGCATCGAGGCGACCCTGGCGCGCCTGTCGGCGTCGGCGGCCACCCCCGGGGCGTGAGCACCGCCGCCGCGATCGCGGCGCACGGGGTGGGCGGGTTTCTCGGCGCGATTCGCGCTACATGTCGGCCCCGATGCACAAGAGCCGAATCCTCGACAGCGTCCTGACCCCCGACGGCCGGGAGCTCGTGCTCTACCAGCGCGACGAGCGGTTCACGATCCGCGTCGACGACGTCGAGCTGATGTCGAACCACTCCTACGGCTCGGAGGAGAAGCTCGCGCGTCTCGGTCTCGCGGTGCTCGGTCCGCGGCCCGCCACGCGCGTGCTGGTCGGCGGGCTCGGGATGGGTTTCACGCTGCGGTCGGTGCTCGACGGTCTCGACGGACAGCCCCACGTCGCGGTCGTCGTGGCGGAGCTCTTTCCGACCGTCGTCCAATGGAATCGCACCTGGTTGGGGAAGCTCGCCAATGAGCCGCTCGAAGATCCGCGCGTGCAGGTCGTCGAGGCCGACGTCGGATGGGTCCTCGCCACCTCGCCGGAGGCCTATGACCTCGTGCTGCTCGACGTCGACAACGGGCCCGAGCCGTTGTCGCTGGATGCCAACCACGATCTCTACACGCCGCGCGGCATCGTGACGATGCGGAACGCGCTCCGGCCCGGCGGCGTCGCCGCGGTCTGGTCGGCCGATCACGACGTCCAGTTCGCCAACCGTCTGCAGCGCGGGGGCTTCGAGGTCGAGGTTCATCAGGTGGCCGCCCGCCCCGGCGGCAAGGGCGGCCGCCACGTCATCTTCATCGGTCAGAGGACATAGGAGAGGTCGATGCGCATCGTTTCCGCAGCCGAGGCGGTGGCCCAGGTGGCAAGCGGCGAGCAGATCTTTCTCCACGGGGCGTGTGCCACCCCCGCGGCGCTGCTCGATGCGCTGGTGGCCCGGGCACCGGAGCTCTACGACGTCGGGATCATTCACCTCCACACCGAAGGACCGGCGCCGCATCTCGACGCCGCCATGGCCCGGCACTTCCGCCACCAGGCGCTCTTCATCGGCGCCAACGCGCGCGCGGCGGTCGCCGAGGGCCGGGCGGTCTACGTTCCCACGTTCCTCTCCGACGCCCCGCAGCTGTTCGAGCGCGGCACCATTCCGCTCGACTGGGCGTTCGTGAACGTCAGTCGACCCGACCCGCACGGCTTCTGCTCGCTCGGGACGTCGGTCGACGTGGCGCTCGCGGCGGTCCGCTCGGCGCGTCGGGTGGTGGCGCAGCTGAACGCCGCGATGCCGCGGACGCTCGGCGACGGCGTCGTGCACGTGAGCGCGATCGACATGGGCGTCGAGGTCGATCAACCGCCCTACGCGATCGCGGGCGCGCCGCCGACCGAGGTCGAGGGCCGGATCGGCGCGCGCGTGGCCGAGCTGGTGCCCGAGGGGGCCACGGTCCAGCTCGGGATCGGCGGCGTGCCGAGCGCGGTGGCCGCGGCGCTCGTCC
>CAZWAX010000117.1:0-14666 GCA_964631985.1 uncultured Polyangiaceae bacterium | reverse complement strand
CGGCGTAGGGCACGTGGCGGGTGGGCGGCCGGACGCGGAGCCGGAGGGCGAGGCGCGCGCACACGTCCTGCAACGTCGGTCCGTCGAGCGTGTCGTAGACGAGGTAGCCTTCCCCGACGGCGCCGGGCTCACGGCTCGCGCGCAGGCACGCGTCGACCAGGTTCTCGACGTAGGCCCACGCGGGCCGGACGTCGCGCCGCCAGAAGGTCATCCCGCCGCTCGTGATCGCGCCGGCGAGGGCGGGGAAGAACGCCCGGTCGCCGGGCCCGTAGACCCACCCCGGATAGACGACCGTGAGCGGCAGCCCCGCGTCGTGACGGCGCGTCCACAAGAGCTGCTCGGCCGCGATCTTGGTGTCGGCATACGACTCGTGCCACGGGCGGAACGGGGCCCGCTCGTCGAGCACGCGGTCGCCGTCCGGAAGCCCGAAGACGTCGCTCGTGCTGACGTGGACGAGCCGGCCGACCCCGTGCTCGAGCACGGCGCGCGCCACGTTCCGCGCTCCGCCGACGTTGACCTCGTGAAAGCGCGCGTGCGGCGCCCAGGCGTGCACCTGGGCGGCGGTGTGGAAGGCGCGGGTCGCGCCCGCGAAGGCCGGGGCGAGGGCGGCGTAGTCCACGACGTCGGCCGCGACGATCTCGAGCGCGGCACCCGGCATCTCAGTCCGGAGCTCCGCCGCCAGCGGATCGCCGGGGAGGACGACCGCCCGCACGCGCTCGCCGTCGGCGACGAGGCGCCGCACGAGCGCCCGCCCGACGAAGCCGGCCGCTCCGGTCACGACCGCGACGCTCATCGGCGGGCGCTCGAGTCGCAGAGCCGCGCCGCGATCTCGTACGAGCGCACGCGGGCCGCGTGGTCGAACATCGCCCCCGCGATCATCACTTCGTCGGCGCCTGTGCGGGCGATGAACGCGGCGAGCGCACGGCGCACGACGTCGGCCGTGCCGATCGCCGAGCACGCGAGGACCTCGTCGAGGACGGCGCGGAAGGGCGGTGGGAGCCGCTCGTAGTATCCGGGGACGGGAGGCGGCAGGCGCGAGGGGCGCCCGCTCCGGAGGTTCACGAACGCCTGCTGCACGGAAGTGGCGAGGAGCCGCGCTTCGTCCTCCGAGTCGGCCGCGAACACGTTGAAGCCGAGCATGACGTAGGGCTGCGCGAGCGTCGCCGAGGGCTTGAAGCGCTCGCGGTAGATCGCGAGCGCCGGCATCATCTGCGCCGGCGCGAAGTGCGAGGCGAAGGCGAACGGCAACCCGAAGGCGGCGGCCACCTGCGCGCCGAAGAGGCTCGAGCCGAGGATCCAGATCGGGACGGAGAGGCCGGCGCCCGGCACCGCGACGATCGCCTGACCGGGCTCCGGCGCGCGGAAGTACGCCATCAGCTCCTGCACGTCCTGGGGAAACTGGTCGGGATCGGAGGCGAGGGTGCGCCTGAGCGCCCGCGCCGTCGCTTGATCGGATCCCGGGGCGCGTCCGAGCCCGAGGTCGATGCGGTCGGGGAAGAGCGACGCGAGCGTGCCGAACTGTTCGGCGACGACGAGCGGGGCGTGGTTCGGGAGCATGATGCCGCCGGCGCCGATGCGCATGGTCGAGGTCGCCGCCGCGACGTGCCCGATCACGACGGCCGTCGCCGCGCTCGCGATGCCGGGGAGGCCGTGGTGCCCGGCGAGGCAATTGCGCCGGTTGCCCCAGCGCCCCGCGTGCCTGGGCGAGTCGCGGGTATTTGGAAGCGCCTGCGCCGCGTCGGCGCCGGCGGTGATGGGTGCGAGGTCGAGGATGGAAAGAGGAATCATGCGGGCGTGGGCCGACCTTACGGCCTGCGCACGCCCGTGGCCACGTTGCCGCTCACGGCGTGCATGCCGCCCGCCGGGCCGATATAGGTGGGCGCCATGACCACGTCCGTGCTGGCCGGCGTCGCCATGGCGCCCCGCGATCCCATCCTCGGCATCACCGAGGCGTTCAACGCCGACGAGCGTCCTACCAAGGTGAATCTCGGCGTCGGCGTCTACTACGACGAGAACGGAAAGATTCCGCTCCTCGAATGCGTGCAGCGCGCCGAGCAGCAGCTCGTCGCGACGGCGCGCCCCCGCGGGTATCTGCCGATCGACGGCATGCCGGCGTACGATCAGGCAGTGCGGGCGCTCGTCTTCGGTGCCGACCATCCGGCGGTCGCCGAGAAGCGCGTGATCACGGTGCAGACGCTCGGCGGCACCGGCGGGCTCAAGGTCGGCGCCGACTTCTTGCGCCGCTTCGCGCCGAACGCCGGCCTCTGGATCAGCGACCCCAGCTGGGAAAACCACCGCGCGCTCTTCGAGGGCGCCGGCTTCACGGTCGCGACCTACCCCTACTACGACGCGGCGACCAAGGGCCTGCGGTTCGCGGCGATGCTCGAAGGCCTGCGCGGGATCCCGGCGGGCGACATCGTGGTCCTGCACGCGTGCTGCCACAACCCCACCGGCGTGGACCTCGATCCCGCCCAGTGGGCCGAAAGTCCCGCCGTGGTCCAGGGCCGCGGCCTCGTGCCGTTACTCGCCATCGCCCACCCGGGCCTCGGCGTCGGCATCGACGCCGACGCCGCCGCCGTGCGGACGTTCGCGGCGTCGACGTCGCCCGTGTTCGTGTCGAGCTCGTTCTCGAAGTCGTTCTCGCTCTACGGCGAGCGGGTGGGGGCGCTCAGCCTCGTCGCTGCCAGCGCGGACGAAGCGGCCCGGGCGCTCAGCCAGCTGAAGCGCCTGGTGCGCACCAACTACTCCAACCCGCCGACGCACGGCGGCCAGGTGGTGACGACGGTGCTGAACGACGCCGCTCTCCGGAAGCTCTGGGAAGACGAGCTCGCCGGCATGCGCGACCGCATCCGCGGCATGCGCGAGCGGCTGACGGCGCTGCTGCAGGCCCGCCAACCGAGCGTCGACTATGGTTTCATCACGCGCCAGCACGGCATGTTCTCGTACTCGGGGCTCAGCAAGGACCAGGTCACCGCGCTCCGCGAGCGCTTCGCGATCTACGCGGTCGACTCGGGCCGGATCTGCGTCGCGGCGCTGAACGAGCGCAACGTCGAGGCCGTCGCGAACGCCATCGCCGCCGTCTGAAGCCGGTGTCGATCTCCGGTGTCCTCCTTCGACGAGAAGGGGAAAAGGAGATCGATCATGCACGACGATCACGACGACATCCGGCGGCATCTCGACGGTTTTGCGGCGGCGCTGCGCGCCAAGGATCTGGAGCGAGTGATGGCGCACTACGCGCCGGACGCGCTCGCCTTCGACCTCGCGCCGCCCTTGCTACAGCGCTACGGCGATCTGCAGCGCGGGCTCGGCGAGTGGTTCGCGACCTGGGACGGGCCGATCGGCTACGAGCCGCGCGACCTCGTCGTCCTCGCCGCCGGCGACGTCGCCTTCACGCACAGTCTCAATCGCTTCACGGGCGCGCGTACCGACGGCACGACCACCGACGTCTGGTTCCGTGCCACGGTCGGTCTCCGCAAGCTCGGGGGGAGCTGGAAGATCGTCCACGAGCACACCTCGGTGCCGTTCTACATGGACGGCAGCTTCCGCGCCGCGATCGACCTCCATCCGTAGGCGCTGTAGTCCCTTCGAGGGAACGGAGGGACGCATGACGGATTTCGGCGACAAGAAGGTGCTCGTGCTCGGCGGCAGCCGCGGGATCGGGGCGGCGATCGTCCGCCGCTTCGCGACGGCGGGCGCCACGGTGACGTTCACCTACGCGGGCTCGCGCGACGCCGCGGCGGCGCTGGCGCGCGAGCTCGGCGCCACGGCGGTGCAGGCCGACAGCGCCGATCGCACGGCGGTGATCGAGGTGGTGCGATCCCAGGGCCCGCTCGACGTGCTGGTCGTGAACGCCGGCGTCATCGTCTTCGGCGATCCGCGGACGCAAGACCCCGACGCCATCGATCGCATGATCGACATCAACGTGCGCGCCCCCTACCACGCGTCGGTCGAGGCGGCGAAGCAAATGGTCGCGGGCGGCCGTATCATCATCCTCGGCTCGGTGAACGGCGACCGCATGCCGTTCACCGGGGCCGCCGGCTACGCGCTCACCAAGTCGGCCCTGCAGGGCATGGCCCGTGGCCTCGCGCGCGACTTCGGCGACCGCGGCATCACCGTGAACGTCGTCCAGCCGGGCCCGGTCGACACCGAGATGAACCCGGCCGCGGGGCCGATGGCCGACCAGATGCATGCCTTCATGGCCATCAAGCGTCACGCCCGCGCCGACGAGGTCGCGGCGATGGTCGCCTACCTGGCGGGCCCGGATGCCGGGATCGTGACTGGTGCGATGCACACCATCGACGGCGGGTTCGGGGCCTGATCGGGGCCCGCCGGCGACACCGGACGAAGAACCGCTCGCGACAGGACTGCGACACGACCCACGTCGCCCTGCGCCTTGCCCGGCACGGAGGAACCGTAGTACCGCGGCTCGTCTCTCGCTCGCGCCCGGCGCCTGGAGGATCCAATGCTCGCCGCCCCCCGTCGACTCGCATCATTCAGCTTCCTCGTGTGCCTCGCGAACGCGACGCTGCCGTCGATGGTGGCGGCGCAGCTGCTGGAGGCGCCGGTCCTGCAAGTTTTCGGTACCGTCCATGCGGATCACCTCGCGACCGGACGCGACGGCACGATCCTCGTCGTCGGCGAGACGAACAACACGGTGCTCTCCCGTCGCTTCGCGAGCCCGTTTTCACCCCCCGGCGCGGCGCTGATCCTCGCGGAGAACGGCATGACCCCCGCGGCCGTGGCGGCGCTTCGGCAGGGAGGGTACGCGGCCGCCTGGGGCGACAGAATCGCGGTACCCGAGCCGAACTCGCGGGTCGTGACGCAGCGCCTGTCGACGGACGGCGTACCGACGGGAACGGCGGTCCAGGCCGGTGACATCCGATTCACGGCGAGCGATCCCGGCATCGCGGCGCTCGGCGACGGGTTCGTCGCGGCGTTTCGCGAGGGCGGCGAGATCATCGGACGACGCTTCGACGAGACGGGGACGCCGATCGGCGGACCGTTCGTCATCGCCCAACAACAAACGATCGCGCCTACGTTGGTGGGCGCCGTGCCGGGCGGCTTTCTCGCCGTATGGGGCCGCGACGACGACATCGGCGCTCGCCTGATGGCGGCCGATGCGACGCCTCTCGCCCCCGCGTTCACCGTCGCTACCAGCTTCGAGCTCACCGGCTTCGCGGTGAATCCCGCCGGCACGCTCGCCGCGGTCGTCGGCATCGCGCACGAGAGCGACCCGAGCCCGGGCGAGGTGCGCCTGCGTTTCTTCGCGCCCGACGGCTCGTCGATCAGCGGGGACATCGCCGTGGGTCCAGGATTGCTCGGCGGGCGGCCCGGCGTCGCGAGCGACACGAACGGCAACTTCCTCGTGGTCGCCGGTCCGGGCATCAGCGCGCGCGCGTACGACGCGAGCGGCACCGCGTTCGGTCCGGCCGTGACGCTCAGTCCGGTCGCCGCGTCCAAGGACGCCAAGGTGATCGGCCGCCGCGACGGCGGATTCTTCGTCCTGCGCGCGGCGGCTACGAAGACCTGGGTCGCCGGCGTCACCCTCTGCACGCCGGGCTCGGCGGTCTGCGGCGACGGCACGCTCAGCTCGACCTGCGAGGTGTGTGACGACGGCGGCGCCAACAGCGACACGACACCCGACGCGTGTCGGACCGATTGCGTCCGGGCGCGCTGCGGCGACGGGACGACCGACACCGATGAGCAATGCGACGACGGGAACGGCGCGAACTGCGACGGCTGCAGCGAGCTCTGCACGCTCGAGGTCGGCACCACGTGCGGCGACGGTACGCCGGGGCCGGTCGGTTGCGGCGAGGTCTGCGACGACGGCAACGCGATCGGCGGCGACGGCTGCTCGTTCACCTGCGACCTCGAGCGCATCCTCGGTGGGGGCAAGCTCCAGACCGACTGCTACGCCGCGTGGCGCATCGACAATCCGAGCAACGATCCGCGCTTCGACAAGCGTGGCGGCGTGAATCCGCGGCAGACCTGCCGCGACAACGATCCGGCCTGCGACTTCGACGGCGGGGTCGTCGGATCCTGCACGTTCCATCTCGCCGTCTGCGTGAACAACCGCGATCCGGCCGGGTGCTTCGCGAGCCGCCTCGAGGCGTGGACGGTGACGTCGCCGACCGCCAAGCAGGCGCTCGTGCGGCCCCCGCTCGCCGCCGTTCGGTCGGCGCTCGAAGGTGCGGTCGTGCCGAGCGTCGTCGGCACGAGCGACGTCGACGCCTGCAGCCCGAACGCCGCGATCGTCGTCCCGCTCCGCGGCAGCGTCGGGAGTTTCAAGACGAACAAGCTCAAGCTGAAGACCCGCGCGCAGATCTACGGCGGCGCCTTCGATACCGACGGCCTGCAACTGCGCTGCGACCCCTGACGCTCCGAGCGCCGTCCAGCCGGGGTGAGCGGCGAAAATGTGTATTTGATGTGAGGATCCGGCCTGCGCCGGCGTGCTAGCGCCGAGCGCAGGAGGATCCTCGCATGCGCGCATGGCCGCAGTTGGCGGGAGCTTTGGCGCTCATCCTGACCGCCGCCGGCGCGGCCGATGCCGCTCCGTGGGTGTCGACCGGCCCCGTCGGGGGCTCGGCGCGGGCCTTCGCCGTCGATCCGAGCAACCCGGCGATCGTCTATGCCGCGACGGCCGATTCGGGCGGCGTCTACAAGACGATCGACGGCGGTGCGACGTGGACGGCCATGAGCGTCGGGCTGCCGACCGAAGGCCAAAGCCTGAGCGGCGCGGAGTTTGGAGCGATCGCCATCGACCCCGTCACGCCGACGACGCTCTATGTCGGCCGCGCGCAAGGTTTTCCCGCGGGGCTCTACAAGTCGATCGACGGCGGCGCGACGTGGACGGCCGCGGTCTCGGGCATGGCGGGGCAGCCCGTGCTCGCGATCGCGATCGATCCGACGACGCCTGCGACCGTCTACAGCGGGACCAGCAGCACCGTCTACAAATCGGTGGACGGCGGCGGCTCGTGGAGCCCGGTCAGCACGGGCCTGCCGGGCTTCACCGCGGTGAACGCGCTTGCCATCGATCCGTCGGCCCCGGCGACGATCTACGCGGGTGCCGCGTTCAACCGGGTCTACAAGACGACCACCGCCGGCGCGAGCTGGGCGCAGACCGGCGTCGGCCCGAGCCACGCCACCTCGATCGTGCTCGAGACCACGACGCCCGCGGTCTACGCGGCCAGCAGCAGCGGCCTGTACGTGTCGACGACGGGCGGCACGAGCTGGACGCTCGCGGACACCGGCGTGGTCGGGACGCCGAACGTGCTCCTCGTCGATCCGGGGACGCCGACGACGCTCTATGTCGGTACCCCGAACGGCGTCTTCCAGACGACGACCGCGGGCGCGAGCTGGGCGAGCGTCAGCACCGGGCTCGCCGCGGGCAACGTGCGCGCGCTCGCGATCGACCCGGCAACCCCGGCGACGCTCTATGCGTCCCCGAACCCGGCGGGTGTTTTCAAGACGACCACGAGCGGGGCCGGGTGGAGCGCCGCCAACGTCGGGTTCACCAACACGGTGATCGTCGGGGTCCGCGCCGCGGTGACGACCGGCGGCATCGCCTACGCGGCGACGCGCGACCAGGGTGTCTTCAAGACGACCGACGGCGGCGGCAGCTGGACGGCGATCAACACCGGCCTTCCCTCGGCGAGCTGCAACACGATCGCGGTCGACCCGACCGACGCCCTGACGGCCTACGTCGGCATCCCGAACGGCGTCTACAAGACCAGCACCGGCGGCGCGAGCTGGACGTCGGTGAACACCGGCCTGCCGTTCGTCCCGCAGAGCGCCATCGTGGTCGACGCCACGAGCCCGACGACCGTCTACGCGGTCGTGGGCGGCAGCGTCTACAAGACGACGACCGGGGGCGCGAGTTGGGTCAGCGCGTCGAGCGGCCTCGGGCTCACCGCCAACTCCATCGCCATCGACGCATCGGATCCGCTCATCCTGTACGCGGGCGGTTTCGGCCCCGGCCCCGGCGGCCCGCGGGTGAGCAAGAGCATCGACGGCGCCGGCTCGTGGGGCGCGGCGTCGACGGGGTACCTGTCGACGGGAGGCGCCACGATCGCGGCCGATCCCAACGTCGGCGGCGCGGTCTACGGCGGCTCGTCCGACTACGTCCACAAGACGACGAACTTCGCCGCCTCGTGGGCGCTCGCCAACACCGGGCTCACGCCGTTCTTCATCCGCAGCATCGCCGTCGACCCGCAGATTCCCGGCCACGTGTTCGCGGGCTCGAACGATCAACGGGTCTGGGAGACGATCAACGGCGCGACCTCGTGGGGACCGTCCGGCAGCGGCATGCAGCATGCCGCGGTGCTGTCGCTCAGCGTCGACGCCGGCGCGCCGGCGTCCGTCTACGCCGGCACCATCGGGGGCGGCGTGTACGCGCAGCCACTCGTCCTCTGCGGCAACGGCATCATCGACCTCGGCGAGGATTGCGACGACAGCAACCTCACGAACGGTGATTGCTGCAGCGCGCTGTGCCAGTTCGAGATCGGCGGCTGCAACGACGGCGTCTTCTGCAACGGCGCCGATACCTGCAGCGCCGGCACGTGCTCCGGGCACGCCGGCGACCCGTGCACGAGCGGTGGCGTGTGCGCCGATGCCTGCAACGAGGCCGCGGACGACTGCTTCGATCTCGCCGCCACGCCGTGTCCCGACGACGGCAGCGCCTGCACCGCCGACGCGTGCGACGGTCTCGGGACGTGCGCGCATCCCGCCGCGCCCGCGCCTCCCGGGACGTGTCGCGTCCCCACCGCGACGCGGAAGGCGCAATTCCAGATCGCGAACAAGACGACCGACACCAAGGACGGGCTCGCCTGGAAGTGGACCAAGGGCGCCGCCACGGCGGCCGGCGACTTCGGCGATCCGGTCGGGACCGACGCCTACGTGCTCTGCGTGTACGACGAGGGCGGTTCGCCGTCGCTGCTGTTCTCGGCGACGATTCCCTTCGGTGGCACGTGCGGCACGCAGCCGTGCTGGAAGGGCCTCGGCAATCCGCCGGGCGCCAACGGATTCAAGTACAAGGACACCCTCGGAGATGCCGGCGGCATCACCGGCATCCTCTTGAAGCCGGGCATCGCCGGCAAAGCCAAGGTGACGCTCAAGGGGAAGGGGACGAGCCTCGTACTCCCCGGCGAGAACGCGCACGCGCCGCTGCCTCTGCCGACGCCGGTCGCCGCGCGCGTACAGTTGCACGCGGCGAACGGCGAATGCTGGGAGGCGAGCTACGCGGCGGGTGGCGTCGTGAAGAACCAGCCCGACAAGCTGAACCTCAAGTCGGAGTAGCGGTCAGAACCTCCCGAGGGCGGTCCGCAACTTCGCGGCGCCCTTGGGGGGCTTGGCCGCGCCGGAGAGGATCGTCTTCGGCGTCACCGCGTGGCCGTAGTAGGCCTGATTCGCCTCGTCGCGGGCGGCGATCACCGTGCCCTCGATCGAGACGCCCGCGAACAGACCCTGGCTCCGGCTGTAGGTATAGACCGCGGCAACGGGCATGACGCTGGCGCCGGCGGTGCGGCCGACCGGTCCCGCGGCCGCGCTGAGCGCGCCGCCGAACGAGACGTTGCCGCCGCGCGCGAAGGCCTCGACCGCCTCGGGCGTATTCAGCACCAGCACGAACTCCGTCACCTCGGCGCCCACCTGGAAGCCGAAGCCCGCGCCGCCGGTCCCGATGGCCGACGGTCCGCTCCAGCCGTTCGGCGTCCGTGCCACCACGACGCCCCAGCCGCCTTGCCCGCTGAAAATGAAGCCGGCCTTCAACACCGTGAGGATGGCGAGACCCTTCGCGTCCTTCAGCACCGCCTCGGGAACGCCCTGCTCGGGCATCTCACGGAAACGCTCGATGATCGCGGTCGCCTGATCGACCTCGTCCTGCATGCCGTTGGCAAAGCTCGCGGTCGCGCTGGCGGCGACGAGGGTCATCGCGGCCAGCGCGAGCAAGATGTGTCGTGTCATTCGTCGTCCCTCCTGGGCCGTGCGAAGGAGCAACGTTCGTGCCGCGCGGATCCTCGCTTTCTGCGTTCGTTGGCGACGGCGCGGCTGTAAAACTTACTTGCACCCTCCCTCCCTCCGCCGGCATCGCATGGTAGGAAGGACGCATCCCGTGAGCTCTCCGATCCGATCGCGAACGACGCTGCTCTGGCTGCTCGTCGCCGGCGTGGCCGTCGCGGCGGTGGCGACGTTGCCGCACGTCGGGGCGGCGCCCGCCCGCTCGCCGACGGAGACGACGAAAAGGACCACGATCATGTCGACCAAACGTTACGAGAAGCCCGCCGCCGAGGAGCTCACGAAGCGCCTCACCCGTCTGCAATACGAGGTCACCCAGAAGGCCGCGACCGAGCCGCCCTTCCGGAACGAGTTCTGGGACAATCACGAGCCCGGGCTGTACGTCGACGTCGCGACCGGCGAGCCGCTCTTCAGCTCGACCGACAAATTCGACTCCGGCACCGGGTGGCCGAGCTTCACGCAGCCGGTCGAGCCGGCGCGCGTCGTCGAGCACGACGACTCGACCCTCGGGATGAAGCGGGTCGAGGTCGTGTCGCAGAGCGGCGGCTCGCATCTCGGCCACGTCTTCGACGACGGCCCGGATCCGACCGGGCTCCGCTACTGCATCAACTCCGCGTCGCTCCGGTTCGTCCCGAAGACGAAGCTCGCGGCGGAAGGGTACGGGGAGTACGCGGCGCTTTTCGAGAACGGCAAGGGTGAGGGGCCGGCGGCGACCGCCAACAGCTGCACGGTCGAGTCGCCGGGAAGCGCCCCGGGCTGCGCGCCGACCCTCGAGACCGCGCTCCTCGCCGGCGGATGCTTCTGGGGCATGGAGGACATCCTCCGCAAGGTGCCCGGCGTGCTCGAGACCGAATCGGTCTATACCGGGGGCACGACGCCGAACCCGACCTACGAGGATCTCCACGACGGGACCAGCGGGCACGCCGAGTCGGTCCGCATCGTCTTCGACCCGAAGCAGATCTCCTACGCCGACCTGCTCGAGAAATGGTTCTTCAAGATGCACGACCCGACCACGAAGAACCGGCAGGGCAACGACGTCGGCTCGCAGTACCGCTCGGCGATCTTCGTCACCTCACCCGAGCAGCGGAAGGTCGCCGAAGAGGTGAAGGCGCGCGTCGACAAATCCGGCAAGTGGAAGAGCCCGGTCGTCACCGAGATCGTCGAGGCCGGCCCGGTCACGCGCGCCGAGGAGTACCATCAGGACTATCTGCAGAAGAATCCGGGCGGGTACACCTGTCACTACATGCGCGAGTAACGGCTCGACCGAGCTCTCAGCGGAGCGCGGTCGGCGCGGGCTCGAGCCGCACCAGCACGCCTTCGTGGTCCGAGAACGGCTGGTCCGTGGCCTCGTTCTCGATGCGCGCCGCGCTGGACGTCGCCGGTAGGGCGCGCGTGAGCACGTAGTCGAGCCAGCGCGCCGGGCGCGGCATTGCCGGCCGGGTGCCGCACTCGCCGCAGGCGACCCGGAGCTCGCGCGTGCGATCGTCGCCGAGCGGCACGACGTGGGATTCGTAGAGGCCGCTCCGTTCGCGCGGCGACGTATTGAGGTCGCCGCCGACGACGACCGGACGCGCGCCGAAGGTGCTCGTGAGCGTCCGGGCGAGCTGCGCGAGCTGCTGGCGCCGGACGTCGGTGTAGTCGCGGCCGGAGCGCCCGTATTCGGTCTGGAGGTGGGTGTTCAGGACGCCGAGCGAGGTCGCGCCGCGCGTGAGCTCCACCCGGAGCATGCCCTTCTTCACGATGCCGTCCCACTCGGCCAAGCGGTACCACGGCGCCGACGCCTCGTAGGCGACGAACGTCCCCGTCGACGCGACCCAGCCGCTGCCGATCCGCACCGCCACGGCGAGCCCGCCGCACGGAAACGGCCGCCCGCATCCGCCCGCCGTCACGACCCGGTACGTGCCCGCGAGGTCGCGGGCGAGCTGACGCGCGTAGGCGTGCGCCCACACCTCCTGCAGCAGGACGAGATCCGGTTGCTGCTCGTGGATCTTGGCGGCGACGTTCCGCAGCCGCGCCGGCGGCCGAGGCGTGACGAAGGGGAGGGCGTGCAGATTCCAGCTGAGGACACGGAGACACTCGGGAGCGCTGCAGGGTACGAGCACCGGTGACGGCGCCGGGGCGCGCACCGCGTGCCCGAGGCATCCTGCCGCCAGCATCGCGACCAGTGCCAGCGCCGCCGCGCGACCAACCCGGCGCTGCGGCGCGCGGAGCGTGACGCGAATCCCCGCCGCGTCCGTCACACCAACAAATGCTCGATCTTCACCGGCAGCTCGCGCACGCGGACGCCCGTCGCGTGATGCACGGCCGCGGTGATCGCCGCCGCCATGCCGGCGAGGCCGATCTCGCCGATGCCGCGGGCGCCGAGGGCGTTGATCTCCTTGTCCGGGTAGTCGAGGAAGTGCACCTCGAGCTTCGGGACGTCGGCGTTCACGGCCACCACGTAGTCGGCGAGATTGGCATTGATGGGCGCGCCATTCCGCGGGTCGTACGACGTCTCCTCGAGGAGCGCCATACCGATGCCCATCACGACCGCCCCCTCGATCTGATTCCGCCCGGCGAGCGGATTCAGGATCGTCCCGGCGTCGATGACGGTCACGACCCGGCTGACGCGCAGGCGCGCGATCTCGGGCTGCCACGTGACCTCGACGAAGTGCGCGCCGAAGGAATGCGTCGAGACCTTCTTCTGGGTCTCGTCGTCACTGAACGTGCCCTCGGCCCGGCCGTGGCCGGCGACGCCCTGGACGTTCGCCCGCTTCAGCAGGTCGGCGAACGCGATGCCGCTCCCGGCGCCGTCCTTCTTCACGAAGACCCGGCCGCGCTCGAAGGCGAGCTCGTCCTTCTTGCGTTTGGCGTAGGGCGAGGTTGGCGCGTTGGTGGCGGTTTCGAGCAACGACCCGATCGCCTGCTCGCAGGCCTCGAACACCGCCGGCACGAGCGAGCCCGTCACCATCGAGCCGCCCGAGATCGGTCCCGCCGGGAGCGCGGTGTCGCCGAGCGCGACGTCGATGCGCTCGAGCGGGAGCCCGGTCTTCTCGGCGACGAGCTGGGCGAGGATCGTGTAGGTGCCGGTCCCGATGTCTTGCGTGCCGCACGCGACGCGCGCGCTGCCGTCGGCGCGCAACTCGACGCTGGCCTCGGCCGGAAAGCGCGCGGCGATCCACGAGCAGCCGGCCATCCCCCAGCCGAGGGTGAGACCGTCGCGCTGCATGGCGCCGACGGCGGGCTGCCGCCGCCCCCATCCAAAGCGCTCGGCCCCGAGCTGGAAGCACTCGACGAGATGGCGCGACGAGAACGGCACGCCCAGGCTTTCGTCGATCGCGGGCTCGTTCCGGACGCGGAGCTCGACCGGGTCGAGCCCCAGCGCCTCGGCGAGCTCGTTCATCGCCGACTCCGTCGCGTAGAGGCCCGGCACGGCACCCGGGCCGCGCATCGACGTCGGCGAGCCGACGTTCCGCCGCGCCAGGCCCGACGTCACTCGCACATTCGGCACGCTGTATTGGAACGGCGTCGCCTCGCCGCAGTTCTCCTTGTAGTCGTCGAGGAGCGCCGTGTGATTCACGATGTCGTGCTGGAGCGAGACGAGCTTGCCCTCGCGGGTGGCGCCGACGCGTACCCGCTGCACGGTCCGCGGCCGATGACCGACGGCCTGGAACATCATCTTCCGGCTGAGCACCAGCTTGACCGGTTTCCCGAGCTGGCGCGCCGCCGCGGCCGCGAGCAGGCAGTGGCTCCACGGCCAGAGCTTTCCCCCGAAGCCCGAGCCGAGAAATTTCGAGACGACCCGCACCCGCTCGCGCGGCACGCCGAGCATCTGCGCGACCACGTCGCGGGTGTTGCCGACGGCCTGGGTCGCCTCGTAGAGCGTGAGCGTCCCGTCGTCCCAGACGGCGGTCGTCGCGTGCAGCTCGATCGGATTGTGGGTCTCGGTCGGCGTCACGTAGGTCTGGTCGATCCGCACGGCGGCGTCGCGGAAGGCGCCCTCGGCGTCGCCGCGCTCGCTCTCGACCTCGGGCTCGCCTTCGACCCGGAGCTCGGTCGCGACGTTCGGCGTCTTGGCCTCGTACGTCACGCGTACGGCGTCGGCCGCGGCCTTCGCCGCCTCGAAGGTGTCGGCGACGGCGACCGCCACGTATTGGCCCCAGTAGCGGATGACGTCGTCCTCGAGCGGCGGGCGGCGCTCGTCGGTGATGCTCTCGAACCCCGCGCCCTTCGGCGCGCGGAAGAGCGGGCCGATCGTGCCGCGATGGAGGACCGCGCGTACGTTCGGTAGGCGCTCGGCGACGCTGGTGTCGAGCGTCGTGATCCGTCCGGCGGCGACCGTCGCCTCGACGGGGACGGCGTAGAGCTGGCCCGGGAAGTGGAAGTCGGAGGTGTAGCGGGCGGTGCCGGTGACTTTGCGCGGGCCGTCGATGCGCGGGGTGTCGCGGCCGAGCGGCGAGGTGGGTGACGTGACGGGCATGGCGCTCTCCCTCAGGCGACGCCGGTCGCGGTCGCGAGGGCGTGGGTCAGGCATCGCGTGGCGAGCTCGATCTTGAATCCGTTCTCGCTCTGTGGCTGCGCGCCCTGCAGCGCGGCCTCGGCGGCGCGCCGGAACGTCGCGCGGTCGGCGCGTTGGCCGACCAGGACCGCCTCGGCCTCGGGCGCGCGCCACGGCT
>CAZWAX010000116.1:7162-14788 GCA_964631985.1 uncultured Polyangiaceae bacterium | reverse complement strand
ACCATGTAGATGTGGCCGTCGCCGGTCAGGCCGACGATCGCGTCGAGTCCGGGGTGGTAGTTGGCGCCCGGCACGGCGTCCTCGCGGAGCACGCCGGTCAATGGCAGGCCGGTCGGCACGTCCCACACCAGCGAGCCGTCGGGCCGCACCGCGAGCGCCCGGTTCTTGAGCGTCTGGTAGATGATCTGCTCGCCCGGGTGATCGGGATCGTTCAGCACCATCGGCGCGACCGCGCCGACCGGCGCGCCGGTCCCCGGGATCGCCCAGCGGCGCGCGCCGGTCGCCGGGTCGAGCGAGATCATCGTGACGTTCTCGTGCGGCAGGAAGGGCGCGAAGTAGAGGTTGCCGTCGTCGTCGAAGGTCGGCACCGCGACGTTGAAGGTGAGGGGCTCGGCGAGCCAGTCCGGCTCGAACACCGGGGCCACGGCGATCGACACCTCGTCGGAGTTGACGCCGTCGCTGTGCAGCATGTGCCAGCCGTCGCGCTTGCCGAGCACCGGATGGGTCGTCGGTACCGTGCGGCACCCGACCGGTTTCCATGCGGTGGCAGGCGGGGGATCGAACGCGAGCGGCGACGGCGGCGCGGCGGCGGCGAGGCGTGCGAGCGCGAGCCCGAGAGCGGCGATGGCGACGAGCGCGGAAACGAGACGAGGGGGGCGTCGCATTGGGGGCTCCTTTGGTGCTCTGCGAATGAAGGACGGCACAGGTTGCGTTCACGTACGCATCCGTATGTGAGCGCTCGGTTTCGCAGTCTCCGACGTCCGGGGCAAGACGCGTTGCGCCACGCGGGCTCCGTCGTCGCCACGAGGGTGCCGCCCGTCACCGCGTTGTTCCCCACCTGCCTGCGAACATCCTTCGGCGTCCGGCGAACACGTTGCCTGGATGAGGGGATGCGATCGTCAGCCCCCGGGCACGCGGCGTGCACTCGTCTCCCTCATCGACCCGAAGGAGGCGACGACCATGACAAGGCACCGAAAAGTAGTCCTGGCGTGGGTGTTGGCGACGACGCTTGCCGCGAGCAGCGCGCTGGCAGGTGGGGCATCGGATTCCAGCGGCGAGGGCTCACACTGCTATCTCTTCTTCTCGTTCCCGAACGGCCGATTCGCGCAAGCAATGGTGAACGATTCGAAGCCCGCGGAAGTGATCAAGAAGACCGAGGAGTTCCTTGCGAAGTACGAGGGAGAGGGCGGGACACTCGAGCTCGCCATCGGGAATATCGCCGGCACCGTGTGCGCGCCGATCGAAGTGAGCGAGCCGGAAGAGCCAGCAGGCTGCCCGGGCGGGTGCGTCTGCATCCGCTGAGAGGGCTCGTCCCGATTCTGGACTCCTCGTCCAGGATCGGGACGCAAGAGGTGGCGGACGGGAGGCCGTCGAGTCTTTTCGCGCACCCGGCGATGGCACGCGAGCTGCTCCTTCCCCGACGGTCGAACGATCCAGGGGTCGACGGGACAGGGGGACGCGCGTGCTCGAATCACATTGGTCGAAGATTCTGCTGGTGGCTTTCATGGTCGCGGGGGCGGCACGACCCGCGGCGGCCGACGGCGACGGAGGCGTCACGCCGCTTCCCGGTTGCTATGCACCGCTTCCCGGCCTCACGCAGGTGGCGTTTCCGCTGGGGGCCACGCCGCCGGCACTGCCCTATCCGCAGAAGCACCAGCTGACCGACGAGTACGTGGACCTCGGCTTTCTCTTCTCCGATGCCGACGCCGATCTGCCGAGCGCGTACCGGAAGTACGTCCGGACGCCCGAAACCTACAACGTGGTGATGCAATCGACCCTGACCAATCTCTATCGCGTCGATTTCCTCGCGGACTCCGTACGCCAGGTGCGCTTCGTGATGCGCGACTCCAACGTCAACTCGACGATTCACCGGCTGTCCGCCTTCGGCCCCACCGGGCAGCTGATCATGCGGAGCGAATATCGCGACTGGCTGAATCCCTACGCCGAGTCCTTCACCATGTCGGTGACGTCGGCGAGCACCCCGATCCGCTCCGTCGTCTACACCCAACTGACGCGCACGGGACAGCCCTACATTTTCGGGATGGCCGTGACGTGCCTGGACTTCGGCGCGCCCCCGGCGACGCCGACGCCGACGCGCACCGCCACGCCCGTTCGGACCGCGACGGTCACGCCGCTTCGCACCGCGACGATCGTGCCGACGCGGACGGCAACGCCCCTCCGCACGGCCACGCCACAGCCGACCAGCACGCCGCTCCCGCCGCCCGCGGCGACGGCAGTGCCGACGCCCCCGCCGGGTCCGCTCTGTTCCGAGATCGTCGTCGAGGCCGACGCCGACGCCTGGTTCGAGCAGAGCAGCGACGCCAACAAGGGTGACGACTCGGCGCTGAAGGTGCAATCGAAGAGCGGCAACGACGCGTTCCGGGCGGTCGTCGACTTCGCGCTTCCCGCGGTGCCGGCCGGGTGCCTTTTCGATGGCGCCGAGCTTCGGCTGTACGCCGGGAGCGCCAAGCCCGGCCGCGTCATCCAGGTGCAGCGTGCCGCCGCCGCGTGGGGTGAGATGTCGGTCAACTGGCCCAACCAGCCGGCACGGGTCGGTCCGGTCTCGTCGACGGCCTCCGGATCCGACCCGGGATGGCGGGCGTGGACCGTGAGCGCTCAGGTCGCCGACATGTACGCGCTCGGCGCCGCGCACGGGTTCGTGGTCTTCGACCAGATCGAGAACCAGGATTCCGAGCAGACCTACCGCAGCCGCGAGAGCGGCGAGAACGTTCCGTCACTGATCGTCAGATTTCGTCCCCTGTAGACCCGTGGAGGTCGTCATGCCCGTGCGCACCCTTCGTCGCATCGCTTGGATACTCGGAATCTCCGTCATGTTCGTGACCGGTGTCGGGGCCTCGGCAGAGGCGTCGCTCTGTGGCGACGCCAACACCGATGGTCGGGTGACGGTCACCGACGGGGTCAGCGTGCTGCGGACGGCCGCAGGCCTCTCGGGTGGCTGCGCGGGTGCCGCCTGTGACCCCGACCGGAGCGGCAGCACGACCGTCACCGACGGGGTCGTCGTCCTGCGGGTGGCGGCGGCGCTGCCGGTCGACGGGGCCTGCGAGGACGACGCCTGTGTGTTCGGGCCGGTCACCCTCGAGGAGAACCTCGAGATTCCCGCCGGCTTTGCCTGTGTCCTGGACGGCACCACCGTCGATGGCAATGTCACGCTCGCGCGCGGGTCGAGCCTGACGGCGACCGCCGCCCTCGTCGGTGGCAACATCCAGGGTCAGGAAGCCCTCCTCCTCGACGTCCTCGACTCGCGTGTCCGTGGGGACGTGCAGTTCGAGCGCGGCGGCAGCGTCCGCATCGTGGGGACCACGATCGACGGCAACCTGCAGCTCGAGGACAACGCCGGCGATCTGCTTGCGGACCTGAACGACATCGGGGGCGATCTCCAGGCCTTCCAGAATCAGGGCGGGCTCGCGATCACGTTCACCGACAACACCATCGGCGGCAACTTGCAGTGCAAGGAGAACGATCCGCCGCCGGTCGGCGGCGGCAACGTGGTCGACGGCAACAAAGAGGACCAGTGCGCGGGCTTGTGAGCGAACGAACCGTCGCGATCATGATCCCCAGCGCGGCGCGCTGACGTCGAACGCACGACGGGGGTCGGTGCCGAAGCCCCGACCCCCGTTGGGCATGAAACCGGACGGAACTAGCCGACTACTTGCACTTGATCTGACTGCCGCCCGGCTTGGTGACGCAGTTCGGTGCCGGGAAGGTGTGCTGGGCGCACTGACCCAAGGCGGACTCCGCGGGTCCGCCCAGCACGACGGTCATGCGGAACGGTCCGACCGCGGGCGCGTAGGTGCCGTTCTTGCCCTTGACCTTGAAACTGCCGCCCTTGCTCTTGGCAGTTTTGTCCTGGGCCTGCGCTTGGGCGATGCCGTTCGCGTCGCCGGGGAAACACGTCGGCATCAGGCTGTTGGTCTTGGTGCCGAACTTCTCGCTTGTGAGGGGGCCGTTCGCCTTCCAGCCGTCCTTTGGGCCGCACAAGTTCGGGACCAGACCACCGCCGATCGTCTTGTCGAGGAGCACCGTGCTGCCGGCCCCGATGTCGACGATCTGCACCCGCATGCCGAGCAGGTGCACCGAGAGCGGCGGGATCGGCAGGGGGAAAGGCGGAGGGAAGCTCAGGTTGCCCTGCATCTGGAGCTGATCGTCCAGTGCCGGCGCGAGGAGCTTCCCGAGCTTCAGCTGCGCCTTGGTCATGAGGACGCCGCCGGTGCAGATGTCGCAGGCGTCGCCGATCAGGTCGAGATCCCCGTCGGCCTGGCCCGGGTCGAAGTCGACCGGGCAGATGTCGCAAGCGTTGCCGACGCCGTCGCCGTCACTGTCGGCCTGATCCGGATTGTCGACCAGCGGGCAGTTGTCGCAGGCGTCGCCGAAGACGTCGGGGTCGCTGTTGGTCTGCGCGGGATTGGGTGTGAAGGCGCAGTTGTCGGGGAAACAGAGGTTCGGGAAGCCGATGTTGCCCAAGAGGTCGCCGTCGAGGTCCGTGCAGGGATCGCAGGCGTCGCCGACGAGGTCGCCGTCGGTGTCTTCCTGCCCGGGGTTGTACGTGAACGGGCAATTGTCGCAGCCGCCCACGCCGTCGGCGTCCGGCACGTCGGCAAACGGCGGGACGGGGCACGCATTCGCCACCATCTCGAGGCCTTTCACGTCGTCGGCGGGCGTGAGCGCGAGCGCGGCGCCGGGCAGTGCAATCGCGAGCGGCGGACCGGTGAAGAGGGACAGCAAGTCGTTCGGCGTGGCGGGGATGGCGACGAGGCTCGGTGAGCCGGGCGCGAGCGAGACGATCAACGTCGCAAAACCGGTGAGGGCGTCGACGTCATCACAGGCCGGCGGTGCGCATCCCGGGCCGCCGGAGATAAGGCCCGTAATCGCCGCTGGTAGGGACGTGAAGTAGAAGGCCGGCGGGCCGGGACAGGCGCCGAAGATGTCGCCCGGCTCACCGCCGGCGACCCGCGCCGGATTGGACCCCGGGGTCAAGCTCGGCGAACCCGGCGCGAGCGAGAAGTACGTGCAGAAGAGGCGGGCGCGACCTGCGACCGCCCAATCGAAGTCCGCGATCCGGTCGGTGAGCGGCGGGCCAGGGAGCGCGTTCACCTCGGAGAGACCGAGGCCGTTCCCGGTGTAGCAGGTGAGCGGCGGCCCGAATGGGATCAGCAAGCCGTCGCCGTCCAGCACCTGGGTGTTGGCGCCGAGAAAGACCCCACACGTCGGATCGTTGGTCGAGAAGATGTCGCTCGACGCCTCGGGCTGGAAGCCGGGAGGCACCGCGACGACCTCGCTGAAGACCTCGGCGGGGAATCCGGTGGGGAAGCTCGTCGAGGCGCGACTGACGGTGAAGTAGATCGTGCTCGGCGGACCGAGCGGAGCGTCGTCGGAGACCGCGATGGCGTCGATGACGTCGCCGGGAATCAGTCCGAGATCGGCCATCGAGAGCGCCACGCTGGGCGGGGGCAGCGGCCCCGGGGCGGGTGCGGGCGGCGTCGGGGCGAGGATGTCGGCGGAGGTCGCCGGGACCAGCGGTAGCGACGACGACAAGGGATCGAGCGCGAAGATCTGCGCCCGGGCGGCAGCAGGTGCCAAGGCGATGGCAACCGCCGCGATGGCGGCGAGCCTTCTGAAGACTCTCATGACGTTTCCTCCTTGGAAGAGTAGCGAGAACGTTGGGGGAGCGCCGCGCTACGCGCGGTCACCGATCGTCGTATGGCACGACGGATCCATCGGCACGGACGATGCCGCGTACGATGCCCAGCGATCGACGGTCAAGGAAAAAGCGCCGAATCGCACGCAGGCGGCGGCCGCGGCCGATCTTGCGCCATTTTGGACCAGATCTGGGCCGAACGAGCCGCATGCTCGTGGCGAGACAGCTTGAAGGAACCGCCACCGGCACGATCGAGCGATCGTGCCGGTGCCCGTTCGTGACGCACCGCCCCGAAACGCGCGGGCAAGCGCGTCTCACGTCAGTCGATCGCCGAAGCCTCGGCGGCGCCGAAGCGGACGTTGTTGTCGACCGAGCGCACGCCCGGCGTGGTGCGGGCGATCTTCTCGGCCGAGTCGCGGATGGTGTCGCTGGTGACGACGCCGGTCAGGTGGACGATGCCGGCTTTGGTCTCGACGGCGATCTTGGCTCGGCTCGCCACCGGATCGGCGCCGAGACGGTCCTGGACGTCCTTCGTGATCGCCACGTCGTCCCGGAGGACGATCTCCTGGCGCGCGGCGCATCCGCCGAATGCGATCGTGGTCGTAAGCATCATCATGACTGCAGTGCGCAGTACTCCCATTGGTGTCACCGTTCCTCGTGCTGGCTCAGGATAGGGGCACCAACGCAGAGTGCGCCGCATCGCGGTCCGTGCGTGAGAGCCGTGCGCGGGCGGACCGGAACGCTCGAAGCTGTTTTTAGAACTACTCTCTGACGTGCTTCCTGACAACCGACGTCCCCCAGCGTCCGCGCACGAACGCCGCAGCGAACCGAGCCACTACCGTCGCCACCGGGTGAGCTCATGGCGTCACCCAGATGCGCCGCCGGTTGGGATCCATGGTGATGCGGAAGCGCTCGAGCAGGGCGACGCCGATCCGGCCGGCAACGCGCGGGTGGCGCCATCCGTGCGGCGGAGCATCCTGGATGAGCACGGGAACGTTCCCGTGCTCATGGCCGAAGACGCGGAGCGCGCGGACCTCCGATTCCATCACTTGGGTGCCGCCACCAATGCCGCTGGTCTGGACCCAGCGCTTTTGGGGAACCGTCAGGACGTCGCCGTGATCCTTCACGAACTCGCGCCACAGCGTGAGCCCGAAGAGCGAGCCGGTGTCGAGCAGCAGCCAGACGTCGATGCCGTTCTCGAGCGTCGCCTCGACGTACGGCACCTGATTGATGCGGAGCAGCTCGGAGGTCGGAGCGGGCGGCGTGAAGCGGACCGGATCGTGGACGACGAGCGCGTCGTCCACGAAGTCGATAGTGAAGGGTGCGCCGCCGAACGTCGGGAAGCCGATGACGCCTGCGAGCGTGCTGCCCAGTTGTGCCTGCAGCTCGGCGAGGTCGAGGGCCACCGTCGGAGCGGCGACGAGCGCGATGCCGCCGGCGGCGAGGCGGTGGAGCTCGCGGATCTGGGCGGTGTCGGTGAAATGCGCGCCTTGCACCTGCGCGTCGACGAGCTCGGGGAGGTGCAGGGCGTCGGCCAGCCCGCGGTCGATGAAGGTCGCGCCCGCTCCGGTGTCGACCAGGAAGTCGCCGACCAGCCGGCCGTCGATCGTGACCGGTGCCAACAGGAACCCGTTGCGGCGGACGAGCGGGAGACGGCGCGCGCCGTCGGCCGTCGTCGTCGCGGCGGTGGGTGCGGACGGCGCGACCGGCGACGGAGCCGCAGGGACGCCGGCGCACCCGCATGCGAGCGTCAAGGCGACGAGCACGAGGCGGGTCGCGAGTCGCGGCATGGCGGCCAGCGCTGCCACAGTCGTCCCCAAAGTGCGATCGGAGGTCTTGTGTCCCGTTCGCGGATCGTGCAGTACAGAATCTGTACCGGAGGACCAAACATGGCCGAGCCCGTCTGGAGTCAGACCGCCTGCATTCTCTGCTACGTGAACTGTGGCCTCTAGGTCGCCACCGAAGGACGC
>CAZWAX010000116.1:0-7152 GCA_964631985.1 uncultured Polyangiaceae bacterium | reverse complement strand
CCGCGTGGGTTCGAGCCCGGCTGCTATTCCGGCCACGGAAACTGTGGCCGCGGGGGCGCCACCGAGGGACGCAGAAGCGTCCGCGTGAAGGGCGACCGTGCCAACGCGCGCTCGCAGGGCTACCTCTGCCAGAAGGCGCAGCGGCTTCAGTGGTACGGCGACCACGCCGATCGTTTGACGACCCCGCTGCGCCGTCGCTCCGACGGTATGCACGAAGCGATCAGCTGGGAAACCGCCTTCGCCGAGATCGCCGCCAAGCTGAACGCGCTCCGCGCCACCCACGGGGCCGACGCCTTCGCGTTCTACGGCGGGGGCGGGCAGGGGAACCACCTCGGCGGCGCGTATTTTACGGCGCTCCGCGGCGCGCTCGGCGCGACCAAGCACTTCAACGCGCTCTCGCAGGAGAAGACCGGCGACTTCTGGGTGAACGGCCGGCTCTACGGCGATCAGCTCTGTCACACGGCCGAGGACATCGAGCACACCGAGCTCCTGGTGGTGCTCGGCTGCAATCCGTGGATGGCCCACGGCTTCCAGGCGGCGCGCAATACCGTGAACGAGATCAAGAAGGCGCCCGGCCGGCAGATGATCGTCATCGATCCGCGCCGCACCGAGGTCGCCGACGTCGCCGAGCTACACCTGCAGCTCCGCCCCGGCACCGACGCGTTCCTGCTGTCCGCGCTGCTGGCGATCATCTTGAAGCGCGGCGGCGCGGCGGCGCAGTTCATCGCGGCGCGCACCACGGGCTTCGAGGAAGTGCGGGACGTGTTGCTCGCGGTGCCGGTCGAAACCTGGGTCGCGCACGCGGGCGTCGCGATGGCCGACGTCGAGCGCGCCGCCGACATGATCCTCGCCGCCGGCTCGATGGTGGTGCGGGTCGAGCTCGGCATCCAGCAGAGCCGGCATTCGACGCTGAACTCGTACCTCGAGAAGCTGCTCTATCTCCTGACCGGCCACTTCGGGCGCCGAGGCACGAACGGCATCCACACCTGGCTGCAACCGCTGTTCCGGAGCTCGGCGGGCGAGCATTCGGCGGTGACGGGGCAGGAGATCATCGGCGGGCTGTTGCCGACCAATCGCTTCGCCGACGAGGTGCTGACCGACGACCCGCGCCGGGTCCGGGCGGTCTGGGTCGATTCCAACAATCCCGCCAACACCGCCGCCGACACAGCGCGCTTCGAGCACGCATTTCGCGCCCTCGAGCTGTCGGTCGTCGTCGACGTCGCCTACACCGAGACGGCCGCGCTCGCCGACTACGTGCTGCCGGCGTCGGCGCAGTACGAGAAGTGGGAGGCGACGCTCTTCACCTTCGAGTGGCCGCGGAACTTCTTCCAGTTGCGGGCGCCGCTGATGGCGCCGCTCGAGGGCACGCTCCCCGAGCCGGAGATCTACACCCGCCTGTTGCGCGCGATGGGTGATCTTCCGGCCGACGACGATCTCGCCGAGCTGCGGGCGCTCGCCGCCGAGCACCGCGGCACGATGATGAAGCGCGCCTTCCAGATGTTCGGCGAGAATCCGAAGCTCGTGCCGATCGCGCCCGTCCTGCTCTACGCGACGCTCGGTCCGAGCCTGCCGAGCGGCGCCGCGGCGGCCGCGCCGCTCTACGCCGCCTGTCACCGGACGGCGATGGAGTACACCGTCGCGGTGCAGCGTGCGCTCGACGCCACCGTCGACCCGCCGATGCTCGGCGAGCGGCTCTTCGAGAAGCTCCTCGCGAGCCGCTCGGGGTTCGTCTTCACGGTCCACGAATACGACGAGATCTTCCAGCTGGTGAAGCACGTCGACGGCAAGATCCATCTCGCGGTGCCCGAGATGCTCGACTGGCTCCGCCGCCTCGATCCCGCGGCCGAGGCCCCCGACCCGGCGTATCCCTTCACGCTCGTCGCCGGGCAGCGCCGCATGCACAACGCCAACCAGATCTTCCGCACGCCGGCATGGCGGAAGAGCGATCCCGACGGGGCGCTTCGGATTCATCCCGACGATCTCACGGTGCTCGGGGGCACGGACGGCGGCTGGATGGCGGTCGCCACGAAGACGGGCCGGCTCGTGACCCGAATCGAGACCGACGCGTCGATGCAGCGCGGGCTGGTCGCGCTGCCGCACGGCTACGGGCAGTCGTATCCGGATGGGCAGGGCAACCGCATCGTCGACGGCCCGCGCCTGAATCTCATCACCGCCCACGACGACTGCGACCCGATCGCAGCGACGCCGTACCACAAGAACGTCGCGGTGCACCTGGCGCCGGTGGTCGGCGTCGAGGCCGAGGCGGCGGAGGCCGCATCGGCGCGCGTGCGGGCGCTCGCGACGGCGCACGCGAACGCTGCTGCCTAGTCGGCACCCCATGAAGAAGCACGGTCACTACTGCCCGATCGCTCGCACGCTCGACCTCGTCGGCGACCGCTGGAGTCTGCTCATCCTCCGCGAGGTGCTCTTCGGCGATCAGCGCTTCGTCGACCTCCGCGCGCATCTGCCCGGCATCTCGCCGACGTTGCTGACCGAGCGCCTGCACGCGCTCGCCGCGCACGGCCTGGTCGCCACCAAGGTGCTGCCTCCGCCGGCGGCGCGTACGGTCTATACCGCGACCGCCAAGACCCGCGAGGCGGCACCGATCCTCCGCGCCATGGCGCGGTTCGGGATGGAGCTTCTCCCGACCCCGCGCGCCGCGAGCAAGGTCCGCCCCGAGACCGCCACGCACGGTGCGCTCGTGCCCTACTACGACGCCGCCGCCGCCGCCGGCATCGACGAGGTCTATCGGCTCGTGATCGACGGCCGCGACTTCACGCTCACGAGCACCCGTGGCGGCAAGGTCGCGCCGGGCCGCGAACCCGACTTGGTGCTCACGACCCCCGCCCACGTCGTCGTAGCCGCCCGGCGCGGCGAGGCCCGCTTGGCTGACGCCCTCGCCTCCGGCGCGGCGTCGATGACCGGGAGCAAACGCGCCCTTCGCAACTTCCAGCGCGTGTTCAGCCTGCCGTGACGGATTCTTGTACCGTTGCGCTACACCCGGGTTGGATTCCCGAACAATTCCGTTGACCGGTCACCGTGCGGTGCCCTAGGTACGGGTCTTCGCGACGGGCCAACGGCGATGCAAAGCGTTTTTCTTTCCTTCCATTTCAGTGCCCCGACCGACGCCGATCAGCACGACAAGACGCTGGCGGGTCACGTCGATCTGCTGTTGCGCTCGCACGGTTTGAACGTCGTGAGTGGCGGAACGCTCGGGGGCAGTGCGCTCACGAAGGCGGTCATGGACCGCATCGAGGGATGCGAAGCGCTGGTAGCTCTGATGACGCGCCGTGATCAGCTCCAGCCGGCCAGCAACGGCGCCCCGGCCAAGTTCTCGACGCATTCCTGGGTGCGCGACGAGATCAACCACGCTCGCGGTCGCAATAGACTCACCATCGCCCTCATCGAGAACGGCGTGGAGCACGGCGGCGCCTATCAAGAGCATGAGTGGATTCCGTATGATCGGATCGATCCGCTTCCTGCGGTCCTCAAGTTGACCGACACGCTCGGACTCTGGCGACGCGATTCGGGGCGATCGGTGCCGATTCAGATCCTGCCGCCGGCGCTGGCACAGAAAGTCGGCGATGCGGCCAGCACGGCGGTTTGCGAGTACCGGCAACAGCTGGCGGGTAAGCCACCGAGCAGCTGGAACCCGATGACCGTCGTGCCAATGAAGGGCGGCACCTTCGTCTACGCCGATGGAGTGCGCGACGGGACCCTGCTTCAGGTTCGCGTGAGCATCAACGGCAATCAGTACGTGTCGAAGGCGGGTCCGCAAGAGCTGCAGGTGGAGCTCAAGAAGGGTCAGGCATGACTGCCACGCGCGAGCCAATGCAGTTGAAGAGCCGGGCGACGTCCGCGAAGGGCAACACGGGCTGGTGGAATTGGTCCGTGTGGGTCGAGGCCGATCCCAAGCTGCTTCGCAAGATTGCGAAGGTCACCTACACGCTGCACCCGACGTTCCCTGATCCGGTGCAGGTGGTTACCAGTGCCAAGAAAAAGTTCCAGCTAAACAGCGGTGGGTGGGGAGAGTTCATGGTGCACGCCGTGGTCGAGATGCGCGAGGGCACGAAGCGGAAGCTTTCGCACTGGCTTGCTCTCGGCGAGGAAGCAGCGGTCAAGAGCCGAGGACCGACCAAGCATGCGGCGCGCGCACGAACGAGCAGCACCAACCGCGTGGTGGGGTCGCAGGAGGGGCCGCCGCGGGTATTCTTGCTTCACGCTCTTCGCGATTCCTTGGTGGCGCACAGTATCGCCGAGGCGATCGAGAAGACCGGCGTGCAGGTGGAGACTCAGCGCGATTTGAATCCGAAACTGCCGTTCAAGGTCGCGTTCGAACAGGCGATGTCGTCGTCGCAAGCGGCCATCGTGCTGGTTGGCGACGAGTTGCCGTCGGACGTCCTGTGGAGCGCGAACTTCGCCCGCAACGCCGATGTCCCTGTGTTGCCGGTGGTCGTCGGAGCCGCAAAAATTCCTGCTGACCTGCGGCAGTTGCAGGCGATTAGTCTAGGAGACGGCATACCGGGCCCGAAGTTCATGGGTCAGCTCGGGGCGCAGCTCGGTCTCGGCAAGTAGTCGCGATCCGCACCCGCGCACCTCCCCGCCCCCTACTGGCATCGTATCGCCGACAACTGTTACATGGCTCCCACGCGTTCCAAGACGCGCGGGTCGTCCCAACCACAAGGAGGAAGTCTCAATGAACAAGGTCACTGGATTTCTGATTGCGTCCGCCGCGGCGAGTCTCGTGCTGTCGGGTGCGGTCGGCGCGCGTGCCGAGGAAGCGAAGACCGGCGGCGAGGTCTACTGCTCGGGCATCAACTCCTGTAAGGGCGCCGGCGCGTGCGCCGGTGCCGGTCACGCCTGCGCCGGCAAGAACGGCTGCAAGGGCGAGGGCATCGTGAAGAGCACCGAGAAGGAGTGCAAGGAGAAGGGCGGCAAGGTCGTTCCCGATCCGCACGGCAAGTAATCGCCACCACGAGTGACGGGCGGCGCGGCGCTGGATGGCGTCGCGCCGTTTCTTTTGGAGCGGCCGCTACCGGGTGATCACGCCGAGCGGCCGATGAACGACGCGCGGCGTGGCGTGCGCGGGAAGCGTGTCGCGTACTGCTCGGCCGTGAGCCCGAGCGTCGCGCGGAAGCGTTCCGGCTCGCGCGCGAGCTCCGGCGCCAGACGCTCGTCGAGGAGGCGCGCGAGGGGCGGGTAGTCGGGCAGGTCGCCGACGACGTCGGCCAGCGACACGTTGTGGACCTCGGCGAGGACGCACATCGCCGCGTAATCGAGCTGGGTGGGATTCGGCTTCAGGCGCCAGACCTGCCGGAAGGTGAGGAGGCGCATCTCGGCGGTCTGGACGCGGATCGGCACCACGTCGTCGCGTCCGCTCCCGTCCGCGCCCGGCGGCAGGAAGACGATCGCCGGCTCGTCGCCTTCGGTCGCGACCGGGTGCGGCACGTAGTGGGCCGAGGTGAAATCGACGGCGTCCGCGAGCGCGCGGCGATACGCCCCGACCTCGAAGCCGACGCCTTCCGCGATCGACCACAGATGCGCGCCGAGGCCGCAGCCGCGCTGCTCGGCCGTGCGGGCGAGGGTGAGGAGCGCGGTCGACCGGTAGCCCTCGCGCTGCGCGACCCGCGCGAGCTCGGGTACGCCGAGGACGAAGGCGAGACCGTCGACGGCGCCGGCGCCCGCGCTCGCGTTGGTGGGTGCGATTGGCGTGGCGTCGGTGACGACGGTGGCGCGGATGGGCGTGCGCGACGACGTCGCTTCCAGCACCATCGCGAAGCGATCGCCCCACTGCGAGAGCTTGCCGAACCCGCGGCGACATCCGGTGAGCCGCACCCGGTACGCGTCCGCGACCGGCAGCGGGGCCAGCGGGGCCAGACCGAGGCCGCTCATCAGCGAGCCGTAGCAGATCAGCGTCGCGGTGCGTGCCATGGGGTGGTCAGCGCTCCACCGGACCGCGCTGGCGAATGGCCTCGTTGGCGAGGACGTCGCAGCGCTCGTTCTCGACGTGGCCGTCGTGGCCGCGCACCCAATGCCAGCGCATCGTGTGCTTGCCCGCCTCCGCCTCGAGCTGCTCCCAGAGGTCGGCATTCTTGACCGGCTGCTTCGCGGCGGTCTTCCAACCGTTCCGCTTCCACTTGGCGAGCCAGCTCTCCATGCCGTTCTTCAGGTATTGCGAGTCGGTGTAGAGGTCGACCTCGCAGGGCTGCTTCAGGTTGCGGAGACCCTCCAGCGCCGCCTGCAGCTCCATGCGGTTGTTGGTGGTGGCCGGGGCGTACCCGGTGATCTCGCGCCGATGCGATCCCGACACGAGAATGGCGGCCCATCCGCCTGGGCCCGGATTCCCCTGGCACGCGCCGTCGGTGAAAATATCGACGCGCGTCACTGGCGCAGCAGCTCGCGGGCGATGGTCAGGATCTGCATTTCGGTGGTGCCGCCGCCGAGCTCGATCAGCTTGGCGTCGCGGGCGAGGCGCTCGACGACGTACTCTTCCATGTAACCGTTGCCGGCGAGGATGTGGATCGCCTCGAAGGCGACGAAGGTGCCCATCTCGGCGCAGTAGAGCTTCCCCGCGCAGATGTCGGCGACCGATTCTTGCAGCGTGCGGCCCGCGAGGTAGTCGGCGTAGACGATGCGGCGACAGTTCGAGAGCGCCACGTACATGCGCGCGAGCCGGCTCTGGATCATTTGATACTCGGCGATGGCGCGGCCGAACTGCTTCCGCGCCAGCGCGTAGTCGCGGGCGATCTCGTAGCAGCGCTCGGCGATGCCGTACGACATCACCGCGAGCCCGACGCGCTCGGTCGCGAGGCTCGCCTTGACGTGGCCGCGCTCGCGGACGCCGCCGCCGAGCAGCTGATCAGCCGGTACGCGCACGTCGTCGAGGAAGATCTCGCCGGTCGGCGAGCCGCGCATGCCCATCTTCTTCATGGCCGGACCGGTGCTGAGCCCCGGCGTGCCGCGCTCGACGATGAAGCTCTGGATCGACTCGTCCTCGGCGCGCGCGAGGATCAGGAAGACGTCGGCGTATGGCGCGTTGGTGATGAAGGTCTTGCTGCCGTTCAGGACGTACGTGTCGCCGTCGCGGCGCGCCGTCGTCTTCATGCCGCCGAGCGCGTCGCTGCCGCTGCCCGGCTCGGTGAGGCCCCAGCA
>CAZWAX010000115.1:0-14790 GCA_964631985.1 uncultured Polyangiaceae bacterium | reverse complement strand
GAGCGCAGCGCCACGCTCATGAACCGGACCTTCGTGTGCATCAAAGTCGCCCGCGTGGAGCGTCCCGACCTCGATGACATCTACATGGGTGCGGTGCAGATGCTGACGGGGCACGGCGGGTGGCCGCTCACCGTCTTCCTCACCCCGGCCGGCGAGCCGTTTTGGGGCGGGACCTATTTTCCTCCTGTCGATCGCCACGGCATGGCGGGCTTTCCGCGGGTGCTTCTCGGCGTGTCGGAGGCCTACCGCCAAAAGCCGGACGAGATCCGGAGCAGCATCGATCAGATCCTGTCCGGCCTTCGACAGGGTGAGCAGCACACGGCGGACTCCGCGGATCTCCCGTCCGATCTCCCGGTCGCCGCCGCCCGCGCGCTCACGCGCCACTATGACGAGCAACATGGCGGCATCGGGGACGCGCCCAAGTTTCCGAACACGATGGTCTTCTCGCTGTTTCTCCGCGCCTGGCAGATGACGGGCGAGCGTCGCTTCCTCGACATGGTAGTCACGACGCTGCGAAGCATGGCGGCGGGCGGGATCAACGACCAGATCGGGGGTGGCTTCCACCGATACTCGGTCGACGCCCGCTGGCTGGTGCCGCACTTCGAGAAGATGCTCTACGACAACGCGTTGCTGGTCCGCCTCTACCTCGAGGGTTACCAGGCGACGGGCGATCCGGCGTTGGCGCGGGTCGTGCGTGAGACGCTCGACTACGTACGCCGTGAGATGACGCATCCGGACGGTGGCTTCTACGCCGCACAGGACGCCGACAGCGAGGGTGTCGAGGGCAAGTACTTCGTCTGGACGCCGGACGAGGTCGCGGCCGCCGTCGGCCCGCAAAACGCCGAGGTCGTGTGTCGCTTCTACGACGTCAGCCCCGAGGGCAACTTCGAGCACAAGAACATCCTGAATCGCACACTCGACATCGACCAGATCGCACGCCTCTTCGGACGGCCGGTCGACGAGATCGGGGCCACCATCGCGACCGCGCGCGAGCGCTTGCTGGCGGCGCGCTCGTCCCGCGTCGCCCCCGCGCGCGACGAGAAGATCCTCACGAGCTGGAATGCCCTCATGATCGGCGCGTTCGCCGAAGCCGCGAAGGTGCTTGGGGATCCGTCGTATCGCGAAACCGCGGAACGGGCCGTGCGGTTCGTACGCGCGCACCTGTACCGTGACGGCCGGTTGTTGCGCACGTGGACTGCGGGCGAAGCGAAGCTCGGCGCGTACCTCGACGACTACGCCTTCCTGGTGAACGCGTTGCTCGACCTGTACGAAGCCACGGCCGATCCTTCGCTCATGACGGACGCCGTCGCGCTCGGGACGGTCATGCTCGATCGCTTCGAGGATCGCGAGCAGGGCGGCTTTTTCTTCACCGGAACCGGCCACGAGACCCTCGTGCACCGTCCGAAGCCTGTCTTCGACGGTTCGATCCCGTCGGGCAACTCGGCCGCGGTGCAGGGGCTGCTGCGTTTGTTCCACTATCGGGGCGACGAGCGGTTTCTCGTTGCCGCCGAGCGCGCGCTCCGCGGTTTCGCCGCCGGCATGACCAAGAACCCGTTCGGCTTCGCCAACATGATCGGTGCGGCCGATTTCTATCTACGGAAGCCGCGCGAGGTGGTCATCGTCGGCAACCCGGCCGACCCCGCGACGGTGGACCTCACGACCAGGATCCACGCCGCTTACGTGCCGAACAAGACGCTCGTCGTCACCGAGCCCACGAGCACCACCCGACTCCCGGTCGCCGAGGGCAAGACACAGGTGGGTGGACGGACGACCGTCTACGTCTGCCACGGCTACACCTGCTCGACCCCGGTCACGAGCTGGGCAGACCTCGAGCCGCTCCTCGCCCCCGCCCGCAGCTCGTAGCCAGGCTCGCGTCAGCGGCCGTGGAAGATGGCGCGGCGCTTCTCGAATACCGCGCGCAGGCCTTCCTGCAGGTCGTCGCTCCTCCGCGTCGCCGCCGCCTGTGCCGCGAGCGCTTCCGACGGGCGCGGGTTGCGGAATCCGTTCGCCTCGTTGATCGCCGCCTTCATGGTGCGAAGCGAGAGCGGTGCGTTCGCGGCGATGTCGGTGGCGAGTGCCAGCGTCGCCGCCTCCAGCTCGGCATCGGGGACGACGCGCGTCACGAGCCCGGCGGCGCGGGCGCTTTCGGCATCGAGCAGCGCCCCAGTGAAGAGCATCTCCTTCGTCTTCACCGTCCCGACGGTATCGAGGAGCTTCTGCGTCAGCGGAAACGGCACTACCAGTCCTATCTTGGCGAGCGGCATGCCCATGCGGGCGCTCGCACCGGCGACACGGAGATCGCAATGCAGCGCCAGCTCGAGGCCCCCCGCGATCGCATCGCCCTGCATCATGGCGATCGTCGGAATCGGACACCGCTCGAGCTCGTGGAGCGCATCCTCGATCTCGGGATACTCCACGCTACCGTCGGGTCGGCGCGCGAGTCCCATCTCCTTCAGGTCGAGACCGGCGCAAAATGCTTTGCCCGCGCCGCGCAGGATCAAGACCCGGATGTCCGACGACGTCGCCACCTCGCGAACCGCCGCGTGGAAGGCTTCCAGCATCGGCACGGTGAGCGCGTTTCGCTTCTCGGGACGATTGAGCGTGATCGTGGCGATGGCATCGCTCCGCGTACAGAGCAGCTCGGTGCAGGTCATGTTGGAAACCTCAGAAGGAGTCTTTGAGCTCACGAGTCTTCGCGAACAGCGCGACCGCATCGGTCGCGAGATCGGGAAAGCGCTGCTGCAGCGTGCGGCGGAGCTCGGGACTGTCCGAGCGGAGGAACGGGTTGGTCCGTTTCTCTTCGCCGATCGTCGACGGCACCGTCGGCTTGCCGTCCTTGCGCTGTGCCTCCACGCGCGTGAGCTTGGCGGCGACGTCCGGGTTGGCGGGCTCGAGCTCGCGGGCGAACAAGAGGTTCTTCTGGGTGTACTCGTGCCCGCACCACACCTTCGTCGCGTCCGGCAGCGCGGCGAGCTTGGCGAGGGACTGCATCATCTGCGCCGGTGACCCCTCGAAGAGCCGCCCGCACCCGGCCGCGAAGAGCGTGTCGCCGGTGAACACGTCCGGTCCCTCGTCGGGGAAGAAGTACGCGAGGTGTCCGCTCGTGTGCGCGGGAATGAACAGCGCCCGTCCGCGCCGGCCGAGGACGACGAACTCGTCGCCGTCCGCGAGGGGCTCGGTGAGGGCCGGCACTCGACTGATGTCGGCTCGCGAGCCGAGCACGCGGATCCCAGGGATGGCTCGTGCGACCTCTTCGTTGCCGCCGATGTGATCGTAATGATGATGGGTGGAAAGAATCGCTTCCAGGTGGAGGCCGCGCCGCTCGACCTCGGCCAACACCGGCGCCGCTTCCGAGCAATCCACGATCGCCGCTTTTTTGCTGGAGGGATCGATCAGCAGATAGCCGTAGTTGTCGGAGAGCAGCGGGACGGGAACGATCTCCACGACTCAATGCCCTTCGGTTCGTCCGCCGAGGAGATTTGCCGCCCCGGGCCGCGTCGGTGCGAGCTCGAGATGGCTCACCCGCGCCGACAGGCTCGCGAGCTCCTCGCGCACGCCGGCGTAGCGCTCGCCGAGATCCCCGAGTCGTAGATCGACCTGTCGCAGCGTCTGATGAATGCTTCCCAGCACGTCGGTGATACGTGTCAGCTCGTCGTGATCGCCATTCCGCGCGGCCATGAGCGCCGTCAAGCGAGCGTCGGTCGCCCGACCCTCGTCGGCTGCACCCTCGACCTGTCCACGCACATGCTGCGTGGCGCGCGCGGTTTCCTCGATGGCCTGATGCACGGTGTCCACACGCCGGGTGACGTCTTGCTGCCCGCTCACGAGAGCGCCTTGCTCCTTCAGCATGTCACCCATCCGCATCTCGAGCCGGACCAGCCGATCGTTGAGCTTGCCGATGTCGAGGCTGCGCGAGACCTGGTCCTTGGAGAGCGCGTCGAGGTGCTCGTGGACGCGGCCGAGATCGTGCTGCAGCTCTTCGGTCGCCGCGAGCCGCATCGTGAGCTCGCGCAAGCGCTCGGTTGCGTCGGCGCGGGCGCCCGCGACCGTCGTCTGGATGTCCGTCATCGAGGCGGCGAGTTGCGCCTCGCGATCGACCAGGGGTGCGAGCCGCTCCTCGAGTCGATGCAACCGAAGCTCGAGATCGGAGAGCTCGGTGCCGGAGGCGAGGTTCGCGCGCGACAGCAAGGGGCTGAGACCGCGCACGGCTTGCCGTTCGAGATCCGCGAGCAGGCGTTCGGCGCGAGCTTCCAGGTCGCGCCCGGTCTCCTGCGCCCGTCTGCTCACCTGACCGCCGAGGGTCTGCAGTTGCCCGACGAGGGCTTCGAGACTCGGCTCCGCGTCGCGTTGCCAGGTCTTCCGAAGCTCGGGAAACCACTGCAGGAGCCGCTCGCCGCGTGCCTGAAGTCGATGCAGGGTGCTTTCCGACTGCCTCTGGTCCGCCTCGGCATCCACCCGCGTCTTCGAGCGATTCGATCGTGGTGCTTCACGCACGCTCATGCTGCCCCCTCCCCGTCCTGCGACATTCGGCCGATCATGCGTCCTCTGCCGCGGGGAGCGCAAGTCCGTGCGACTCTCATTCGATGCCATACGTCACCCGCAGCCGCACCTCGGTCGTGACGTCTCCGGGCTCGATCGGCGTCGAGACCGAATCCGCCGCCATTGCCATGGCCGTGCGCCTATAGAGGATCGGCCCGCTGCTGCTCTCGGTCGTCGCTTCGAGCACTCGCGTCACCCGAACCTGCAGCGCCTCCGCGATGGCCGTCGCCTGGCCGCTCGCGTCGGCGCCGGCGGCCTTGAGGGCGCGGTTTCGAGCCGGCCCCGGATCTCGGAGACTGAACGAGACGTCGCCGATTCGCGCCGCCCCCGCAGCCGCGGCGGCATCGATGAGCGCGCCAATGCCGTCGACCCGTCGGGTCTCGACGTTGACCTCGTTCGAGGCGGTGTATCCCACGATCTCGGGACGCCGCGGTCGGTCGGGTGGCAGGCGCTCCGTCTCCTGGCGGTAGACCGGATGGAGGTTGTACCCGCTGGTCTGGACCTTGCCGTCGTCGGCCACCTGCTTGCGGAGCGCTTCGACCAGCTGGGTAGCGCTCTTCGCTGCTGCCTGACTCGCCGCCTGCGCCGTCGGCGCGGTTTGCTCCACACCGAAACCGATGCGGGCGACGTCCGGTGTCCCGAGCTCGCGTCCGACCCCGACCACGGTGATGCTACGCGGCGACTCCTCGGCGTCCGCGGCACTGGCGCCCGCGAACATTCCCCACAATGCCACCACCAGTATGAAGCGACCCGAGTGCATTCCGTGCGGACCTCCCACCCCGGCTCGACGTGGTCGCACCCTGCGACCACCGGACGGCGCGGCGATCCTACTCGGCGCCGCCCGAGCACGCCAGGCTGACGACGAGTCGGCTAGGAGCGCTCTCCGGACGACCCCGTGGCGCGTCCGGTGGAGCCGGAGCCCTCGTCGTCCGCGAGGTTGCCGGCCGACACGTAGCGCAGGATGGTCGCCTTCCGGAGCAAGGCGATGATCTGGTTCACGAGGTTCACGCCCGATTCGGCCATGCGGACCGCGTTCTCCGTGTCCACCCGCCCCGCGACGCCGTGCGAGAAGATCCGCAGCTCCTCGCGGGCGAGCCAGCGGACGAAATCGACGTAGAGCCGCATGTTCTCCGGGGCGAAGCCCAGGTCCGAGACGAACCCGGCCTGCCGCATCTTGCCCCAGACCTCGACGATGCGGATCGCAGTGTCGTCGAGCCATTGATCGCCGCCTCCGGTCTCGATCTCGATGATGCCCGTGTCCGCGAGTTGGCGGACCTCGGTGGCCTTGAGACCGGTGCGGCGCGCGACCTCGGTGACGCGTTCGGCCGGCATCTCTGCGCCGCCCCCGACGGCGGGGAAGAGCTTGCCGTCGAGCTCGAGGAGCGCCTTCACCTCGTCGCGCGACGGCTCGGCGTCGGTCCCGACGATCGCCTTGATCACCTGCAGGGGAAGAAAGCGCTTCCGTTGCAGCTCCTTGATCAACTTCACGCGCTCGACGAACGACTCGTCGTACCACGCCACGTTGCGGCTGGGACGCTTCGGTTGCGGCAGCAGGCCCTCGCGAATGTAGAAGCGGATCGTCTCGCGGCCGACACCCGTGGCCCGCTCGAGATCCTGCATCTTCATCTGGTGCGGCATGGGCGACACCCTTCTAGGCGGCCTCGGTACGGCCACCGTTCCCTGCCCCCGCTGCCGTCTTGAGGATCTCGGCGTGCCGCGCGTCGAACTCCTCGGCGACCCGCTCGTCCTCCTCGCCCATCGCTTGCACGTCGGCGCTCGCGTACCCGAGGATGCCCATCTTCTCGTAGCCGGCGCGGATCTTCGGTCCCCAGAGACCGATGTCCTTGATCACCGGGACGATGCGGCTGAAGAGCGCCGAGCGATAGCGCTGCATGAAGCCGGACTCGAGCATGAACGCGGCGCACTCATCGACCGGCAACCCCAGCGTCTCCCACACTTCCTCGGCCTGGAAGCGGTCGCGCATCAGGTAGCAAGCTTCGACCGCGAACTCCTCGCGCTCGTCGCGCTCCGCCTGCGTCAGCTGCGGGTAGTAGTCGCGGAGCGCGAATCGGCCGAAGGCCACGTGCCGCGCCTCGTCCTGCATCACGTAGGCGTTCACCGATGCCGCGAGCGGGTTCTGCGACTGATCGCGAATCTGGGCGAAGGCGGCGAGCGCGAGGCCCTCGATCAGGACCTGCATCCCGAGGTAGGTCATGTCCCAGCGCGAGTCGCTGAGCACGTTGTCGAGCAAGCGCTTGAGCGTCGGCGTGATCGGGTACGCCAGCTCGAACTTGTCGTGCAGGAGACGCGAGTACGCCTCCACGTGGCGCGCCTCGTCGATCACCTGGGTCGCCGCGTAGAACTTGGCGTCCATGTTCGGTACCTGCTGCACGATCTTCGCCGTGCAGATCAGCGCCCCCTGCTCGCCATGCAGGAACTGCGACAGCTGCCACGACTGGAAGTGGCGCCGGAGGGTCGCCTTTTCTTCCGCCGTCAGCCGCGCGAACGGTGCCGAGCCGAAGATGGGAATCGATTCGTCCGGCAACTGCTCCGGGTTCTCCGGATCGAGATCCTGCGACCAGTCGATCCGGCTGGTCGCGTCCCACTGCCGGTCCTTCCCCTTCTGGTACAGCTTGAGGAGCGACTCGCGGCCGTCCTGGTATTCCCACCGAAAGTTGGTGGCGAAGCTCTCGGGAACCGCCCAATCGATCGGGCCAGGGGAGCGGGCGTAACGATCTTCGGTTGCCATGGGGGACCTCCTCGGGTCGCTGTGCGTAGTGACGCTACGTACTACGCGCAAAAATTTCGTGTCAATCAGTATTTCCGCGGAAATCGGCCGCGAAGAGATAGAGCTCGGACGAGCGCTTGCGGGTCGCCTCCAGGCCGAGTTGGCGGACCGTCCCGAAGAGCTCCCGCAACGCGGCCCGCGCACCCTCCCCCTCGCGGCCCCCGAGTGTCTTGGTGACCAAGGTCCCGCCGGGACGGAGGACGTGGCGTGCGAAGCTGCGTGTCGCCTCGGCGAGCAGCTCGGATTGCGCGGCATCGCGCGGCCCGATGCCGGTCAGCTTGGGCGCGAGGTCCGAGAGGAGGACGTCGGCTTTGCGACCGAGCGCCTCGGTCACCCGCGCGATGCACCCCGGGTCGGCGACGTCGTCGCGCAGCACCGTCACCTGGGGCAGCGGAAGCGGCTCGATCGGAGCCAGGTCGACGCCCACCACGAGCCCCGAGGGTCCGACGATGTCGGCGGCGACTTGCAACCATCCGCCCGGCCAGGCGCCGAGGTCGACGACCGCATGACCGCGTTTCAGGATGCGCGTGCGCTTCTGCAGCTCCAGCAGCTTGTAGGCCGCCCGCGATCGGTAGCCCTCACGCTTGGCGCGCTGATGGAGCGCGTCTTTGCGATCGTACATTGCACCTACCTAATCCAAGTTTCATTCTCGCACGACCTCGACTAAGACGGTGCGTCGCGCGGGTATCGGAGGAGACGACGTGGCGGTCGAGTTGAACGAGCGGCAGCGGGAAGCGGTGATGCACGGTGACGGTCCCGTGCTGGTGCTCGCCGGTGCCGGAAGCGGCAAGACGCGCGTCATCACGACCCGCATCGCGACCCTGGTCGCCAACGGCGTGTCGCCGCACGCGATCCTGGCGCTCACCTTCACCAACAAAGCCTCGAGCGAGATGCGTCATCGCCTCGGTGGTATGCTCGGCACCCGCGCCGCGGATCTCTGGATGAGCACCTTCCACAGCGCCGCTGCGCAGATCTTGCGCCGTCACATCCATCACCTCGGCTACAGCGGCAGCTTTTCGATCTTCGACGAGCAGGACTGCGCCAAGCTGCTCCGGCAGTGCCTCTCCGAGGAAGGCATCGGCGAACAGGCGGGCACGCCGGCGACGATCGCATGGGCGATCGATCGCGCCAAGAACGAAGGGCTCGGACCCGAGGACCTCGCCAAACGGCCGATGGCCGGCGAAGCGCTCGTGCGGGTCTACCGACGCTATCAGCGCATGCTGAAGCGCCAGAACGCGGTCGACTTCGGCTACCTGATCATGCTCGCGGCGAAGGTATTGCGCGATCAGCCAGAGGTGCTCGCGCGTTACCGCAGGCGCCTCGAGCACGTCCTCGTCGACGAGTACCAGGACACCAATCGCGCCCAGTACGTGCTGCTCCGCCTGCTCGCCAGCGGGGAGCGCCCGAACCTCTGCGTCGTCGGCGACGACGACCAGTCGATCTACGGGTGGCGAGGCGCCGAGCTTCGCAACATCCTCGATTTCGAGCGCGATTTCCCTGACACGAAGGTCATCCGTCTCGAGCAGAACTACCGCTCGACCAAGACCATTCTCGCCGCCGCCGGCGCCGTCGTCGCCAACAACTGCGATCGCAAGGGCAAGACCCTGTGGACGGCGAATCCGGAGGGCGCGCCCGTCACTGTCGCGGTCGCCGAGGACGATCTCGCCGAGGCCCGGCTCGTCATGGCCGAGGTGCGGCGGCTCGTGAATGCGGGCCGGGCGCTGCACGACGTGGTGATTTTCTACCGCACCAACGCCCAATCGCGTGCGGTCGAAGAGGCGGCCATGCGGGCGGCCATGCCCTACGCGATCGTCGGGGGCATCCGCTTCTACGAGCGCAAGGAGATCAAGGACCTGCTCGCGTATCTGCGGGTGCTCGCCAATCCGGCCGACGAGGCGAGCCTCGAGCGCATCATCAATACGCCGGCGCGCGGCATCGGCGACCAGACGGTTGGGGCGCTCCGACTGGCTGCCCGCGAGGCCGAGATTTCGATCGTGGAGCTGCTGCAGCTCGCGACGCCGGTGCCCGGCCTCGCCGCGACGTCGGCGGGACGCGTCCGTGCGTTCGCCGACCTGTTGAACGAGCTCCGTGTGACCCTTGCGGGCGACTCACTCGCCGCGTTGCTCGAGCGAGTCCTGGAGCTCACGTCCTACCGCGATCGGTTGGAGGAGGGTGGGGCGGATCGGACGTCTCGCATCGAGAACATCGACGAGCTGCTCGCCGTGACGCGCGACTTCGACGAGCGCTCGCCCGCGGGCGAGGACGCGCGCGCGCGGCTCGGTCGCTTTCTCGAGGAAGCGGCGCTCGTCACCGATTGGGATCGCCAGGCCGAAAGCCGCGACCGGCTGACGCTCATGACCCTGCATACCTCGAAAGGGCTCGAGTTCCCGGTCGTGTTCATTCTCGGGATGGAAGAGGGCATCTTCCCGCACCAGCGAACGCTCGACGACCCACAAGCGCTCGAGGAGGAACGCCGGGTTTGCTACGTCGGTATGACGCGCGCGCGCGCCGAGCTCTATCTCTTCCGCGCCGAGCGCCGGCTGCGCTTCGGCACCATCAGCGAGCGCCCGCCCTCACGGTTCCTCGATGAGATCCCGGCACAGTACGTCAAGCTCGCCGGCCTTTCCGAGCGGCCGGCCCGTCGGATCGCGACGGCACCGAGCGGCCCGACGATGGACTACAGCTACAGCCAGGAGGCGCCCGAAAGCTTCACGACGGGCGGCGGGCTAGCGCCGGGCACGAAGGTCCGTCATCCGACCTTCGGCGTCGGGATCGTGCGACGCAGCGAAGGGCGGGGCGAGCAGGAGAAGCTGATGGTCCAGTTCGCGCGTGCTGGGATGAAGAAGCTCATCCGACGCTACGCGAACCTCGAAATCGTGGGTGGAGAGCTCGAAGAGACGGATGCCGATCAGCGTCCGTCGCGCTCCTACTCGCGATAGGTCTCAGGGACGATCGCGGTCCCGACCGGCGCATCCCCGTAATACTCGTGCGAGGTGTGCCCGAAGACCGGGGCGAGATCGGGTTGGGCCACCAACTCGTGGAAGGGACGGGTCACCAGCCACTCGAGGGTGAACCCGATCGGATGAATCAGGTAGGCCGCGAGACGAAGCGGGTGGGCCTGTGAATCGTCGTAGTCGTCCGCACCCTGCGCGAATGAGAGTCGTGAGCTACCCAGGAGCGCCACCGCCACCGCCACCATGATGATCTTCCGCATGAGAACCCTCCTCAGGCCGATCTCGAGGCCAAGGTCGAACCTACCAACTTCGTTCTGAGCCAACAAGGCCCGTTCGCTCGTGGACAACGGCGGGATCGGTCCCTAGAATCCCGCGCCGTCGGCATGGGACGGATCTTCGAACCCGCACAGCATCTCTCCAGCTGGCGCCGCCTCGCGCCCCACGTATGGGATCGACCCCACGATCCGACGGTCTATGGGGTGATGGATCTGGTGGTCGACCGGGCGCTTCCCTACCTCGAGGAGCTCGGTCGCGTGTCCGGCACCAAGGTCCGGGTCACCCACCTCGTGGCGAAAGGACTCGCCCTCGGCATCCGGAAAGTGCCGCAAGCGAACGGCATCGTGACCCGCCGCGGGATTGCGCACCGGAAGGACGTCGACATCTTCGTGCAGGTGGCGACCGAGGGTGGCCGCGACCTCTCCGGCACCAAGCTCACCCGGGTCGACGACATGCCGCTCTCCGAGATCGCGCGCGAGCTCGCTACCCGCGCCGCCCTGGTGCGGCGTCATGCCGACCCCGGCGTCGAGCGCACCAAGAGCCTCGTCCAGCGGCTCCCGAACGCCATCCTCGGGCTCACCGTTCGGGCGATGGAGTACCTTCTCTACGATCTCCAGCTCGATCTCTCGCGCTTTGGCATCGAATCGGATCAGTTCGGCAGCGCCATGGTCTCGAACATCGGCAACTTCGAAGGCTTCGGGATGAGCTTCGCGTTGGCGCCGCTGGTGCCGATCAGCCGCTCCCCGATCGTAGTGTTGATCGGCGAGGTGCAGAAGAAGCCCGTCGTCGAAGGCGACCGTATCGTGGCGCGATCGGTCGTGACGCTCGGCTGCACCTTCGATCATCGAATGATCGACGGCGCGCAGGGGACGCAGATTGCGGCGGTGCTCCGACGGGTCGTGGAAGACCCCGAGAAGGAGCTCGGCGCGATTCCGGCACGGATCACGCCGACGCCCGCGACCGGCACGGCGCTGTAGCCAGTCAGCGTCCGCTCGCCGTCCAGCCGACGTAGCTCAGCTGTCGCCCCGCGTGTGCCCCGTCGCGCCGAAACGAGTGCAGCTCGTCGGGGTGATCGGCGGTGCAAGGCCCGATCTGGTCTATGGCCTCGGGGGCAAGGTCCGCCCGCATCAACGCCAGACGGCAGATCGCCCGGAGGTCGAGCCGGCTTTCTCCGCTCGCGTCGTCGTGACTCCACGCCGTTGAGACCTCGGGACCGAACCGAGCCTCGAAAGCGCCGAGATGCTCGCGGCCGAACGCGTAGCAGCAGCCTCCGATCGCGGGACCGATCGCCGCCGACACCTCGTCGGCGCGCGCGTCGTAGCGCACGCGCAGGCTCTCGAGGGCCGCCTCGATCACGCCGTCGAGGGTGCCGCGCCAGCCCGCGTGCACGGCGGCGACGGCCCGTGCGCGGGGCGCCACCAGAAGGATCGGCACGCAGTCGGCGGTGCGGATCGTCAGCACGATATCGGCCGACGCGCTCACCCAGGCGTCGCCCGCCGGCAGATCGTCGACGACGACACCCTGCATGTCTTCTGGCGCCAGGACGGTCACGCCATGCACCTGGCGAGACGCCGCGATCAGCCGCGGCGTCTCACCCGCGCGCACGAGCGCGTCCCGTACGTCGTCGACGCCGAAGGATCCGGGAGGCAGACCGTGGGTGCGGCCGAGAAAGCCGTGCACGAGGTCGGGAATCTCGACCCACGCTTCGACGCGCAGCGGATACGACCGCGTCATGCCGTCGCTCACGAGATCAGCAACGGCACCGGCATGAACGTGACTGCGAAGAGCCCGATCGTCAGCCACGCGGCGGCGCGACGGACCGGATCGAGCGGCGTCTCGTCGATCGTCGGCGGGTGGTCGAGGCCGAGCACCGTCACCAGCACCGCCCACATCGCCCATCCCGTCCAACCGAGGAACGCGAGACCGACGATCACGACCAACCCGGCGCGTGCGACCCACCAATGGCGCCGCCCGAGCAGCGCGTACACCACGTGGCCACCGTCGAGCTGGCCGATCGGCAACAGATTCAGGAACGTGACGAAGAGCCCGAACCAGCCGGCGAGCGCGACCGGATGCAACTGGATGGTGACGTCGTTGGAGGAGACGCCGAGCGCCAGCTGCGTGAGCCAGCCGAACACCAGCGAGTCGCCGAGGATGATGCCGCCGCTCGTCGGCTGGAGCGCACTCACCTCGGAAAGCGAGAGGCCGTAGAAGACCGCCGGAATGGCCACCAGGAAGCCCGCCCATGGGCCCGCGGCCCCGACGTCGAAGAGCGCCTTGCGGTTGGTCGGCGTGTGCATGCGAATGAAGGCGCCGAACGTCCCGACCAGGAACGGCGGGCCGGGGATGAAGTAGGGCGGCGTCGCCTCGACGCCGTGGAGGCGCGACACGACGAAGTGCCCCATCTCGTGCACCAGCAAGATGCCCATGAGCGTCGCCGAGAAGGGGAGCCCGCGCGCCAACAATCGCAGATCTTCCAGCGGATTCACGCCGGCCTGGAAGCTGCCCGCGAGCGTGGTCGTGAAGAGCGTCGCGAGAAAGAGTCCGACGTGGATCGGGCGGAGGCGACTCCGCGCTTGCGCCGGAGGCGTCGTCACCCACACTGGCGCGTCGGCGGAGAGCGGCGGGCCCAGCACCTCGTCGCGATGCGGTTGTGGAACGACGTTCACGCGACCTCGACCGTGATGCCGGTCCCCGCTCCGGCGTCGAAGCGGGTCGCGGCCGAGCCATGATTGACGGCGATTTCCACCAGGTCGGAGCTGTTCACGACCGCGACGCCCCCGTTCGGAGGCACACTCGAGTAGGACGGGCGAAGGGGCACCACGTGATCACCGATCGTAATGGAAAGCCTCCGGCCCCGGAAGCCGGCGCCCTCGACGTCGGCTCGCGTGACGTTGGTCGCGAGGTTACCGAAGACGTCGGCCCATAGGACCTCCCCGAGCAGCGTCCCACCGCGGCGCCGGACCCGCGGTGGCCGGATCCGTTCGATCCCCTGAACCGGGCGGCCGAGCGTGCGGGGGTCCGCCCCGGCCGCGAGTGCCGCCGCGACCGGCGCGAAGACGTCGCGGCCGTGGAACGTCCGGCTCACGGGCCGGAGGCGCACATGCGAGCGCGACACGTCGTAGATCCTCCGGACGGCGCGGGCAGGCGCTGCGAGGCTCGCGATCCCGTTGTCGGGGCCGACGAACGAGGCGTCGGCCGTCTCGATCAGTAGGGCCCGCCGCCCCGAGCCGACCCCCGGATCGACGACGGCGACGTGGATGGTGCCGGGTGGAAACCAGCGCGCCGCGCTCCACAACGCATAGGCACCCGCGACCACGTTCTGTGGCGGCACGCTGTGCGTCAGGTCGACGATGCGGACCGCGGGTGCCGCGCGCAGGATCACGCCCTTCATGATCCCGACGAACGCGTCGTGCGTACCGAAATCGGTCGTGAGGGTGATGATCGGCGCCGCGCCCGCAGCCGCGGGCTTACTTCTTCTTGCCGCCATAGAGCGCGGCATCCACCAGCTGGCAGATCACGTGGCCGATCAGGATGTGCGTCTCCTGGATGCGTGCCGACTCGCGGCTCGCCGAGACGTTCAGCCTATGATCCACCATCGTGCGGAGCTTGCCGCCGTTGCCGCCGGTGAGCCCGATCGTGTGGATGCCGAGGCGGCGGCAGGCGTCCACGCCGCGGAGCACGTTCGGCGACGAGCCGCTCGTCGAGAACGCCATCGCGACGTCGCCCGGCTTGCCGAGCGCCTGCACCTGCTTCGCGAAGACCTCGTCGAAGCTGTAGTCGTTGGCGATCGCGGTGAGCGCCGACGTGTCCGTGGTGAGCGCGATCGCCGGAAGGGGCGGGCGCTCGATCATGAAACGGTTCGTGAACTCGGGCGCGATGTGCTGGGCGTCGGCGGCGCTGCCGCCGTTCCCGAAGAGCAGCAGCTTCGCGCCCTCGGAGAAGCGGGCCACGATCAGGTCGGCGATGGGCGCGATGCGCGCGCCGTGCTCGCGCAGGAACGTCCGCTTGGCGGCGATGCTGTCGGCGAAGATCTTGCGGATCGTTTGGGTCGAGGCGGGCAACGCCGCGGCATTCAAGTCAATTGCCGGAACGAGGTCAAGACGACGGTTGACAGTCCGAGGCCCGGCTCATAGCTCGAACCGATGAACCGCCGATTCGAAGGCAAGGTCGTCGTCATCACCGGAGCATCGGCGGGCATCGGGGCCGCCGCCGCCCGCCAGTTCGTCGCCC
>CAZWAX010000114.1:0-14828 GCA_964631985.1 uncultured Polyangiaceae bacterium | reverse complement strand
CGGGCTGGAAGACGAAGCGGCTGACGGCGATCTCGTCGAGCGTCACGATCTCGACCAGGCCATTCGGGAACCGCCGGACCTCGTCGGGTCCGCCGAAGCCCTTACGCTGCAGTCGCGGCACAGTGGGGATGTAGCGCGAAGCCGGCGGCGATTGCCAGACGGCTCAGGACACCGCGGTGATCGCCCGGACGAGCAGCTTGTTCAGCTCGGCGATCTTCTTGGTCGTGCTGCTGGTCTGGGACTTGGCCGCCGTCGCCGCGCTGCGGGCGAGGCTCGGCGCGCCGCTCTCGGCCGGGATCCCGTCGAGCGCCTCCAGGACCAGCTTCGCCCAGGCGCGGAAGCCTTCGTCACTGGCGTCACCGTTCGTGTCGCCCTCGACCGGGGTGAGCCGGCGGCCGGCGGCGAGCAGCGCGTTCACCGTGACGATCTCTCCGCACCCGCACGACGTCGCCTGGGGGGCGTTCTCGGCCCCGGGTCCGCCGGCCGGCGGCGTCAGCACGTGCCAGGCATGGCCGCACTCGAGCCGGTGGCACTTGGTGGCCCCGGCCGGCCCCCGACCGGTCGTCTTGGTGGCGATCTCTTTGGATTCTACGCCGCACGTCTTGCAGTTCATCGGACCTCGGTTTCGTGAAGATTGGATGGGCGCGCATGCTACTGGAGAGGACCGCGAGACGCGAACGACGAGAGTCGTCGCATCTCCGGTGCGCGGGCGCACGCGATACGCCGTTGACAAGGACGCGCCAGAGGCGCAGCCCTGAAGACGAGACGTGCGAGGGAAGCGCGTCTCGTCGTTCACTCCGAAAGGAGGCAGTCGAATGATGCAAGGGTCAGGGATGGACACGCCACCGGGTTAGACATGAGGCCGTCGCGCGAGGCTGCCGACGGCCCGGGAGTCGTAGCCGTTTCAATCCCATAGCTCCGGCTTCAGGTCCGGAGCTGCGAAGAGCCGACGTGCTCTCGCGATGAGCCGCCCGCCCACGATACCAGTGGGCGGGCGGCTCTATTTTTGCGCGGACCGATCAGTTCTGCTCGTAGACGCTCGACCAGAAGTCACATTCGGTGCGCCGAAAGTTCTTGATCTTGCGGACGTCCTTCACCTGGCCGGAGCCGTCGAGCCGCAGCATCTGGTACGTCTTCGGCCGGAAGCGTGGCCAGGCGGTGCTGCCTTTCGCACGCGGCTGGCGGCCTTTTTCGGCGAACCTCGTCCAATACTCCTGCATCCGCGTACTGAGCCGTTCGTCCGAGATGCTCGGCGGTGCCAGCGAGCCGAAAACATACGGTATCTCGGCACCGTGGAAGGCCCCGAGGTCCAACAGCGACACGATCGCGATCGGCGCCACGCGGGCGAACTCGTAGACGTAGGTTCGCCGTCCGGCCGCCGCAACGCGACGGGCGACGTCGTAGGTCGCGCAGACCAACGCCGAATCCCCGACGACGCGCACGAGCGCCTCCTGCGGCGAGGCATAGTGCGTCAGCGGATAGATCGTCTCCACTTGCGCGGCGAGCGTGGGTCCAAATTGCGCCTGCAACGTGGCGGTGTATTCCGCCGGCGTGGTGATCGGCGTCGCGCCGATGAAGAACAAGGTGCCCTCGTCTGCGTTCGCCCCGAGAAGGTACGGCACCGGAGCGAACGTACCGGCGTCCAGCAGATCTCGCGGATGCGCCGGCAGGAACCCGCCATCGACCGTGATGTCGTTGCGCGCGAAGCCGGGTGACTCGGTGACGCTTCCCGCCGCGTCGAGCAGCGCGGACACCGGCGTCGCGCGGAGGCACGCCAGCTCGTCGGGTGCGCCGCTGCATCCGACCGTGTCCGCGATCGTGGTGGCGTAGGCCGCCGCGTCGGTCGCGGTCGCGATGCCGCTCGTACAGCCGCCGCTTTGGCTGATGGCGCGGTGGAAGAGCCCGTTCGAGAGCGGTGACACCACGTGGGCACAGACGTTCCACGATCCCGCGGACTCGCCGAAGAGCGTGACGTTGCCGGGGTCACCGCCGAACGCCGTGACGTTGTCGCGCACCCACTGCAGCGCCGCGCGCTGATCGAGCAGGCCCTGATTGCCGGCGTACGGATAGGCCGGGTCTTCGGACGCGAGGCCGCCGTGTCCGAAGAAACCGAAGACGCCGACGCGGTAGTTGAGCGTCACCACGACGACGTTCCGCGCTGCCGCGAGGCGATGCGCGTCGTACAGGCGCACGTTCTCGTACGGCGGAAACGGTATGAAGTCGCCCGTCGAACCGACCTGATTTGACCCGCCGTGAATCCACACCATCACGGGGCGCGGCTCGGCCGGCGCCGGGCTCGGCGTCCAGACGTTCAGGTACAGGCAATCCTCCTGCGCGCTCTCGGTGCCGGTCAGGCTCGGCAACTGAGGACATGCCGGCGAGTACGCGGCCGCATCGAGCACTCCGCCCCACGGAACGGCAGGCGCCGGCGGCTTCCAGCGCAGCGCTCCGACCGGTGGCGCCGCATACGGGATGCCGAGGAACTCACGGGCGCCGTCGTTCAGATGACCCTGGACCTGTCCGCCGGCCAGGGTGACGAGCGTTTCCTGGGCGTCTGCGGCCGAGGGTCGCGCGAGGAGGGCGGCTGCCGCCATGATCACGGCTGCGAGGTGCGGCCACCGCCGCGAACGGGTCGACTGGCTGGGGAGGGTGAGTGCGGGCATGGGATCCTTTCTCGCGCCGCCGTGGCCCGCGGTCGCGGGCGAACCGACGGAGCACCGAAGGGGCACGCTACGACGCGGTTTGCGAAGCGACAAGAAAAATCTGTCGTCGCCGCGGACGTGGCGGCGCCACATTTTCCTTGCCCATCGCCGAACGTTGGTGCTAACGCGATTCGGCAACCCGCTACACGCGCACCACGCTGAGCGCTCTGCGCACCATCGCACTTCACGAGCGTCGAACAATGTCCACGGTCAATGCAGGTCCGTCATCCGGGACGGGGCTGCAAGCTGAAGCCGCTGTCCGCCGAAGTGGGGCGGAGGCTTCCCCACACCCTGTGCAATGGCGGCGAAGAGGAGGATGGCGATGGTGGCTCGAGCATTGTTCGGCTTCTTGGTTGTTTTGGGGCTTCCGTCTCCGGGCATGGCGGCTGGCGCGAGCGACGAATGCACGGGCGCCGCGGCCATCGCGACCGTGAGCTTCGAGGAAACGTTCGACAGCTCCACGGCCACGACCAGCGCCGAGGATCCCCTCCAGTCGTGTACGGAGGGCGGCGCCAACCGCAACAGCCACAGTGTGTGGTATCGCTACGTGGCGCCGGCCCCCGGGATGTTGTCGATCCGGGCCGTCACGGCACCCTTTCCCGGCGATCCGCCGACGATCATCTCGGTGTACCGCGGCGGATGCGATGCGCTGCAAGAGATCGCCTGCGCGGACAATCCGACGCGCGGGGACACGGCGATCGTCGCTCGCGTGCTCGAAGAGGTGCCGTACTGGATAGAGATTGCGAATGAAGCGGATGCGAGCGGTGGCAGCGCGACCGTCCACCTCGAGCTCGCACCCGACAGCCCGATCTGTCCGAGCGCGGGCGGCACGTTCCTCAAGGGGTCGATGCATCTCGGCGAGCTCGGCGCACCCACGGGCAACGAGCATCTCAAGATCGCCGCACGGGTGCTGCTGCCAACGCCGCTTCCGCAAGACACCATCACTGGACTGCAGCTCCTCGTAGACGGATTCGTGCCGGAATACGCCACGCTCGTGGAATGGTCGGCGCGGACCCTCGCCGTCCCGCCCGGCGGCTTGGGCACCGGATGCGATCCGCGAGACGGCTGGACCTCGTCCAAGAACGGCGCGAGCCGGCGCTACCGCAATCACTCGAACGCGCTGCCGCCCGGGTGCCTGCGCGGCTCCGCCAAGGGCCTCAGGGAGGTCCGACTCCTGCGGAAGTCGCCCGACTGGCGCGTCGTCGACATCAAGGTGCGCGCCAAGAACACGACGATCAGCAAGCTCCCGAGCTCCGAGGATGACGGCAGGGATGCGAGTCTGTGGCTGTCGGCGACCCTGGGCTCGACGCTCGGACCGGAGAACGCCGAGCGGTGCGCCAACACTGAGCGGCCGCTCGCCTGCGTGCACAACGGCAAGCGAACCGCCCTCACGTGCACGCTTCACTGAGACGTCCGCGAACCGCCGACGGCCGTCCGAGACTGATCCTGGCACTCAGCATCGGGCGTTCGCCCGACGGCAGCCGTGCTACCGGGGCAGCCGCTCGACGTTCTGGGCGAGCGCTTCCTTGGCGCCGCCGAGCTTGGGTGTGCCGTGACCGGAGATGAGGTTGTCGAAGTCGAGCGCCAGCACGCGCTCGAAGTCGGCACGCATGTTGCCCCCCGGTGGCGTGACCGTTTTCAGCCAGATTGGCCCGATCACGCAGGGAGTGAAGAACCCCATCGGATACATGACGAGCTTCCCGAGCAGGGAGATGAGCGTGTCCTGGTCGTAGTGCTGGACGCTGTCGCAGGTCACGAGCAAACGATGGTGTGGCAGGCAGACGACGCATTCGGGGCGCGTAGCGTTCTTGAAGATCACGACCCGCGTGCCGGGGATTGGGAACGGCCCCTCCTCCGTGATCTCCTGGCTGAACTTCGGCTCAGGGTACGTCTGCTCTCCGGGCACACCCCAGAACTCCACGCCGAACTTGTCGACGTAGTAGCGATCGTCGCGACCGTGGTAGGTGCCGAGCCGGACAGCGTGCTTGAATGGACCCTGCGCCAGCAGCTCGGCTTCGGCGCCTTCACTCAGCCGCACGGGGTTGAGCAGCACCCATCCCTCAGGGCCGCGCACAGCGACCATGTTGCGGCTGAACGTGATCTTCAGCCCCAGCGGGATCGACATCGACGTCGTGCTCGCGGCGAGCCACACATCGGGGAAGCATTGCCGCAGCGGCAGGTGGTACAGGGCGGGCGGGCAATCGCTCATGGCGCGCACCGTAGGGCGCCCGCGACGTCAACACAACGAAGCGACCAGGGTAACGTCGTTGTTCAACGGCTAGGGGAGTCCATGGAATTATTGGTGCCGGAGGTCGGACTTGAACCGACACGAGGTTGCCCCCACGGGATTTTGAGGGGTGCTGCGGAAACCCAGCGCAATTCGACGCATCCCATGTGAATCGGTTCGCGACTTACGACGCTCCCGGCTGCACGGATTGCATCCCGTTTCGTCCAGAACCTTCAAAGAACCGTCAAAGTGAAACCGCGCCTAGGCAGAGCGAGCTTGCCGCCGTTGGCGCCAGTAGCCAGGCCTGCGGCGAAGGTGCGCGACGGCGACGATGAAGGTCGTGTCCGGTTCATCTCGATACACGAGACCGTATGGAAATCGACGGATCAGGAGGCGACGAAGCCGCTTGGAAAACCGATGTCCACGTCGTGGGTTGGCAACGAGGACATCAGCGGCGCGGCGAACCTCCGAGATGAAGTCGAGGCCGAGACCAATCCTGTGAGTCTCGTAGAAGCGTGCGGCAGCAATGAACTCTGCTTCTGCTTCGGGATGAAAGACGACAGGCTTCACCGAAGCGAAGCGCGCGCCTTGCGGAACACGCTCGTAGCGGACCTGCCTTTCACCTTCCCGCTGCGAAGCTCATCTAGGCGGCGTTCGGACTCTCGCTCCCACGCGGCCTCGGCGTCGGGCTCTATCTCGTCATCGAGGCTCAAGATGAGGCGCTCCGCGAGGCGCGCGCGTTCACGCGGCGACAACAGAAGGGCCTTCGACTCGATCTGACGTGCCGGACTCGCCATGGGGACCTCCTACTACGAACTCGCTCCACTGCCCACGGCTGGTCCGGCGCCTTCCGCCTAAGGATTGCGGTCGAGTGGCTGGCCGCCCACAGGTTCGAGCCGCAATTCTCCGGTTCGCAGGCCAGTCCAACCGGTCGGTGGGCAGCACGCTTCGACGGCACGCCCGCGACATCGAGGACGAACTCACCCGCTGCCTGCCGCCGCACGAATGCCGGAGGTCGGACTTGAACCGACACGAGGTTGCCCCCACGGGATTTTGAGGACCAGCGCCCGGCGGAATGGGCGCGACTCATGCGAAGGATGCGAGCGTCATCAGCGACTTTGGCCGTGCCGCGTTTGCATCTGTAACGTCCATTCGCATGAGTTCGGGCAGAGTTTGGGCAGAGCGCGAGCCCCATGGGATGGTCCCCAGAGAGAATGCTCACGATCCGACGACGAGTTTTTACGCCAGCTCCTCGAGCAGCGCCTTCGCCGCGATCAGGTCGCGCGTGGTGAAGCCTTCGGTGAACCAGGCGTACACCGGGGCGAGGAGCGCGCGGGCGGCGTCGGGCTTGCCCTGGCGCTGCCAGAGCCGCGCCAGGCTGGTGGCGGCACGCAGCTCGAACGTCTTGGCCTCTTGCCGCCGGGCGATCTCGAGGGATTGGTGGAAGAGTGCCTCCGCCTCTGGGGCGGCATTGCCGTCCATGTCGAGGAGAATCTCGGCCCGCAGCCGATGAAGCTCGGCATCATAGTTGTGCTCGCCCTGTTGTTCGGCTTGCGCGACGCCGAGTCCGAGTGCGCCCAGGGCATCGTCGTGGCGCCCAACCTTCCGAAGCCCTTCGGCTAATACGACGAGGATCGCCGGCGCTCCGAGCCCGGTTCCAAGTCCCGCCAGCTCGACCATCGCCTTCTGCATCTCCGCGAGGCCCGTCTCGGCCTCCCCGGACTCGACCCGGGCCCAGCCTCGAAAAAACCTCCCCACTCCCAGCCACAATGGAAAACCGAGCTGCTCGGCGAGACCAGTAAGTTCATCGGCGCGTTCCCGCATCCGCTCGATCTCACCGCGCTGAGGATGGATGAGTCCAGCGCTGTAGAGAGCGATCGCCAAGCTGGGCGGATGTTTTAGGCGCTGCGCCAGCGCCACCGCCTCCTCGCTGACAGCCAGCGCCCGGTCGAGATGGCCAAGGTACAGGTGACACAAGGCCGCGTTCCCGAGGGCATCGACACGAGAATCGGATCCCACCGTATAACCCAGAGACCGGGGGTTGCTCGAATCGTATAGTTTGATGCTGTGCTCGAAATGCTGCAGCGCCTGCGAGAAGCTTCCCTGAAAGAGCAATGGGATGCCGGCGCATAAGTGAGCCAAGAGGAGGTCAAGCGCGACTCCCGTGCGTCCGGCGGCGGCTAAGGCCTCCTGTGCGATCCCGGCCGCGGTCGCGAGATCACCCTTGTTGAAGTAGGCCGCCGCCATCCCGACGAGCACGTGGGGGAGATCGGGCGACTCGCCGATCTGGGCCGCCAACTCGCGGGCGCGCGCGAAGGTCTGTTCGTATGCCGGATGCGACCATCCTCTGGCTGCACCGACCGGTACCCCGATTGCCAGCTGAAGTCCGAGCTCCATCTGATGGCGCTCGCGCGTCTCCGGCAGCGTTGCGACGAGATCGAGGGCGCGGCGCAGATGGCCGATGGACTCCTCGTTCGCCGACCGCTGCGTGGCCCGCTCGCCGGCCCGCTGGTACTCTCCGATCGCTTGCGCGGCCAGCCCCGCCTGCTCGTAATGCCGCGCGATCGCCTCCGGCTCGGACGCGACGCGCTCGGGGAAGCGTTCCACCAGCACCTGCGCGACCCGCGCGTGTAGCTGCTGGCGCGCGCGCTTCAGCAGCGACTGGTACGCCGTCTCCTGGATCAGTGCGTGCTTGAAGGTGTACGTGGCGGCAGGCGGCTCGCCGCGCGCGAAGAAGATTTCCGCGTCGACCAGGCGCCTGAGTCCCTGGCGGAGCGCGGCCTCGTGCATGCCCACCATCGCCGCCAGCAGCGGATACCCGAACTCCCGTCCCAGCACCGCCGCCCGCTGCGCCACCTCCTTCGCCGTCGACAGTCGATCGAGTCGCCCCATCAACGAGTCGGCGAGGCTGGCCGGAATGGCCTCCACGCCGCGCGCCGCTCCAGGCTCTGCCATCGCCTTGGTCAGCTCCTCGACGTAGAGCGGCACGCCGTCGGCGCGGGCGACGAGCGTGTCGAGGGTGGCGGCAGGTAGCTCCGTCCCCGCGAGCGTCGCGATCATGTCGCGCGCCTGGCGCTTGGTAAGCCGGGCGAGCTGCACGGTGGTCAGGTTGGAACGCGCCGGCCACGGCGGTGTGAATTCCGGACGCGCCGTGGCCAGCAACAGCACGCGCGCCGTTGGGCTCTGCGCGATCAGATGCCCCAGCAGCTCCAGCGTCGAGGCGTCGCACCAATGCAGGTCCTCGACGAACACGACCAGCGACTGCGCTGTGCCGAGCGACAGGGTCCACTGCACCAGCAGGTCGATCGTTTTCCGCCGCTGTAGCTCGGGGCTGAGCTGCAGCTTCGTGGGTGGCGGCAGCCCGAGAAAGTCCGCGAGCAGGGCCACGGTCTCTGTTGAAGCCAGCGCGCCGAGTCGGACCTCCAGCTTGCCGAGCTTCTCAGCAGCAGTGTCCTCGGGCGCGAACGTGAGTCCCTGCGGCACCAGCGCGGTGATCGGATGGTACGGCGTGCCCTCGGTGTAGGGCGTGGCGCCGCATTCGAGCCACGTATGCGGCACTTCCGCCAGGTGCTCGCGCAGTTGGTAGACGAGCCGCGACTTCCCGACCCCAGCCTCGCCGAGTACGACGACGGTCTGCCCCTCGCCGTCCTGCGCCCGCTCCCAGCGATCGACCAGCGTGCCGAGCTCCATATCGCGACCGACGAAGGGCGTGAGGCGTCCCGCCGCGATGTCGAGGCGGCTGCGTACGCCGCTCGGTTGCACGACGCGGTAGAGCGTCACCGGCTCGCGTATACCCTTGAGTTCCTGCGGCCCACGGTCCTCGACCACGAACAGCCCGCTGACCAGGCGTTGCGTCGCGGCGGTGATCACCACCGTGTCGGGGGCGGCCGCGCTCTGCACGCGCGCCGCGATGTTCGCCGTGTCCCCGAATACCGCGCCGCCGTCCCCGATCACCACCGGCCCGGTGTGCATGCCGATCCGGACGGCGAGCCGAGTGCCATCGCCCGCGAGCGTGGAGTTGAGCAGCACCATCGCGTCGAGAATCGCAAGGCCCGCGCGGGTTGCACGTTCAGGGTCATCCTCGCGCGCCGTCGGCCAGCCGAAGTAGATGAGGAGGCCGTCGCCGAGGTACTGCGCCACGTGACCCCCGAAGCGGGTGACGGCGGCGGCGGCGGTTCGGTGATACGCCTCGACCACGTCGCGCCACTCCTCGGCGTCGAGCTGCTGCGAGAGTGGCGTCGAGCCGACGAGGTCGCAGAACAGGACAGTGAGTTGGCGGCGCTCGCCGGTTGGCGACGGCGCTTCGGGCTCCGGTGCTGCCGCAACGGACGATGGCGCGGTCGGAGAGGACCGCAGCGGCGCGCCGCAGCCGCCGCAGAATTTCTCGCCGGGACCGTTCGACGCGCCACACGCTCCGCACATCGCGGCCAGTGAGACACCGCATTCGCCACAGAACCGGTGCTCGGAGGTGTTGTCGTGTTCACAGGACGGGCAGCGCATCGCAGATCGTCTCGCGTGCGCTGCCTACCATGACTTGGTGCGAACGTCGGAACGGTGCGCGAGAGGGGAAAGCGAGCGCCAGCCTTCGTGTCTTCGGGCAGAGCTACGCCGCCAAATATCGAAGTGCCGGAGGTCGGACTTGAACCGACACGAGGTTGCCCCCACGGGATTTTGAGGACGGAAACGTAGCGAAATGGACGCGACCGGACGCACGCATCGGAACGATGTCAGGGGCGTTGGCGATGTCGAGTGTGCGTCTGGTTGCGTCGCGTGGCGAACGATTCGGGCACAGATCGGGCACAGGGACGCAAGGACGCGGACCTCTACTGCACCGCATGCTCGCTGTCCGAATCCACCTGAAAACTAGGAACGCTGTCCGACATGATCGTGGATCGAGCCAACTTGTCTCGATCCTTTTTTGGCGATCAGGAATTCATACGCTTACGCGCGGACTCGATCGGGCGAAAATGAAGATGTGTCCGAAATTGGGATGCGTTCGGCCACGAGCGGTGAGAAAGCCCACACTCGCTCGTCCGTACATCTAACGATCACCATCAGCGGTGCGAGCCAGCCGCCAAGGGCGCCCGAACTGTGACTGATGGCTCGCATCCGCTGCATGGTGTGGTTCGGCATATCATTGCTGCGCCACCAGCAACGAGTAGTGGTTGGCGACCAATTGCCAGCGCCCTCGCCGCTCTACCCATACTCTGGTGAAGCGATTGTCGCGGGGAACGGCTTTGCCTTTGTCTTGCCCAATCATGGTCGAGCGGCCGGTCTCCACCGCCGTGTTTCCATAGATGCGCCATCGCACGTCGTCGGCAGTGATGGACTGAAATCTCAAACTCCCCGACGTAAAATCTGCAATCACCTGGGCCTTTGTTCTCACGGTGCCACTTGGGCCTATGCCGATGAAATCCTCAGCGTAGAGGCGATCGAGGGCCGCCGCATCAGCACCGATCTGCGCTTGAATGCGTTCTTGATCCAGTTGCCTCAGGGCGGTGGCCGGATCGCTCTTGATTCCCGATTCCGGCGAGACACAGCCGGTCAGCAGACTAGCGACAAATGCCAAGCCGAGTAGTGGGATTTTCATGTGAGCAGAGCCTTTCTTTTCCAGGGCAATCGGCCGTCGGGATTTTTGGCCGAACTACTATTGGACAGTTCCGTGTAATTCCACGAGCGCAGACCGGCGACGCAGTCTAACGCCGACCGCGATCCCCGACTCACGGCTTCACAACCTCAAAAGATCCGCTGTCTTCCATGATGGCCGATCAACGCCTTGCGTGAGCGTTAGACTGCGAGCGGATGCAGTCCAACGCGTCAGCACTCTCCGAGCGAGGAACTTCCGGAGAGTCATCGTACGGAGGGCGCCAGGGTACGCATGTTGCCCCGAGCCGGCACCTGCCGTCATCGCGAATCGTCGGAACGCATCGTGCCAGGTTGGCCGGAATCGGGACGGAAACGGCCAGCGCGACCTGGCCCATTTTGGGAGCGAGCAGTAGGGGAAGCGAGCCGACAACAGTGAAAGCGCACGGGATTCCTTGACCCCGCCGACTTCGAGGCGTTCTGTGCCGCCCTTCCCGATTACCTTCAAGGGGCAGCACGGTTCGCTTATCTGACGGGGTGGCGGAAGCGTGAGGTGTTCGCGCTGCCATGGCGACAGGTGAACCTCGCGACGGGCACCGTGCGCCTCGAAAATTAGCAGAGCAAGAACGGACAGGGACGATCGCTGGCGTTCGGGCCCGACAGTGAGATCACGCGGGTTCTGGCTGATGCCGCCAAGCAACGACGGCTCGACTGCCTGTTCGTGTTCCACCACAACGGGCGCCCGATCCGTAGCCACTACGGCGCCTGGCGGAAGGCAGCGACTGCGACGGGCCTCGGAGGGCTCATGCTCCACGACTTCCGGCGTTCAGCTGCCAGGAACCTCGTGCGGGCGGGGGTACCTGAGCGGGTGGCAATGGCCGTCACCGGACACAAGACGCGCGCCATCTTCGACCGCTACAACATCGTCAACGAGACTGACCTACGTGACGCCGATGCGAAGGTCGGGGCCTACGTCCGGGACCGTGCCGCCGACGAGAACGGGCACACTTCGGGCACAGTGGGGCGGAAGGTCGTCGCACTCCCAAAGCAGTGAAGGCTGTAACCGTGGGAAACTACGAATGCCGGAGGTCGGACTTGAACCGACACGAGGTTGCCCCCACGGGATTTTGAGTCCCGCGCGTCTGCCATTTCGCCACTCCGGCGTGCGAGCGGTGGGAGGCGTTAGTTAGCCTGCGTCGGCGGCTCGCACAAGTTGGGAGCCGGCGTCGTGACTACCGCCGCGCGGTCGGCGGCTTGTTCTCGTCTTCCAGCGCCGGGATCTGGACCGCGACCGTCGACGGCGACAGGCGGCGGTTGATCTTGGCGACCGCTTCGCCCGCGAGGCGTTGCATGTGCGGATCCGGGGCGTCGGTCTGGATCATCTGCAGCTTCGGGATCGAGCCTTTGTCGCCGATCTCGCCGAGCGCGAAGATCGCGGTGCCTTTGGTGGCGGGATCGGTGTCGCGATCGATGTACTCGCTGATCGGGCCGGCGGCACGGACGTCGCCCATGCGGCCGAGCGAGACGAGGATGCGCTGCTGCACCTGCACCGGTACGCCCTTCATGAAGAGCTTCTGCACCAGGATCGTCGTGGCGGCGGTGGCGCGAAGCTTGCCCAGGTAGTCGATGGCCTTGATCATCACCGAGTCGTCGGAGTCACCCGTCGCCTGGATGAGATACTCGATGGCTTCGGGGGAGCCGGACTCGCCGAGGTTCTTGACGGCCTCGAGGCGCGTGGCCGGGTCGGGGTCGTTCAGGCGCTTCGTGTAGTCGTCGATGCTCTTGCCCTGACTCGCTTCTTTGTAGCGCTGCTGAACGCGGAACGGATTGACTTGCGCCACGGCAGGCGCGGCAATCGTGACGGCGAGCAGCGCGGCGATGCAACGAAAGGTGTTACGAGGCGCCACGCGGGGATTCCTCCTCGCGCGATGTCATGCCGGATGGTACCCGCGTTTGCAACTGAGGGCGCAGACGCGAATTCCGCTGCATGCGCGTCGGTCGGTGCGTTCCTGACGTTCAGGTGCGTAGGCGTTCGGATGGGCGCAAAACGTCACCCTTGTGCTCACGTTGCCGAATCGTGCTCATCGTTCGATGGCTCCTGGCATGACGGTTGCTGCTTTGCCCGCCAGCGACCATGATTCCCAAACGGCAGAACACTCGTCCTTCGCGGAGCGTGCCACCACCGAGCGCCGCGCCCGATGTCTCGCGCGCGGCTGCCGGACCGCGGCCCGCCACCTATGAGTTGATCGAGCGCATCACGAGCCTTCAGCTCAAGATGGCGCCGCTCGACGTGCTCGGCGACGGTGTCGTCTCGCCGTTGCTGGACGCGTTCGCCGCCCCTGCGGGCGGCCTGCTGCTGTACCACAGCGAGGACAGCTCGCTGCGCTTGCTCGCCTCGCGCGGACTCTCGGCGCAAGGGCGCGAGCATCTGGCGATGTTGCGCACCGGGGCGGCGGGCGGCTGGGAGATTCCGCTCCACGGCCTCATGAATCGGAAGGCGTACATCATCGAGCGCCCCCACGAGCACCCGTTCGTGCCGGAGCTCATCGAGCGCGACGAGGCGCGTCCGCCGCTGAATCTCGCCTGTATCCCGCTCTATCGCGGCCAGCTGCCCGTCGGCGTGGTGCTGGTGATCGCCGACCATCGTCCGGTCACCAACGCGGACATCATGACGCAGGTGTTGGTGTACGACGTGCTCGCGCTCGCGCTCGACGCCGGCTTGCGCTCGCGCGGCGAGGCGCCGGCGCCCCTGCCGGAGCGCGTCGTCGCGGAGCTCACGTGCGAGGAATGGGCCGACCCGCGCGATACCGCCCGCAACCTCGAACGGCAGCTCGCGCTCGTCACCAGCGAGCGCATCGAGCTGGCCGAGCGCGTCGGTGTGCTCGAAGCCGCGCATGCCGAGGCGCGGGGACTGCTCGCGGCGCAAAAGACGCTGCACCGGGAGCTGTTGGAGTCGGAGCGTGCGGACACCGCGCGCCGCATCGCCGAGGTCGAGCAGGCCATGGGCGACGAGGTGGCGCAGGCGCGCCAGGTCGCCGAGCTGGCACGCGCCAACGACCGCGCGAGCATCGACGAGCAGCTGGCGCTCGAACGGAGCGCCGCCGCCACCACCATTCGTGAGCTCGAGACGACGCTCGCCGATCGGGAAGCTGCGTTCGCGACCGCGCTCCAGAAGCTGCAATCCGCGCTGCAGGAGCGCGAGACCGCGCTCGCCGAGCGCGACGGGCGCCTGAACGACCTCGGGAGCGAACGCGACCGGGTGCGACTCGCGGCGACCGAAGCCGGCGACGTGGTGCGTCGGCTGCACGCCGAGATCGAGAGCCTGAAGGAAGCGCAACTGACGGCGGAAGCCGATCACCGTCGCACCCTCGCCGAGGTCCAGGACGCCTACGAGCGTCAACTGCAGGAGGCGACGGTCGACCATCGCCGCGCCCTCGAGCGCATGGAGACGTCGTACGGCGGCGCCGTCGACGAGGTGCGCGCGGCGGACCGGCGGGCGTCCGAGCTGGCGTCCGAGCTGGCGGCGATGCACGACGAGGTGGCGGGTCTTCGCGCCGAGCGCTCGCAGGTGCTGGTCGCGCTCGACGCGCCGGGTGTCGAGCCGGCGACGGCCGTGCGGGCCCTGCACGAGCAGACGGCGGGCCTGGAGGCGGAGCTGCGAAATCTCGCGGCGTCGCACGGCGAGCTCGAGCGACGCCTCGTCACCGAGATGGAGGCGGCCGAAGGTCGTCTCAGCGCCCAGCGCCGCGAGTTCCACGAGGTGCACGCCGCGCACGAGCGCGAGGTCGACGACCTCACGACGAGCCATCGGAACGCCTTGGAAGAGGTACGGGCCGCGGCGCGGCGCGAGATCGAGGAGGCCGAGGCGGCGCAGCGGGCGCACATCGCCGAGATCCAGGCCGATGCCCAACACAAGATCGAGCTCGAGCGTTTCGACGGCCAGCAGCGGCTCGACGCGCTCCGCATCGAGTCGCGCGAGTACCAGGACGCGGCGCGCGAGACCCACGCCGACATGCTGGCACGCGCCAGCGCCGCCGAGGGTCGGGTCGAGGCGTTGGTCGAGGAGCTCACGGCGGTGCGGGCCGAAGCGGCGCGGCTCGCGGAGGAACGCGCGCACGTGCTGGCGGCCGTCGACGATCCGGGCGCCGAGCCGGCGACGGTGATTCGCGCGCTCCGCGATTCGGTGGCGGCCCTCGAAGGCCAGCTCGGCATGGTGATGGCCGAGCGCAGCACGCTGGAGCGCCAGAGCGCCGCCGAGGCGCAGGCCGCCGACGCCCGGTTGGCCGACGTCGCGGCGCATGCCGAGGCCCGCATCG
>CAZWAX010000113.1:0-14844 GCA_964631985.1 uncultured Polyangiaceae bacterium | reverse complement strand
CACGCTCGAGGACGGGACGCTGATCGAAGGCGTCGCCGATCTGGTGTTCCGCGACGAGACGTCGGCGCCGTGGACGATCGTCGACTTCAAGACCGATCGCGATCTCGACGGGCCCTTGTCCGCATACCGCTGGCAGCTCGGTGCCTATGCCCACGCGGTGGCGCGAGCGACCGGTGAGCCCACCACCGCCGTCGTTCTCGGCGTGTAGGTCCCTCACGAAGGGGGAGCGACCCCCCGGACGCTACTCCCCGTTGCGGCGCGACGACGGAGCCGCCGACAACACGCGCAAGCGCGGCAGCTCAGGCACCGGCTCGACCCAGGTCTGACGCACCGGCGGCACGAACCACCGTGCCGTCCGATGTCGCAGGATGCGCATGCGACGACCGATCGTGAGACGCTCGGTGACGGCGTCGAGCAAACGTCGTTCCCCCATCGTTCATCCCTCCCCGCCATGCTCGGTATGCGAGATGGTTTCCATACCTGTCATGATTTTTCGCTATCCGCCGGCGCGAGACAACTGGATACGTGTGACGACATGCGAAAAAACTGTGCTCTTTTGGCGCGCGGACCGCGGTCAGGAGGAGGGGGTGATCAACAATCGATCGGCCGCGATGCGCCAGGCGCGGTCGGCGAGCTCCTGGGGCGGGCAGAACGCGACGTCCATGGCGGCGTGCATGAGGAACCCGTCCACGATGGCGAACAACATGCGCGCCTCCCAGGGCGGGTCGATGTCGGTCCGGAAGTCACCCTCGGCGATGGCTTGGCGGATCGTGGTGGCGGCTGCTTCGAGGAACTGGGCGCGAATCTCGGGGGCGCGGGGAAACGCGCTCGGGTTGCGCATCATCTCGACCCGAAAATTCATCATGCATCGGAAGTACTCGGGGCGCAGCTGACCCCAACGGGCCGCGGCGCGGATCTGGCTCTCCAGTCGCTGGCGGGCAGTTTCGCCGGAGATCTCCTCGATCTGGAACGTCGCCCAGTCGCTGCCGACGCCTGCGAAGGCGAGGGCGATGATCTCTTCCTTGGAGGTGAAGTGATACGTGAAGTGTCCGCGCGCGAAGCCGGTCTCGCTTTCGAGCGCGCTCACGGTGCAGGCGCGGATGCCGTCCCGCGCGATGACCCGGATCGCGGCCGCAATGATCTCGCTGCGGCGGGCGACACTTGCCGGACGGATCTTGGTCATACGCATGTTGCGCTCTGCCATGGGCGCCCCTGTATCACGTCTCGCTGGCACCATTTTTCCCTTGTACAGACATACTACGCCGTGGTAAAGCCGAGCATCATCCCGTCGGGTTCCGGTATCCGTGGGTGCCGTCACGCGTGACCCCGACCTTTCGAGAGCCCGCCTGAAGGAGGCCTTTTCATGATCCGATCCTGGTCGCGCCGCGCCGTGCTGCATGCCGGTTTCGTGACTGCCGTGGTGTGCGCGCTCGCTTCGAGCGCCGTGGCCGCGTCCTCGTTCACGCTCTTCGAGACCGGTCAGGTTCGACCGCTCGCCATGTCCCCGGATGGGACGCACCTCTTCGCGGTGAATACCCCCGACAACCGACTCGAAGTCTTCGACGTGACGGGTCCCTCGATCGCGCACGTGGGCGCGGTGTCCGTCGGCCTCGAGCCGCTCGCGGTGGCGGCCCGGACCAACACGGAAGTGTGGGTGGTGAACCATCTCTCCGACAGCGTGAGCGTCGTCGACGTGACCGATCCGGCCGCGCCGCGGGTCGTGCGCACCTTACTCGTGGGCGACGAGCCGCGCGACGTCGTCTTCGCCGGGGCCGGCGCCAACCGGGCCTTCATCACCACCGCCCATCGCGGTCAGAACACGCCGCACCATGCCGCCATCGAGACCATGCTCTCGACGCCGGGCCTCGGACGCGCCGACGTCTGGGTCTTCGACGCCGCGAGTCTCGGCGCGAGCCTCGGCGGGACGCCGCTCACGATCGTCACCCTGTTCGGCGATACGCCGCGGGCGCTCACCGTCTCGCCCGACGGCAGCACGGTCTACGCGGCCGTTTTCCACTCCGGCAATCGCACGACCGTCATCTCCGAGGGCGCGGTACCGGACGGCGGGGCTTTCTTCGGCGGCTTGCCCCCGCCCACTACCAACTTCCAGGGCACCCCGGGTCCCGAGGTCGGCCTGATCGTTCGCCACGACGGTACCAAGTGGACCGACGAGCTCGGACGCAATTGGAACGGCACGGTGCGTTTCTCGCTTCCCGATCGCGACGTGTTCGCCATCGATGCCAACGCCAACCCGCCGATCCAGGTCGGCGGGCCCGCGGGCTTCTACACCGGCGTCGGGACGATCCTCTTCAACATGGCGACGAATCCCGTGAGCGGAAAGGTGTACGTCGCCAACCTCGAGTCGCTGAACCACGTGCGCTTCGAAGGGGAGGGCGTCTATGCGGCCGGCTTCAAGCCTCCCGGCGAGCCCGCGACCGTTCGCGGCCATCTGGCGGAGTCGCGCATCACGGTGCTCGACGGCGGCTCGGTGCTGCCGCGCCACCTGAACAAGCACATCGACTACGACACCTGCTGCGACCCGATTCCGAACACCGAGAACGACAACAGCCTGGCCTTCCCGACCGGCATGGTCGTCTCGAGTGACGGTGCCACGCTCTACGTCGCGGGATTCGGCTCGAGCGAGGTCGGCGTCTACCAGACCGCCCAGATCGAGACCGACACCTTCACGCCCTCGGCCGCGAGCCAGATCAGCGTGAGCGGCGGCGGTCCGACCGGTCTGGTGCTCGACGAGCCGCGCACGCGCCTCTACGTCCTCACGCGCTTCGACAACTCCATCTCGGTCGTCAGCACCGGCACGGGCATGGAAACGGCGCACGTGGCCCTCCACAACCCCGAGCCCGCGAACGTCGTCGCCGGCCGGCCGATCCTCTACGACACGAGCTTCTCGTCCAGCCACGGCGACTCGTCGTGTGCGAGCTGCCACATCTTCGGTGACTTCGACAGCCTGGCGTGGGATCTCGGCAACCCCGACGACACGGTCCTGACGAATCCCGGACCCTTCACAATCCCAGCGTTCATCGACCCCGACTTCCACCCCATGAAGGGCCCCATGACGACGCAGAGCCTGCGCGGCATGGACAACCATGGCCCCATGCACTGGCGCGGCGATCGTACGGGCGGCAACGACGAAGGCAGCGTGCAGCCCAACGAGGGCACGTTCGACGAGGACGCCGCGTTCAAGAAGTTCAATCCGGCCTTCGTCGGGCTGCTCGGCCGGAGCGAGGAGCTCACGCCGGCCGAGATGCAGGCGTTCACGGACTTCATCCTGCAGGTCACGTATCCGCCGAGCCCGATCCGCAACCTCGACAACTCGGTCACGCCGGCGCAGCTCGCCGGTCGCAACTTCTTCTTCGGTCCGGTCTCCGACACCTTTCAAGATTGCGACGGCTGTCACCGCCTGGTGGCGCTCGGCAACGCGTCGGCGGGCGTCCCGGCCCCGGGCTTCTTCGGCACCGACGGTCGGTCGTCCTTCGAGAACGAGACCCAGGTGCTCAAGATCCCGCACCTCCGCAACATGTACCAGAAGGTCGGAATGTTCGGCATGGCGTCGGTCCCCTTCTTCAACCCCGGGGACAACGGCTTCCTGGGCGATCAGATCCGCGGCTTCGGCTTCCTGCACGACGGCAGCGTGGACACGCTCTTCCGCTTCCACAACGCCACGGTCTTCAATCAGAGCGGCATCAACAACAGCGGCATTCCCATGGGTCCGGCCGGGGATCCGATACGCCGCAACCTCGAGGCGTTCATGATGGCCTTCGACAGCAACATGTTCCCCATCATCGGCCAGCAGATCACCCGCACGAGCACCAACGGCGCCACCGTCGATCCGCGCATCACCCTCCTCGAGCAGCAAGCCAACGGCGGCAGTTGCGACCTCGTCGCCAAGGCGCAGTTGGGTGGCGAGGAACGTGGCTGGTTCTACATCGGTTCCGGCGATTTCCAGCCCGACCGGACGAGCGAGGCGCCGCTCAGCGATGTCGCGATCCGTGCGCTCGCGACGACGCCCGGACAGGAGGTCACGTTCACGTGCGTGCCGCCGGGCTCGGGATTGCGCATCGGCATCGACCGCGACGGCGACAGCGACGGCGACGGCGACGAGACCGACAACGGCAGCGATCCCAGCGATGCCGGCAGCGTTCCGGCCGGCGTGGCGCCGGTGTGCTCGTCGGTGATGCCCGCCGTCTTCAAGTCCGCGACCCTCACCGACAAGCCGGGTCGCCTGTCGGTGCGTGCCGATCTCTTGCTCGGCGCGTACGCGCAAGAGGCGGTCGCTGTGAGCGCCGACGACACCGACGGGACGATCGTTGCGGAGGGCGTCGCCGGTAACCTCGTCGTGCCCAAGGGTTCCAGCTTCAAGTTCAGGGCGCCGCGCGGCTCCGTCGGTCTGACCGAGGTCTCCATCCGCGAGAAGCGCAACTCGGGTGGCATCTTCACCGTCGCGATGAAGACCAAGGCGGCATGGCCGCTCGGCACGGCCGACGAGGACGAGACGACGACGCGGGTCACCGTCAACATCGGCGGGCAGTGCTTCCGCGGCAACGCCAAGCACGTGCGCTGACCGCTGAAACACGCGCCATGCGATCGCGCCGCCCCCGCTCCGGTGGGGGCGGCGTCGTCGTTTGCACGACGCCGCTTCGCGGCGCATCCTGTTCGCCTTCCGAGTCGGGACGTGGGCCCGACGGGTCAACCAAGGAGCCGCCGAACATGCCGAGCGACACGCTCACCGTCACGGACAATCGTACCGGTCGGACCTACACGCTTCCGATCACCGGCAACGCCATCAAGGCCGCAGACCTCCGTCAGATCACGGGTCCCGACGACGCGGAGCTGATCTCGTTCGATCCCGCGCTCCGCAACACGGCGACCTGTCGGAGCGCGATCACCTACCTCGACGGGCGGGCCGGAACGCTCCGCCATCGCGGGTACTCGATCGAGGAGCTGGCCGCGCACGGCAGCTATCTGGAGGTCGCCTATCTCATTCTCGAAGGCGAGCTGCCGAACCGCGCCCAGCTCGACGCCTGGCAGCGTGAGCTCGGGCAGCACGCGCTGATCCACGAGTACGTCACTCGCTTCATCGATGGCTTCCGCTACGACGCCCACCCGATGGGCATGCTCATGAGCACCGTCGCGGCGCTGTCGACCTTCTATCCGGAAGCGGCGGCGGTCGACGCTCCCGCGGTGCGCCGGCGGCAGATCCTGCGCCTACTGGGCCAGGTCCCGACGCTCGCCGCCTTCGCGCATCGCAAGCGCAACGGCTTGCCGTTCGTCTATCCGGACTTCGAGCTGTCCTACGTCGGCAACTTCCTCAGCATGATGTTTCGCATGACCGAGCTCCGCTACGAGGCCCACCCGGTGATCGAGCGCGCCCTCGACGTGCTCTTCCTGCTCCACGCCGACCACGAGCAAGCGTGCTCGACCACCACCATGCGCTGCGTGGGCAGCGCCAAGACCGACCCCTACAGCGCCGCGGCCGCCGCCACGGCGGCGCTCTTCGGCCGTTTCCACGACGAGGCCTACGAGGCCGTGATCGCGATGCTCACCAAGATCGGCGGACCCGAGGGCGTATCCGCCTTCATCGCCGAGGCGGCCCGCACGCGGAGCGAGCCGCCCGGGTTCGGGCACCGCGTCTACCGCACCTACGATCCGCGCGCGCGCATCCTGCGCGAGCACGCCGGCCAGGTTTTCTCGGTGACCGGGCGCCCGCGCATCTTCGAAACCGCCCTTGCGCTCGAAGCGGCCGCAGCGAACGACGCATACTTCATAGAGCAAGCGCTCTACCCGACGGTCGACTTCTACGAGACGATCATTTATCACGCCATCGGCTTTCCCCCCGAGATGTTCCCCGTGCTCTTCGCGATTCCGCGCTTCGTCGGGTGGGCCGCCCAATGGAATGAGATGATGACCGACGACGAGCAACGAACCTACCGGCCGCGTCAGCTCTATACCGGCGTCGGCGCGCGCCCCTACCTCCCCATCACGGAACGTGCATGAACCTCGATGATCTGAAGAAGCACTTGGTCGACATCTGCCACTGCGCGAGCGAGCGCTGGCTCACCGCCGGCTCGGGCGGCAACATCAGCGTCCGCATCCCCAACACCAGTCGCTATCTCTGCACCGCGACCGGCGTGACCTTCCGCGACACCGCGGTCGAGAACATCGTCGAGATGGATCTCGACGGTCGGCAGATCGGCGGCGACCCGTGGAAACCGTCGAAGGAGCATCGCTGGCACGCCGGCATCCTCGCGATCCGCCCCGAGGTCCACGGGGTCGTGCATACCCACTCGACCGCGACGATGGCGTTCGGAATCCTGAACCAGAGCCCGCCGCACATGACCGGCCAGGCGCGTTTCCACCTCGGCAAGATCCAGATCGTGCCGTACGCCGACGCGGGATCGGACAAGCTCCGCGACCTGATTGTCGACGTCTATAGGGCTGCCCCTGACACCCGCATCGTGCTGCTCGCCAACCACGGGCTCGCAGCGACCGGCCCGACCCTCCTCGAAGCCTACAACCGCGCCGAGATCGTCGAGGACTCCGCCCAGGCCTACCTCCATTGCAAGGTGCTGGGCGAGGAGCCGAAGCTCGACTTCTGAGGCTGCGCCATTCCGGCGCAGGCGCGGGGAGTCACGGATTATTTTCTTGACAGGCCGCGGGACGGGGCGATAGCGCTACCGCTGCGATTTCGCTCGTTCGTTCGACGCGTCTCGCTCAAGACCCCCCCGTGCGCCTGAACAGGAAGAGCCACCGTCGGCACGTAGTGCGACGTAGCCACGACGATCCTCGTGGTCGCCCTCCTGAGCCGCGTGCACCTGCCGACAGGAGGCTGTCATGGCCCGTTTCATCGTTCGCTGGACGTGTGCGCTCGTAGTCGCGCTCGGCGTCGTCGTTCCCCCCGCGTTCGCCTGCGTGTCGGACGCGGAATGTGACGACGGCGTCGCCTGCACGCTGATCGACACCTGCCAACTCGGCGTGTGCGTGCCGGGCGGCGGCGGCGACACCGACGGCGACGGGCTCTGCAACGCCGAGGACAATTGCCCCGCCTTCGCCAACCCCGCGCAGGACGACCTCGACGGCGACAATGCCGGCGATGCCTGCGACGCCGACGATCGCGAGCTGAACCTCGTCGTCGTCAAGGTCATGCGGAACGTCTCGAAGACGGACAAGCACAACGGCCGTCTCTTTCTGAAGGGAGACTTCCTGACGCTCGGCGAGGCGGGGTTCGACGCCACCACCGGGTTCCGCGTGCGGGTGCAGGATGGTCCGGGCGCGTCGCTGCTCGACATCGCGTTCGCCTGGAGCCCGACGGATTGTCAGACCAACTCCAGCGGTACGATCAAGTGCAAGAGCCCCGACAAGAGGGTGCAGGCCGTCTTCTCACCGATCAAGGGATTCCCCGGCGCGGCGTACCGTTTCATCATGAAGATGTCGCGGCTCGAGATCCCGGGTCCGTTCGCCGAGCCGGTGGTCGTGACGATCGTCAACGCGCCGGCCGTGCTCGTCGAAGGCGTCGATCGGGTGGGCGTGATCCTCGACTGCCGGCAGATCAACTCCGGCATCGTCTGCCGAGAAGGGTAGAGGACGCCCGTGCGCACGCTCCGCTCCGCCGTGGTCGGGAGCCTCGTCCTCGGCCTCCCGCTCGTCGCCCTCGCGGTTTTCGGTCCCGGGCCGAACTCGGTCACCGTGCCGTCCAGCAGCCAAACGCTCACCGTCGAGATCACGGCACCCGCCGACGGCACGACGATCCCGATTCCGTCGGGGACCGTGCAGCTCCAGGGGAACTGCGCGATCACGTCCGTGCAGGGCAACTGCAACCAGGCGACGACCATCAACGTGCTCTACGTCCTCGACGTTTCCGGGAGCACGGACCTGAACTTCCTGCTGCAGAACAACCGCCCGCGCGTCGACGCCAACGGCAATGGGACCGCCGGGGACGCCGGCGACGACTTCAACGGCGACGGCGAGCTCGGCGACATCCTCGACGGCGAGATCGCCGGCGTGCTGGCGCTGCACGCGAGCATCGGCAATCCCCCGCAGGTGAACGTCGGCGTCGTCGCCTTCGCAACCAACGCGCGGGCGGCGGACGTGGACCCGGCGCTGCCGAACTCCGGCGGCATCAGCCAGGTGTACACCAACCCGCCGCAAGCCGACCGCGACGGGCTCGCCGGTGCCGACATCGCCGAGGTTCTGCGCTCGACCGACTCGGACTTCACCAATCCCGCGGGCGGGCAGATCAAGAAGTACACGGTGGTGCCGCAGTCGACGCTCGACAGCGGCACGCGCTTTCCGCCCGCGCTCACCGCCGTGAACAATGCGCTCGCGCTCTTCCCGACCGGCAAGAACATCGTCTTCTTCCTGTCCGACGGCGAGTCGAACGCCGGCTTCCGGTGCGTCGACGGAACGTGTGCGTCGCAGTTGGCAACCGCCGTCGCGAACTGCACCACCATCAATACGATCGGGGTCGGGACCGGCGCCGATCCGATCGACCTGAGCTTCATCGCCGCAGAGACGGGCGGGACCTATACGCCGGTCACGAACCCGAGCCAGCTCTCCACGCTCTTGCCGCTGATCACGCCTGCGGGCCTCGACTCCGTGACCATCGACGGCAACCCGGTGCCGCTCGACGCGCTCGGAAATTTCAGCACCGTCGTCTCCTGCGCCGGTCTCGCGCCCTTCACGGTCACCGCGACGTGCGTCGCGAGCGATCCGGCGTCGACCAGCGTCTCGGCGGACGTCACGCTCTCGTGCGTCGAGCTCTGTGGCAACGGCCAGATCGACGCCGGCGTCGGCGAGGAATGCGATCCGCCGGGCCCGACGTGCGATGCGTCGTGTCAGCGCGTCCCGCAATGCGGCGACGGCTTCGTCGACGCCCCCGAAGGCTGCGACCCGCCGAACGGCACGACCTGCGACGTCGACTGCACGCCGATCTCGTGCGGCAACGGCCAGGTCGAGGCGGGCGAGGAATGCGAGCCGCCGAGCACGCCGACGTGCGACGGGGGGTGTCAGCGGGTCCCGACGTGCGGTGACGGCCTGACCGATGCGCCCGAGACCTGCGATCCGCCGAACGGCAGCACCTGTGCCGTCGACTGTACCGCGATCGTCTGCGGGGACGCGACGGTCGAAGGGGCCGAAGAGTGCGATCCCCCGCATCCGCTCACGTGTGATCCCACCTGTCAGCGCATCGTGATTTGCGGCGACGGCTTCACGGACGCGCCCGAGAGCTGCGATCCGCCGAACGGCGTCACCTGTGCCGCCGACTGCAGCCCGATCGTGTGCGGCGACGGTGCGGTCGAAGGCGTCGAGGAATGCGACCCCCCGGATGGGCTCACCTGCGACCCGTCCTGCGTGGCCATTCCATGCGTGGACGACGACGGCGACGGGCTGTGCGGGCCGGCCGACAATTGTCCCGACGTGGCCAACCCCGACCAGACGGATACCGACGGCGACGGGATCGGGGACGTCTGCGACCCGTGCACCGACACCGACGGTGACGGGGCCGGCGATCCCGGCTTCCCGGCCAACACCTGCGCCGCTGACTCGTGCCCCGAGGTGTCCGACCCCGGCCAGGAAGACAACGACGAGGACGGCATCGGCGACGCCTGTGACGACGTCGACGGCATCCTGAACCCATTGGCCCTGAGCCTCCGCCGAGCGAACAGCTTCGTGAAGGTCAACGGCAAGATCGTGGTGCGCGGCGACTTCATCGTCCCGCTCGATCCCGGCCAACCGATCGAGGAACGGTTCAACGCGACCAACGACATCATCGTGCGTGTGAGCGACGCGCTCTTCCTCGACGAGGTCTTCACGTGGGTGAACGAGCAGTCACCCCCGCAGTGCACGGCGCGCTACGTGCCGCGTTACGGCGTCGATACGCTCACCAAGATCATCTGCAAGAGCCCCGACAAGCAGTGGCAGGGCACCTTCAAGCCGGTCGGCAAGAAGAACCCCAACGCGATGCGCTTCCAGCTGAAGTTTGCCAGGGTGTTGATCGGCGTCACCGCCGAGCCGACCCTGCAGAATCCCTTCTTCGGTGACGTGACCATCAGGATCAGTCACGGTCCGTTGCAGGTGATCAACCGGGTGGGATCGATGCACGACTGCCAGGCGACGCTCACCGGAATGAAGTGCCGGGAGTTGTAGTCGGGTCGGTGGTGGGTCGGTTCGCGGTGGGCCGGCGGGCGCTCTACTGTTGCAGGCAATAGACGTGATGCTCGACCGAGCACAATGACGTCATAGTCGTGAAGTTCCACCACGTCCCGTCCGCGACCGTGCCGCGACCGAAGATGCCTGCCCCGGTCGCGGATGCGAAGTCACCGCAGGTCGAGGTTGCCGTGCCGGCAACCGAGGGCGTTGTCGCGCCGGTCCAGGCCACGTCCGAGATGCTGTCGAGATAGGCGCCGGTCGGACGCTGCCAGATGCCGCTCGCAAGCATCCCGCCCGCGGCGAGTGTTGCCCCGTCGGCGATCAGTGTGCCGTCGGGCCGGATGTATTGTGCGGCGAGGGTGATGCGTGACACCGCGCTCTCCGTCGAGGTCGCAAGCAGCGCTTTGTAGGTGCCAGCCAGCAGAGCACCGGCCGCTTCGTTGGCGCACATCGTGTCGGCGCTTGCTACCCCGTCGCCCGTGCTCGGGTCGAGGACGCCGTTGGTGATGAACGCGATCTTGCCGGTGGCGGTCGTGGGTCCGAGCGCCGTGCCGTTGAGGCTCGTGCCGAAGCAGTAGTGTCGGCGTGGCAACGAGCAGTTGCCGTTGGTGGCGTCAGTCCAGGCCGCGGGGCCTCCGGCGCTGCTGCCGACGCGGCCATTGCCGCTGCTCGCGGTCCAATTGGTGCACGTGCTCGCGCCCTCGGTGCCGTTCTTCTGTGTGCCGGTCCATACCTCGACGGCCCCGACGTTCGTCCCGAACTCGTCGAGATGGAGCGCGTTCCACACCTGATTCGTGGCGAGCTCGGAGGGCTGATCCGCGAAGGGCGCGCCGTCCGGCCGTACGAAGCCTCTAGCGGTGCCGAGTCTGGTGATCGCGTCGTCCGTCGCCGTCGACAGCCACGCGACGTAGGTCCCGGGAAGGCCAGCCGCCGCCGCGCGTGCCGTACAGATGTCGTCCGCGCCCGCGAGACCCCCGAAGTCACCGCTATGCGTCGTCGACGTCACGAACGCGATGTTGAACGTGCCCGGGGTCGAGGTGACGGTCGGCGTGGGCGTGACGGTCGGCGTCGGCGTCGCGGTCACCGTCTCCGACGGCGTGGGCGTCGGCGTGACGCTGGTCGCTGTGATCAACGGGGTCGGCGTCTGCGTGACGGTGACGGTCGCGGTCGGCGTCGGGACGAGCGGGGTCGCGGTGCGTGTCGGGGTCGGTGTCGCGGCGGCGGTGGAGGTCGGCGCGGGCCTCGGACAGGAGCCCTTGCGAAGCTCGTGGCCGACGGCCGCGAGCAAATCCTCCGCACGCGGTGCGCCCGCCTCGATCATGTCTCCGGTGCGGCATGCGACGATCCGGACGACGCACTCGGCGTAGCTTTCGAGCAAGGTCAAGTTCCCGACGCCGAATGCGAGACAGGTCGGCGCGAGCGCGTCGAGGTCCAGGCCGTCGGGCGAGCGCAGCACGGCGTACGAGACCTCCGTCGCGCCGCACGCCTTGACCGTCGAGGTGCGGAGCTTGGTCGCCGCCTGATCCGTCTTGAGGAACTGTTTGTCGCAAAGGGTCGTGGCTTTCGTGGCGCAGACGGGATCGCCGGGTTTCGTCTGCACGCAGGTGACGACGGCGTCCAGGCACTTCTTGACGTTCGCGAAGGCGGACGTGGCGAAGGTCTTCTCGGCCTTGGTGAGCGCTTTCTGGCAGCGCACGACGGCCTTCGCGGCGTCGGGATCGAGGACGCCCTGGCCGCGAGCGTCGCGCGGAACCGCACCGCAGAGGATCAGAGCGACGGCGATGATGAAGGAGAGGACGGGCACGTGACGGGGACCAAGAGCTCGATGCTCCTCGAGGTATGGTCGCCCGTCATTTCTCGGTCAAGCGGAAATCCGCGCGGCTAGCCGGACAGTCGCGACAGAAATCCCTGATCCTGGTCGATCAGAGCCTTCAGCGAGGGGCGCGCGACGACGCGGGCGTACCAGGCGGCGACGGTGGGGAATTGCGCCGGATCGACCTCGACGCCGGCGTGCCGGAGGTTCACGAGCTGGCAGGCGACGCTGACGTCGGCGAGGGTGAAGGTTTCGGCGACGAGATACTGGTGACCACCGAGCTCGCGCTCGAGGTAGCCGAGAAACGTCGGCAGCTCCTTCAGGCCGCTCTGCACGACGGCCTCGTCGCAGCCGCCCTTGATGAGCTTGGCGCTGATCACCCGCTGGAAGAACACCTTCGCGGTCAGGCTCGGCGCCATGCCGCCGTCGGCGTACTCGTCGAACCAGCGTACCCGGGCCCGATCGTACGGATCGCGGGGAAACATCGGAGGGGAAGGGAAGCGCTCTTCGAGGTACTCGACGATCACCGTGCTGTCGGCGAGCGACCGGCCCTCCTCGTCCTCGAGCGCGGGAATGCGGCCGAGCGGGCTCCGCTTGAGGAAGTCGCCGCTCTTGTCGAACGGGTTGGTTGCGACGAGCTCGTAGGCCACCTGCTTCTCGGTCAGTACGCAGCGCACCTTCCGCACGAAGGGAGAGAGGAGGGCGCCGAAGATCTTCAACATGGAGGCTCCTTTGGTCGAGGTCGCCTGGGCGACTCGAGCGTCAGTAGCGACCGGTCCAGGCTGATGCAACGGACTGGTGTGCGCCAAAAGAAGGCAGAACGACTCGGCATCCGGCGCGCTCGAAGCACTGCGCCACTCTCCCGCTCCGCCCTTGCCTCGTGCTACGGGACCTACGCATGACCGACGGCGGGATGGATCCGAAAACGACCGCGCACGCGCTCCGGGGCTGCGTGCTCTTCCGGGATTTCTCCGACGCGGAGCTGGCGCGCCTCGTGCCGCTCCTCGCCGAGCGGTCGGCGCCCGCCGGTGCGGTCATCGTCCGCGAAGGCGAGCCGGCGGCGGAGCTCTTCGTGATCCTCGCGGGCGAGGTCGAGGTGACCAAGCGTGCCGTCGAAGGTCAGGAGCATCGCCTGACGACCCTCGGTGCCGGGGCGACCTTCGGGGAGCTGACGTTGGTCGACCGCGGCCCGCGCTCGGCCTCGGTGCGTGCGCTCGAGTCGACCCGCGTCGCGGTATTGTCGATGGCGGCGCTCGACCGCGAGACCGCCGGCGACGCGGGCACGCGGGCGCGCATGCTGCAGGGCCTCGCCAGCTTCCTCGCGGGCCGCCTGCGCGGCGTGAGCGAGATCACGGCGACTGCGCTGCAGCACGAGCTCGAGCTCGCCGATACGCGCGTCGCGATGGCGACGTTCCTGACCTACGTCATCTTCATCATGGTCGGCTACGGCTTCGCGATGCGCTTCGTTGCCGACCTGGCGAAGAGCGCCGCCGACACCACCCTGGTCACCATCCCGATCCTGCTCGGCTTCGCGCTGCCGCTTTACGCCATGATGCTCCGGAGTGGTGAGCCGGTCGCGACCTACGGCCTCACGTGGCGGGGGGCGCGCGCGGCAACCGTCGACGCGGTCGTCTGGTCGCTGCCGCTGCTGGCCGCCGCGGCCCTGCTGAAGGTCTGGGTCGTCGGGCGGCTGCCCGATCTTGGGACGACCCCCATTTTCTCCCTCGGCGGATTCCGCGATCCGGCGGTCGCGGCAGAGACGGCGTGGTTCACCCTCTTTATGAGCCTCATCTACGTCGCGCTCGTGCCGATGCAGGAGTTCATCGCGCGCGGAGCGCTGCAGAGCCCGCTCGCGCGCTTCCTGGTGGGCCCGCATGCGACCACGATGGCGATCGTCATAGCGAACGCCCTCTTCACGGCCTCCCACCTCTATCTCTCGACGACCTTCGCCGTGATCGCGATGCTGCCGGGGTTTCTCTGGGGATGGCTCTACGCCCGCCACGGCACGCTCGTGGCGCCCATCGTCTCGCACGCGCTTCTCGGATGGTGGACGCTCTTCGTCCTCGGGTTCGATCGGCTCTTGGTATAGGTCACTTCGCGATGTCACCCCCCGATGTTCCCGGCGATCTCGATCGGCGCCGCGCCACGGTCGTCTTCGTCGACCTGCTCGGTGCTTCGGCCCTGGTGGCGGAGGTCGGGATCGAGCGCGCCTATGCCATCGTCACCGGGTGCTTGCGCGTGCTCGACGGCATCGCGCGTCGTCACCGCGGCCGGGTCGACCGCTATCTGAGCGACGCCATGATGGCGGTGTTCGGCCTCGAAACCACGAAGGCCGAGGCGGCGGCGCTGGCGGCCGTCACCTCGGCGGTCGAGATGCTCGAGGCGACCGCGCGCTACGAGCGCGAGGTCGCGAGCCCGTTGCCGCTGGTGCTCCGCGTCGGCATCAACACCGGGCTCATGACCGCCGGCAAGCTGCGGGGCGCGGTCGCTCGCGAGTTCGCCGTCATGGGCGACGCGGTGAACATCGCGGCGCGCTTCAAGGATCTCGGCGAGCCCGGCCATATTCACATCGGGGCGGAGACCGCCGACGCGGCGCGCGACCATTTCGAGCTCGTGACGCTGCCGCCGCTCGTCCTGCGCGGCAAGCTGAAGGAGGTCGAAGCGTTCCGTGTCGTGCCGGCGGCGCGCCGCGGCCGCACGCGACCAGGGGCGCCGTCCGGGCTCGTCGAGACCCGGCTCATCGGTCGGGACGCGGCGCTCGCGGTGCTGCGCGAACGGCTCGCCGCCGCGCGTGGCGGTCACCCCGAGGTCGTGCTGCTCACGGGCGAGGAGGGCATGGGCAAGTCGCGGCTCGTTGCCGAGCTCTGTCG
>CAZWAX010000112.1:0-14884 GCA_964631985.1 uncultured Polyangiaceae bacterium | reverse complement strand
TTTCGTCTCGATCCACACCCCGCTCACAGCGGCGACGCGGCACCTGATCGGCGCCGCCGAGCTCGCGCGCATGAAGCGATCGGCGATCCTCGTGAACACGAGCCGGGGCCCGGTCGTCGACGAGGCGGCGCTGATTCGCGCGCTCGCCACCCGCCGCATCGCGGCAGCGGGTCTCGACGTGTTCGAGCGCGAGCCCGAGGTGCCGGCGGCGCTCCGCCGGCTACCGAATGTCGTGCTGACCCCGCACGTCGGCAGCGCCACGACGGCGACGCGCGGCGCGATGGCGTTGCTCGCGGTGCGAAACCTCGTGGCGGCGCTCGCCGGGCGGGAGCCACCGAACCGGGTGGAGACACCGGTCAGAGACTCTGCGAGGTGATGAGGTCCAAATTCTCGTCCGCGTGGCCGGATGCGCAATAGCGCGCAACCTCGGCGGCAAGCATCGACTCGTCGACGCGCACGAGCTTCTCGTCGACGGCCTCGCACACGAAGTCGGACAGCGAGCGGTAGCGGCCTTGCGTCACGAACGCCATCACACGTTCGATCTTCCGAGGGTCGACATTGACGACAATGCGTCTCTTCGTGGCCACTGGTGTGACACTAGGGTTGCACCATCAGGGGGGCAAGTACCAAGGGCGGAGGCCCAGGCGCAGTCCGCGACTCGCCGGTCCGCGCCCGCGCCGCTAGACTGCCGGACGTGGCGCAGCGGCTCCTGACGGTTCGACTCCCGATCGTCGTCGCGCTCGCGCTCGCGACCAGCGCCTGCACCGCGGTCGCCTATCGCATCGGCGTCCCCCTCTTCTATCGTCGGGCGGAGTTGCCGGCCGCGCAGATCGTCCGCGACCTGCCCTATCGCGCCGGTCCCGCGGCCGATCCGGAGAAGCATCTCCTCGACCTCTTCGTCCCGGCGCGCCCCGGCTGGCCGGTGCTCGTCTTCGTGCACGGCGGCGGGTGGACGAGTGGCGACAAGGGCCTCCGCGCCGGCGGCGCCGACATCTACGGCAACGTCGGCCGCTTCTACGCGGGGCACGGCATCGGGGTCGCAGTGATCAGCTATCGGCTGCAGCCGAAGGTCGCGTGGCCGGAGCAGCTCGCCGACGTCGCTCACGCCGTCGCCTGGGTCCACGCCAACGTCCCGCGGTGGGGCGGCGACCCGAACCGGATCGTCCTCTCCGGGCATTCCGCGGGAGCCCAATTCGCGGCCCGCGTGACACTCGACCCGGCACCGCTCGCGGCGCTCGGCGTCCCACGCTCGGCCATCAAAGGCTTCGTGTCGGTGAGCGGGGCCGGGCTCGACCTGACCGACGCCGAGAGTTGGCGGCTCGGCCAACCACGCGGCTACTACGAAACGCGCTTCCGGAACGGCGACCGCACCGATGGCTGGATGCGCGACGCCTCACCCGTCCGATTCATCGATCGCCACTCGCCGCCCGGGCTGGTGATCTGGGCCGAGGGCGATCCCGCCGACCTCCGCCGTCAGGGCGAGGTGCTGGCGACCGCGCTCCGGGCGGCGGGCGTGCCGAGCACGACGGTCGTCGTGCCCGGCTCGAGCCACACCCGCATCCTCCTGACGCTCAGCCGCGACGACACCGTCTCGGCGCAGGCGATCTTGCGGTTCGCACTACACACTCACTGACATTCGAAGGGGTACGGTCCGCGGGCGGAGCGATTCGGCCCATCACGGTTCACACTCGCCATCGGAAAGGCACTTCTGCCCCGGGAAATTCGTCCCGTTGTATTGGCTCGTGCAATAGGCAGCGACCCACGCCGGCCCTTCGATGCACCTCGGTGTGCCGGATAGTACGAACTGGCAGCACTCGGTCACGCCGATCCGGGTCGGCTTACAGCTGCCGGCCATGCCGTCACAGACGGAATTCTGGTCCGGATTGAGCGTTCCCTCGTAGATCTCTGAGCATTCGGCGGACGCCGAGACGCCACCACCGGTGATCAAATCAACGCAGCCGCTGGGCGCGTCGCAGCACCGCATGCGCGGCGTTGGCGTTGGCGTGGGGGCCGTCGAGATCGGCGTGGGCGTCGGCGGTGGGGTTGAGCTGATCTCGGACAAGAAAAGACCCGGCCGGGCGAACGGGTTGCCGTTCTCGTCGGCGAGCTCCAACGCCAGAAGCTCGATGGCAGTGCAGCCGGGGAGACTCGCCGCCTCGGCGTTGAAACCCATGTTGGCCGTGATTCTGACGTTCGCCCGGCCCGACGCGACCTGCACAGGGAACGTTGGAAAGGCCAGGTCGATGACCGTCATGTCACCACTTCCCCGCGTCGCGACGGTGCCCCGCGACACCGGGCGCAGGTATCCCGTCCCGTTGACCAGCGCACCACCCGCGTACCGAATGTCGTTGAGCTTGATTCGAATATCCACATCCGCCGTGTTGGGCGGGTTCATTGGGTCCACGATCTTGTTCTTGGCGGCTTTGAACGAGACGCTGCCTTCGCTTTTCGCACCCCACAGCCAGCCGTTTGCCGGCGAGCCGAGGTGCTCGTTGAAGGTCTGCGGAGGGTTGCAACCGGGAACGCCCCTGCCCGTAGTCGTGTTCGAGATGGGGATGGGCAACGGATCTCCGGTGCCACAAAAGTTGCAGGAGCCGCTGCAGGAAACGAAGGCTGGAATCAGTGACAACGTGATCTGCTTTGCCTTCCTGGGTTGCTGAAATGCGCATTGCGCACCGGCCGTACTGGCGGTCAGTCCGACCGCCAGCAATACACCCACGACGAGACGCATGCCTCTCATGGTCCGCATGATTCGTGTCCTTTCCGCAGGCTTGCCTGCGCGTTGCAGAGTGATCAGAACCCGCTCGTGACGAGCGTCTCCGGCTGCGTGAGGGCACCCGGGCCAGGCAGTCCCCAGGTCCCGTCCACAGCCGGCGAGCTGGTCCCGGCGAGACAGAATGCCGCCGCCGTCGTCCGCTCCGGAATCCCCGGCGTGCCAGCGCGCTGGATGGTGCCGTTCACGAAGCATTGCGCATTCGCCGAACACGTCCCATTCGCGGGTCCGACCGTGCAATACCCCTCCTGAATCGAATCGGTGTCGGATGGATCGGGACGACAGTCGGCAGGGTGGCAAAACCCGCTCGGGGGATCGCACTCGGAGTCCTCGATGCAGGGGGAGGCGTCGTTGAATCCCCCCACGCAGGCGGCATGACAGGAGTTTGGCCGGCGTTGCCCGGGACAGAAGCACTGGCCTGCGCAGGAACCAGCTGGGCAATCCGTGTCCGTGAAGCACGGCCGCTGGTCGTTCGCTCCCCCGATACACGCACGGTCGCGAAAGCCCGGGTCCATACAGTCACGCGCCGCGGTCAGCGTCACCGGAGCGGTGATCTGCGGATTGAAGAAGAGATCGAGATCACCCACGGATTGATTCGGGCTCGGGGGACAGTCGCGACTGGGATTGCCGAAATGATCCGTGAGCCCTCCGAACGGCGGGTTGGCCCGACACGGGCGGTCGGCATTCGGCCCGTAGCTGCAGATCGGCTCGGTCACGCAGAATGAGCCCGGGCAGTCGCCGTCGTGGTCGCAACGTGACCGGCCGTCGGGATGCGAGGCGAACCCGATCGGTGCTGCGCAGAAGCCGCCGCACACCGGACACGGTTGGTCGATCGCCCCGCCGATGTGGAAGGCCAGGCGCTGTCGCGCTCGCACGGCGCCGGCGCCGGTCGCGAGATTCATCGTCCCCGTGACGTCCTCGGTAAATCGGCTCTCGATGCACACGGAGACGCCGCCCTGAGACAGCGGCAGCGGTGGCGCGTGTGACACCGTGACACATCGGTCGCCGAAGGTCGGACATTGCGCATTCGCGGCACACTCCTGCTGGTGGTCGATCTCGCAGTGCGGACCGTTGGCGCCTGCGCGCGTCTTCCGGCAGGTGCCCATCCCGAGGGCGGCGCAGATCGCGTCGCCGTTGGTGTAGGGCGCGCCGAAGCTCGACCCGCACGAGACGTGCGGTAGCGAGCTGCAGCTCGGACCGAGAGTGCACTCGAAGTCGGTCGCCCCGTCACAATCCCAGAGGTCGGAGACGTATCCGCCGCCCTCGGCTACGTGAAAATCGTGGCCGGACGCTCCGAGATCGAGGTCGGCATGCGCGTGCTCCACGACCTGAAGACGCGGACCGCTCGGGCACAGGCAGCCGAACAGTCCATCGGGAGCCCCACATCGACCCGGACAATCCGCATCGTCGACGCCGTCGCATTCTTCGGCCGCGCGGTTGCGTCGGTTGTCGCCGCAGACCCGCGGCCGTGCGTATTCGTAGTCGATCAGATCCGGCGGATCCGCGATCGCCGGGTTGTCGATGAGGCGTCGGATGTCGGCGATGAGACAGTCGATCATGCCGCCGACGGTGACATGAATCGGTGCGCAGACCCCGAGCGCGATCAGATCCGCCGAAGTGCAGCGCGCGGTCACGGCCTTCCGGAACGTCTCCGTGCAATCGTCGATGATCGCCGACGTGCGCGGGTCTTTCGTGGCACAGTCCGCCGGCTGCACCCCGATGATTTTGCCGCGTAGGATGCGGTTCCGACATTTCTGCACCGCGGGGAGCACACGACTCGCGAAGCGGATGCCGGCCCGGTCGATCGCCCGCTGGCACGCCAGAAGGCCGGAGGAGAGCGGTCCGACGATCGTGGGACCCACGAGGCGGCCGCCGATCGCGCCCGCCCCAGCGGTGTGACTGTCGTCGATGCACGCGACCAGGTCCTCGACGGTGACGCCGTCGGGTGAAACGGGTTCGGGGCAGGGTCCGGGGAATCCGAGCGCCCCGAGCTGCGCCGAGCCGAGATCGCACCGCTTGGTGATCCTGGTCCGGAGAATCGTTCGGAGCTTGTCCACACGCCCCGGATCCGGGGCCCCGCAGCTCCCCGGCGTCGCGAGCTCATCCTCACGACAGCGTCGTTCGAGCGTGAGGAGACCGTGCACGAACCGCGTCGCCTGCTCGGCGATCGCTTCCTGGCAGCCCAAGAGGGCGCTGGTGATGCGCGCCGACGCCGGCGACGGCGTCATGCCGCCGAGCGTCAGCACGACGGCGACGAGAATCATGCCCGACGTGGCCGGGGTCTTCATCGGAGCCTCCCTTCGAGTGGAGGGCCACCTGCGCCTCCCTCTGCGTCCCTAGCCGTGACATCGCCACGGCACGATGTGACACGGGAGGCTGCGGCGTCAGAGCTCGAAGACCATCGGCGACCCGGGGTCGGCGACGTACATGCAGAGCCGTCCGGTCTCGACGTGGCGCGCGAGATGGTGGCCGAGCGCCGGATGGACCCGCGCGATGGCGTCGATGGCGCGGCTAATCGCCTTGGTCACCCCCGAACGGGCCCGGTCGGCGGCCCCGACCATCTCCCGGCTGCGCCGGGAGAGATAGCGGGCGCATTCGCGCTGCTCGTGCAGGAGGCCCGGTCCGACGCTGACGTTCCGCGCCGCACACGCGGCGATCTCGAGCTCGATCTCCGCGAGCCGGTGGCGGACGGCCGCGACGGCCTTGCGGTCGATGGCTGGACCGCCGGCGTGATCGACCAGCTGCGCCTCGCGCCCAAGACTCGCGAGCTCGATCGCGGGCACCGGCACGCCAGGCCGCTCGAGCAGACACCGCAGATACGCCATGCCGGCGCGGCGCGGCACCGTGGCGCGAGCGCCGCGGAACTCGATCTCCCATTCGTCTTCGACGCGACGCATGCGGGTCGGCGCGACGTCCGGAGGGCGCGTGGCGACGGGGGCAACCTCGGCCTCGTGCGACAGAGGCTCGCGCAGCAGCCAGCGGGCATCCACGGACTCGGCGAGCGCGCGGCCGGACGCGACGAGCTGCCGCCCTCGCTCGACCTCGGACGGGACGGGCGAGTCGAGCAAGAACGTGCCGTAGTCAAAACGTACGCGGGCGACCCAATGCTGCGCGCCGGTCCGCTCCGCCAACGCCAGCGCCTCCTCGTGATGACGGCGCGCGCCCGCACGATCGCCGAGCAGCATCTCGAGCCCCGCCAAATGATGCGCGACCGGCGCGAAGACGTAGCACGGGGCCAGCATCGCGTTGTACGCGGCGAACGGGAGGAGCGCGGCGTGGAGGCACCGCGCCGCTTCACGCTCGCCGAGCAGCACCGCCGCCTCGGCGAGGAACGCCATGTTCATCGACCACGTCGCGTTGCGCCGCACCCGCGCGAGGTCGTCGGCCACCAGGGCGGCGAGCCGGGCACGCGCCCGCTCGTGATGGCCGAGCCAGGCATCGTGGCAGATCATCGCGCATTCGACGTGGGCGGTGAGGGTCGGGAACTTGGTCTGCACGACGTGGAGCCACTCGGCGAGGTCCCCCGTCTTGCCGCGCAGGGATCGCACGTGCTCGCGTTGTCCTCCCAGCACCAGCTGGATGCTGGGGGCCTGGTGGCGCGCCACGCCCGCCATCGCCTGCTCGACGAGCGCCTCCGCTTCGTCGAAGCGGCTGCGCGTGATGCTGAGGCACACGTGGGCAGCGGCCGTGACCCAGTCGAAGTGGGGGAGGCGCAGCTCGCCGGCGAGTCGCTGACAGACGCCGAGCTGTTGCCACGCCTCGTCGACGTTGCCGTGCTCGAGCGCGCTCCAGAGCCGCAGGAGCTGCCCGTTCATGCCGAGCATGCGATCGCCGGTCTCGGCGGCGAGCGCGACGATCTCGGCGGCCAACGCCGGACGCCATTCGATGTCGTCGGGCGCCCAAAGTGCGGAGTGCAGGGTGCGCAGCACCGCGGCGAGCACGCTCGCATCGCCCGTCGCGCGCGCCATCTCGATCGCCTGGCGAGCGAGGCCGGGCGCGCTCGGCCCGTCGCCGTGCGCGAGCTCTTCGGCGAGCCGGGCCATCATCTGGGCACGGAGCGCCGTGGCACTGGCAGGCAGAAGCCCGAGGGCCCGGGTCAGCTCTTCGGCCACCTGCGGCGTCGAGCCCAAGGCGCCGAAGCGAGGAAGTCTCCCGGCGAAGGCGAGCGCCGCCGCGGCAATCTGCTCGGCGTCTCCCGACGCGTCGGCGAGCGCGAGCGCGCGACGACCGGCGGCCCGCGCCGCCTTGTCGTTCCCGGCGCAGCGGAGCGCGTCGGCCAGACGGACGAGCAGCTGGTGCGCCGTCGGCACGACGAGGCAATGCTGCTCCGCCAGCCGAAGCGCGGCCTCGTAGTGCCGCGCCGCCTCGTCGTAGGCCATGAAGGCGACGGCACGATCACCGGCCGCGACGACCGCGTGCAGCGCCCGCTGCTGGTCCTCGCGATCGTTCGCGCCCGCACGACAATGATGGGCAATCGCCGCCAGCGGCGGCTCTCCGCGGTAGGCCGTCCAATTCTCCGCCGCACGAAGCTCGAGCGCATCCGCGACCCGACGATGCAGCGTTCGGCGCTCGCCCTCGGGAAGGGCGTCATAGAGCACGTCGCGCACGAGGACATGCGCGAACTTGTAGAGCCCGGGCTCGTCCTCGCTCGAAACGACGAGCTGATCGTCGACGGCTTCCGCAAGACCGTCGCACACCACGCACGCGTCGAGCTTCGCCACACTGGCGAGCAACCCCGACGCGAACTCGTGGCCGATCACCGCCGCCACGTCGAGCAGCGCGCGACATCCGGCGGATCGTCGGCTCACGCGTGCGGCGATCGCGTGGCGACGCGTGGCCGGCATGGCCAAACGCGGCTCGCCGTTCGTCCCCGGCTCGGAGAGCCGTCCGTCGGTCGCGAGCAGCCTTGTGATCTCCGCGACGAACAGGGGGTGCCCCTCGGTCTTGGCGAAGATGGCCTCGACGACGCGGGGCGACGGCCGGATGCTCGTCGACTCCTCGACGTAGCGGCGCACCGCCTCCACGTCGAAGCGGCCGAGACGGAGGACCGTCGCGACCGGTAGATTCGCGACCCGACTCACCTCCTCGACGACGGGCGACGTCGGGACGTCCTCGCGCAGCGCTCCCACCATGAGGACCGGCACGTCGGCACACTCGGCGGCGAAGAATCGGAAGAGATGTGCCGCATCCCCGTCGGCGCGATGGAGGTCGTCGAAGACCAGCACGAGCGGATGGCGCGCCGCCACCCGCCGCAGGAACTGCACGATGCCGTCGGCCAGCTGGAAGCGCGTCAGTGCTCCGGGCTCGGGCTGGCCGAGCGGAAAGCTCGCCCGCAGCGTGGGTGCGATCCACGCCACCGCAGCCGCGCTCTCGCCGAGGTCCGCGGCCAGCACTTCGGGGTCGCTGCTCTTGGCATAGGCGCGGAGGATCTGGATCCACGGCCAATAGGCCGGGGCCCCGGCCGCCTCGGGACAATGCCCGCGCAACGTCGTGCAACCGCTGGCCCGGGCCCGGCTCACGAACTCGAGGGCGAGGCTGGTCTTGCCGATACCCTCGTCGCCCGTCACGAGGACGACGCGCCCCTCGCCGGCGATCGCGCGCGCCAGCTCCTGATCGAGCGCGCGGATCTCGGGCTCGCGGCCGACGAAGCTCGCGCGCACCACGCGATGCGCGGTCACGCGCTCGCGGCCCGCGCGCACCGCCTTCCGCACCTTCTCCACCAGGATCGGCGTGTAGTCGTCGCACTTGACGGCGAAGTCGAAGGCGTCCGCCTTGATGGCCTCGACCACGAGATCCGTCGCCCCCGAACGCGACGTCATGATCACCGGGCTCGCGATCCGCAGCCGGCGAATGTCACGCAGCGTTTCGAGACCGTTCGCCATCGGCTGGTCCCGATCCAGGACGACGCACGCCACGTCGCTGGTGCGGAGATACGCCAACCCCTCGATCCCGCTCACGGCGCGATGGACCGCGAATCCCGCGGCACCGAGCTCGTGCTCGATGCGGTCGGCCGCCGCGGCCTCCGGCTCGATGACCAGAATGGTGTCGATCACCGCGCGATCTCCTCGAGCACGGCGCGGGATCGAAGCCTGGCGACCCTCAGGGCTGATGATCGGAGCGTTCGGGCCCCAGGCGTAACGACACGGCACATCATTACGCCCCTCGTCGACGATCGGCCCGCAACGCCTCACGCGATTGCTCGAGTCGATCGCTACGAGGAGCCGTAACGCCGTCGTCTTCGGAGTGTCAAGGTGAATCTCGCGGCGCGGCGATTGACGCGTCGTGACGTCCGTGGCTATCGGAACGTCGGGGGACGGCACGTGGCGAACATCTGGCTCTTCAAGACCGAACCGAGCAGCTACGCGTACGACCAGCTCGAGCGCGACGGTAAGACGGTGTGGGACGGCGTCAAGAATCCGGTCGCCCGGAAGAACATCGCCGCCGTGAAACGCGGCGACCTGGTGCTGATCTACCATACCGGGGACGAGAAGGCGGTCATTGGCATCGCCAAGGCGCTCTCCGACGGCTATCCGGACCCGAAACAGAAAGACGAGAAGGCGGCGGTCGTCGAGCTCGCGCCGGTGGCGCGCCTCCCGCGACCGGTCACGCTCGCCGAGCTGAAGGCGCGCCCCTCCTTGCGGGACTTTCCCTTGGTGCGACTGCCCCGGCTCTCGGCGATGCCGGTCAGCGCCGCGGAGTGGAAAGAGATCGAGCGTCTGAGCCGCGCCTGAATCTCGACGGAGCGGCGATCAACGCGAACGGCGCGGCCTCGCCGACCGGGGCTCCTCGAGTCCGGCGCGCAAGAGCGCGCGCGCGGCCCAGAGCAGGACGTCCTGCGCTTCCTGGTCGTCGAGCCGGCAGACGTCCTTCATGATCACCATGGCGTCGGTGCCGCCGGTGAGGGCGAGCGCGGCCTGCAGGCGACGCCACTGCGGCTTCGTCCTGCCCCGGCGCGCCGGCTCGAGCACGCGTTCGAGCCACCGCATGCGCCGGCCTTCGCGCACCGGCGGCGCGTGGTCGCCGTCGGCGCGGCCGGCGAACCAGGTGTCGAGATAGACCTTGAGCGCCATCCGCATCCGGGCTTCTTCGCCGAAGGTCGTGGCGTTGAACCGCGCCACAAACCGCAGCAAGCGTGCTTCGACGTCGTCGCCCTCGAGCTCCTGCACCAGCGCTTCGACCCCCGCATAGGCCGGCGTGACGCCGGCCACCTCCAGCTGCAGCGACTCGGGCGTCGGGAAGTAGCGATAGGCCGTCGCGCGCGACACCTTGGCGGCCTCCGCCGCCGTGGCGACCGTCGGCTCGACACCGCTCCGCAAGAGGTGCGCGGCCGCCTCGACGATGGCGGCGCGCGTCCGTTCCTTCTGGTTGGCGCGCAGGTCGTGGGGAGGGGCCATCGGGTCAGCGCAGCGTCATGCCGAGCTGCCGTTGAATGGCTGCGAGATCGCACCACGCCTGCTCGCGCGCGATCTTGCCGTCCTTGAACTCGAAGATGTGCAGGAGGCGGAAGCTCACCTTGCCGTGCTTGCCGTCGCAGAGGAACGGGCGCCCGTCGGCGATCGCGCCGTTCCAGAGCGTCTCGTCGACGATGAAGTCGTCGCCGTAGTAGCGCTTGAGCGGGGTCACGCTTTCGCCTTTCACCGATTCGAACAGCATCGCGTAGTAGGCCCGGACCTTCGCCTTGTCGTGCTGCACGCCCACCGGCGAGGGCACGATCTCGTGCTCGACCTCGGCGGCGAGGCTCGCCATCACCCCGTCGAGGTCGTCGGCGGCTTCGAAGCCGAAGTGCTCGTCGACGGCGGCGTCCATCTGTTCGCGGCTCATGTGCATGGGGGCCTCCATTGGCTCGACAGTATACTCGTAATGAGACACTAGTCTCGTAATGCATTTGCCGTCTCTACTGCAAGCCCATTCTTCGCGGACGGCCAATTTGACGCATTGCGACCATCCGTGTTTAGCCAGAGGCCAGGGGGGTGCGCGCGATGGGAACCACGAGCGAGACCAAACCACTGGAGGTCGAGCGCCTCCCTGGGATCGCGCGCGGCGGCGCGTTCCTGATCGAGCCGATCGGCAGCCGGGACATCTTCATCACCGGCGAGTTCACGGCCGAGCAGCTCGCCTACGCGGAGACCGCCGAGGACTTCGTCACCAAGGAGATCCTGCCGCGCCTGGACGCGATCGAGCACAAGGAAGAAGGCCTGATGCCGAAGCTCCTCAAGCGGGCCGGCGAGCTCGGCCTCTTGATGATCGACATTCCCGAGCAGGACGGCGGGCTCGGGCTCGACAAGGCCACGTCGATGCTGGTCTCGGAGCGCGCCGCGAAGTGCGCCTCCTTCAGCGTGTCGTGGGGCGCCCACACCGGCATCGGCACGCTGCCGCTCGTCTACTACGGGACGGCCGCCCAGAAGGCGCAGTATCTCCCGAAGCTCGCGAGCGGCGAGATGCTCGCCGCCTACGCGCTCACCGAGCCCGGTTCCGGCAGCGACGCGACCGCGGCACGCACGACCGCCGTGCTCTCGGCCGACGGTGCGCACTACGTGCTGAACGGCGTGAAGCAGTTCATCACCAACGCCGGCTTCGCCGACCTCTTCACGGTCTTCGCCAAGATCGACGGCGAGAAGTTCACCGCGTTCCTGGTCGAGCGCGCGTTTCCCGGCGTCTCGACCGGACCGGAGGAGCAGAAGCTCGGCATCAAGGGCTCGTCGACGCGGCAGCTCATCCTCGAGGATGCCAAGGTCCCGGCGACCCATCTCCTCGGCGAGATCGGCCGCGGCCACAAGATCGCGTTCAACATCCTGAACGTCGGACGCTTCAAGCTCGGCTGCGGCGCCGCCGGGGCGGCGCGCGAGTGTCTCGACGGCGCGATCCGCTACGCCTCGGAGCGGAAGCAGTTCGGCAAGCCGATCTCGTCGTTCGGCGCCATCCAGCAGAAGATCGCCGACATGGCGACGCGCATCTTCGTCGCCGACGCGATGTCGTATCGCACCGCCGGCCTCATGGACGACGCGACCCGGCGTCTCGACAAGAACGCACCCGACTACCAGCAGCAGGTCATCGACGTGCTCGACGAGTACACGATCGAGTGTTCGATCATCAAAGTCTTCGGCACCGAGTGCCTCGACTTCGTCGCCGACGAGGCGCTGCAGACGCTCGGCGGCTACGGCTTCATCAACGAGTACCCGATCGAGCGCCACTACCGCGACGCCCGCATCAACCGCATCTTCGAGGGCACCAACGAGATCAACCGCCTGATCATCCCGGCGACGCTGATGAAGCGGGTCGCAAAGGGCGGGATCCCCTATCTCCAGTTCCTACAGAAGGTGCAGGAGGAGATCAGCGACGTCGGGCGCCGCCCGCTCTGCACGCTCGGCCCGCTCGGCCAAGAGGTGCAGGCCGCCGAGATGGCGAAGCGGGTCGTCGCCTACACCGTGCAGGTGATGATGCAGCGCGGCCTCGCCGATCTGACGGAGAAGCAGCAGCACTTGATGATCCTCGCCGACATGATCATCGAAGTGTACGCGATCGAAAGCGTGACGGCGCGGGTGTTGGAGCAGATGCGCCTGCGCCCGCTCGCCGACGTCAGTGCCGAGCTCGACATGACCTACGTCTTCGTCGCTGCGGCGAACCAGCGGGTCGCGTCGTACGCGGCGCACCTTCTCTGCAACGAGCTCGAGGGCGAGGAGCTCGAGCGCCATCTCGAGACCGTGCGCGCGTTCACGCCGTTCATCCCGATCCGCACGATCGACACCAAGACCCACCTCGCGAAGCGCCTGGTCGCCAACGGCGGCTTCAAATTCATATGATCCGATGAGGGCGCGCCGCGTGAGGCTCGCGACGATCGTGCTGGTGGCGGCCCTGACGGCGATGGGCATCGCGTCCGCCCACGAAGGCCACGACACGGGCCCCCATCCGACGCCGACGGGGGCCGCCGCGACGAGCGCCGCGGCGAAGAGCGCGCCGGTGCCCGTCGTCTATCGCATCCGCCCCGAGGCCGAGGCCGATCTCGGGTGGACCGGCATCTCGCACGATCAGGCATGGCCCGCCGAGCAACGGCTCGCGTTCGCGCTCGACTGCAAGGGCGGCGACGCGCGGTGCTCCGCCGTCGGCGGAACGCGCGGCGACTTCTTCGGCGCGCCCGTCCCGCTCTCGGCGGGCGGCATTCCGGCCTGCATCGTGAATCGACTGCGCACCGGCGTCGGCGGGAGCGTCGATCCGAAGAACGGGTGCGGCGAGCTCCAGATCCACCTGAGCTCGGCCATCTTCATGGGCGAGGGGCTCGACCGTCCCTGCCCGATCTGCCGCGCCGACTTCGAGCCCAACGACGGCCAACGCGGCGGACGCTGCGAGGGCGGCGGCACCGACGGGACGCCGTGCGACGCGCAGGGCATGAGCGCGCTCGGGACGACCTCGAACGACTGCCTGCCGGGCGCCGGCAAGAGCGCCGGCGAGCTCACCATCGACCTGGCCCCGCTCACGACCGGCGAGGCCGCGCTCGCGGCGACGCTCACCTGCAAGGCCGGGCGCGGCAAGGACGCCCCGCGCTGCTTCTGTCCCGCGCAGGTGGAGTCGAATGGCTGCCTCGGCGGACGCTGCGACGGCAGTGGCCGCTGCCCCGACGGACCGCTCGACGGGGTCTGCAGCAAAGCGCGCTATCGCGGCTGTCGTCCCGGCAGTGGCGCGGAGGACTGCGCCGCGATCCATCCCGGGAGCGGCCAGTGCGAAGCCGTCGTGCGTCCCTGCTTCGGCGAGACGATCACGGCCACGGGCCGCTGCGACCCGAAGACCCCGACCTACGTCGCGATCTTCTGCACGCCGCAGTCGCGCGCCACGGCGATCAACTCGGCGTCAGGTCTCCCCGGCCCGACCCGGTTGGTGCTGCCGCTCGAGCGCGTGCAGTAGGCGAGCGCCGGACTCAGTCGGGCATGGTCGGGATCGGCGCCGTCGGGCTCGGGATGCGCTCGCGCCAGGCCTCGGCATGCGGCGCCGTCACGAACGCCAGGACGCCGGCGGCGGTGAGCAGCATGCCGAGCGCTTGCCGCAGGGTCGGCACCTCCCCGACCAGCAGGAAGGTGGCCCCGAGCGACAGTACCGGGATCGACGGCACGACGATCGCGGTCGTGCGGGCGAGGTCGAGGCGCGCGATCGCCCCGTACCAGACGATGGTGCCGAGATAGGAGAGGACGGTGCCCTGCACCGCGAGCAGCGGCAGCCCAGGACCGAGGGCGATGAGCTCCGCCGCGCGGCCGCCGCTCACGAGCCAGGCCGCCGCGAGGATGAGCCCGCCGTAGACGTAGCGCGCCCCGGTCAACACCGGCGGGGTCACCCCGGGCAGGCCGCGCAGCACGACCAGATGCGAGAGCTGCCAGCACAGCGGCGTCGCGAGGATCAGCCACACACCCGTCGCCGACGACAATTGGTGGGCCCCGAGCGCGAGACCGAGCCCGGCGAGCAGCGCCCCGACCGAGACCACGCGCCGGAGTGTCGGCCGGTGGCCGAGCCCCACCCACGCCGCGACGAGCGAGTACGCCGGCTCGACCTGTAAGCAGAGCGCCGCCTCGATCGCGCTCGTCCGGCTCGTCCCCGCATAGAAGAGGAAGAACGCCGCCGCCGTCCCGAGCGCGCCGACGAGCGCCAGCCGCGGCGCGGTGTCGGGCGCGACCAACACGCGGAGCTCGCCGCGCGCCCCGAGCACCACCACCGCGCAGACGGCCGCGAAGAGGCTCGTGACGGTTGCGACCAGCAGCGGGTCGGCCTGCACGGTCGTGAGCCGGGCGACGGCCGGCACGAAAGCGCCGTTCAGCGCGCAGAGCCCGGCGAATACGAGGCCCGCGACCTCCGCACGGTCGCGCCTCCTGGCCGCCTCACGCATCCCCCACCACCTCCCGCGCCATGACGAGCCGTCTTACGGCAATCCCGCTCCGCCCGACAGCACTGCGCGACGCCGAGGGGTCGTGTCTTCAGTTCGCCGATGCGCCGGAATCCCGATTTGTCGCGCGCCGAGCCCGTTTTGACGTGGCCCCGTCCGGTGGTGTAGGAGCCTTTCAAATGTCGCCGTTCGCCGCCGCCTATTTTGCGTACTTTACTTGGCCCACCTCGGGGCAGGCGGCTGCGTGA
>CAZWAX010000111.1:0-14885 GCA_964631985.1 uncultured Polyangiaceae bacterium | reverse complement strand
GCGCTTCCGATCGGCGCCGGCGGCTTCGTACTGACGGATCAGGTAGCGGCCCTTCTCGATGGTCGCCTTGGTGTCGTAGGAGAGCCGAGCGTCGACCTCGGTCGAGACCCGGCCCTTGACGATCTCGAGGATGCGGAGGCCGAACTCGACCGCGAGCCGATCGAGCGCGAGCGCGACGATCTTCTTCGGCGTGGCACCATCAGGCGCCTGCTTTTCCGCCCAGCGCAGTGCTCCTTCGACGACGTCGGCATACTCCGGCATCTGCGCCGCCGCGGTGATGAGCGAGGGGTTGGTCGTCGCGTCACGCGGCTTGAACTTCTTGATCGAGTTCAAGTCGCCGGTGTCGCAGACGACGACCGTCATCGCGCTCAACTGATCGAGTTGCGTCGGCATGGTGGGGTTCTCCTCTGCTGAATTCGGCCGTGGGTCGCGACGCGCACGTAGCGCGCCCGCGTCGCGTCTTCAAGGCAATCGCCCCCCGAGCCGTGGATTGATATGCAGCACCCGGGAGGAACGCCGTGGCCGACGACGACGTGATGGAAGCCGAGCTGTGGAAGAAGAACGGCTGGATCGCCAAGGTCATCAAAAATCCCGACGACGACGGCTGGGCCGTCGAGATGACGCGCATCGGCGACGACGAGCCGGCGCTCGTGGGTCCGTGGACGATGGGGCGCGACAAGAAGAATCCGAAGCCGCTCGATCAGCCCGCGTTCCTCACGCTCGTGAAGACCGCGACCGAGGTGCTACGCCGCCACGAGCAGTCGGCCCGCGCGCGGCTGCATCGCTCGATCGCGTTCGTCGCCGATGCCGCATCGCCGGACGGCGCGGCCCTGCGCATTCGCGCCGATCTCGACCTCGTGCCGGACGACGACGATCCCCACGCGATTCTGGCGCTCTTCGAAGACGCGACCAACGAGCCGATCCGCAGCGGACGCGTGAGCACGAGCTTCAAGCTCGACGCCGCGAACGTCATGCACTGGCTGCGATCGGACGCGTGACGAAGGCGACGCATGTAGCGTTCGAGCCATGAATCAGGCGCGCCGGCGACGATGCCGGCGCGCCTTCTCCCGTCATCGCGCCGGCGAGTACCCCGCGTGCGACGCCTGCCCGTGTGACGGCGCCACGACGACGCTCTCGACCTCCATGAGCCGCGCGCTCAGCATCTCGAGCCGCGCGGTGAGATCCTGGATCTGCCGGCTCTGCTTCTGCATCTCGTTCAGCATCATCGCGTAGACGAAGTGGTACCGGACGGCCTGCGGACGTCCGTCGTCGTCGAGGACGACCAAGTCCGGTGCGACTTTCGCGACCTCCTCCGCCACAAGCCCGTATTGCGCGCCGCCGGACGCGTCGACCTCGGGCTTGTACCGAAACGTGACCGGTCGAAGCTGCATGAGCGCGCTGCTCGTGCTCCCCATGTCGCGGACGCCGTCCTTGAACCGTGCCGACGAAACCGTCGTGCCGAGCTTGCCGGCGGCGTCGACGAAGACGGCGACCCCGCCGGCGCTGACCGCACCGGAGATGCCAGCGACGTAGGTCGCCGTGTGGGCGACATTGCCGATGCGGATCGTGCCGGACTCGCCCGCGACCCCGAGGTTGCCGATCGCGATGTTGTTGCTGCCGAACGTCAGGTTCTGGCCCCCGCCGTGTCCGAGCCCGATGTTGAAGTTGCCGCTATTGAAAAGGAGCGCCTGTCCGCCGAGGGCGGTGTTGGCGTCACCGGGGGCATACCCCCCGTTGGCGGCGTAGCCGACAGCGACGTTGGAGCTTCCCGTACTGTTCCCGAGCGCCCCCGACCCGACGGCGGTGTTGAAATAGCCGACCGGATTGGCTTCCAACGCCAGCGTCCCGACCGCCACGTTGTTCGTGCCGCCCACGAACTTGAGCGCCTGGTACCCCAGGGCAGTATTGTTCCCGGCATTACCGGCCGCGTACTGCATCGCGTTCGTTCCGAGCGCCGTATTGGCCCCGTTCTCGCCGGTGAGGACGATGTCCAGCTGCGCGACATGGCTCGTGCTGGTGCTCTCCTTGCTGTCGAACGTCGCGGCGACGTTCGCGTCGTTCGGCGCGACCGCCAGCCCGTAGTTGGCGGTCCCGTTCACCCAATCCCGCACGAGTAGCGTCACGTCGACGGCCTTGAACGTGTCGCCGTCGCTCGCGGCGAGCGGAACCGCGCTCGCTGCGACGGCCCCGAGCGCCGGACCGGCACCGACCGTGGCCTCGGTCCACGGCGCCACGACCCGGACGACGTTGAACGAGCCGGGAACGCTCACCTTGTTGACGCCGAGGATCAGCGTGGCCTTCGTCACGTGGCTGCCGCTCGTGCCTGCCGGTAGCGGACCGCCGGGCGCCGTCGAGAGATCGAACTGCAGGAACGTCGTGACGCTCCCCGATCCCTTGACGACCAACGTCTTCTTGCTGCCGGTACTCGCGCCCCCCGAGTACGCGTCGCCCACGAGGGGCACGAGGTCCGCCCCGGCTCGTGACGACGGCGAGACGGTGACGGCTGCAGCGACAATCAGGACACCAACGCCAATGCGAGACCTCATCGCGACCTCCTTTGGTTGCCGGTACTTCACGAAGCGAATGCTTCATCGGAAACCCTAGGAGTGCCGGCGATCGCGACGCGAGCGGATTCCACGCGGATGAGCACGCGCGGAGAAGAAAGCCTGTATCGAAGTGGACCGACTTATCGGAGGAACGCGCTACGCTAGGGTCAGGGCCCTATGTCGACGGACGTGCGACGCGGAGCTGAAGCTGCGCGATCCGCTGCCACCGGCTCCGTTTCAATTGCCGTGCGAACGCCGGAAGCTCGATGCCGTAGCGACGCCGCAAGGATTCCGCTTGGCTTTGGATCCAGCCCCATCGCGGCTCGAACGTCGGGTCGTGAAAGGCGAACACGACATCGTTGTGGTCTTCCTCGGCCGGCAGGACGAGCATGTTGTCACCCCACACGCGATTCAGGCTCTCGATGTGATCGCAGCGCTCGGCCTGCATCCCGGCGACGTTGGCGACGAGGATGCCATCCGGACGGAGGCGCGCTCGCAGCTCCTCGTAGAACTCACGCGTGCCGAGCCCGGACGCGAGCCCGCGACGGTCGAACGCATCCATCAGGACGACGTCGAATCGATCGCGACACGCGGCGACGAACGCCCCCGCGTCGGCCTCGACGACGTGAAACCGATCGTCGTCCGAAGGCACCGCAAACTCGCTTCGCAAGGCCAACACGTCGGCATTGCTCTCGACCGCCACGATGCGCGCCTCCGGCAAGTGCAGATGGCAATACTTCGCCAACGAGCCTCCGCCGAGCCCGAGCAGCAGCAGCGAGCGCGGATGGGTGTGGAACAGCAAGAAGCTCATCATCGCCCGGGTGTAGAACATCTGCAGAGCGATGGGCTCGTCGATGCGCATGCGGCTCTGCGTGTACGTCCAGCAGAAGCGGAGCTCCCGCGTCGTGCCGTCCTCGGTGATGAACGGCTTGTTGTAGGTGCCGTTCAGGAGGCGCGCCGCGAGCACGTTCCGATCCGCATCCAACGGTTCGAGCAGGCGCACGCGTGTGCGGCCGGAGCCGACCGGATTGGGGAGGTCGAGCATGAGAGGTGAATCGATCATTGCCGTCGCTCGGTTGCCAGGGTGGGGGGCGCTCAGGCAAAACCCTCGCCCATGACGACCCCTCGCCGCATCCGCGCCGCTGCCCTCGTCCTGTCCCTCGTCGTGGCGTCCCCCGTCGTGGCGGCCCTCACCAAAGCGCAGCAGCAATGCGTGAATACCCAAAACCAAAGCTGGCAGAAGATCACCGCGACGTTCGGGAAGCTCACGAGCACCTGCATTGGGATCCACAACAAAGACCAGGTCGGCATCGTGTCCTGCCTACCCGACGTCGGCGGAGACAAGATCGACAAGGCCTTCCTCAAAGCGGTGGATGCGTACGAGAAGAAGTGCTTCGGCCTCGATGGCGACGGTCAGCCGAAGGAGCCGGACGTTTTTTCGAGCGGCGAAGACTTCCTGTTCGCGACGCCGGTCGAAGCTCTCCGCATGCTCGGCGCGCTCTACGGTGTCGACATCGAGGCCGCGGCGACCGACGATCTCGAGAACAAGCCGGCGGCGGCGTGTCAGGCGGCCGTCGCGAAGACGGTGCTGAAATGCGCCGACGTGCGCCGGAAGTCGTTCAACGCGTGCAAGAAGAACGCGCTCGCCGACGGCGCGGAGACGCCCGGCGAGCTCGCGACCTGCTACGGCGTCGATCCCAAGGGCACGGTCGCGAAGGCTTGCGACGGAACCGAGGACAAGATCCGCGCCGAGATCGGCAAGAAGTGCGTCGACAAGGGCGTCGATATGGCGGTTGCCTTCCCGCAGTGCAGCGCGAGCGACGTCGACGGCGTGCATGCCTGTCTCGACGGGCCAGCGCGCTGCGCGGTCTGCAAGGGCGTCAGCGGAATGGATCGCCTGAGCATCGATTGCGACGCCGCCGACGACGGGCTCGCCAACGGTAGCTGCGCACCGCTCGAGCTGTTGGTCCCCGCCTACGCCAACCCGTGCTGCGACGACGGTCCCGCGATGTGGGCGGGCCTCGAGACCGCCGCGGCGGCCGGCACGACCAATGTGAACGTGATCCTCAACCCGGCGAGCGGCCCCGGCACCGGGCCCGAGATCGACCCCAACTACGTGGACGTCGGCCCCGTCGGGCCGCTCCTCGACGTGCGGGCGGCGGGCGCCGTCATCCATGGCTATGTGAGCACGAGCTTCGCGACCCGGCCGATCGGCGACGCGAAGGCCGACATCGATCTCTACTACACGCCCGCATACTGGCGCGGGGCAGGCGTTCAGGTGGACGGCATCTTCTTCGACGAGATGTCGAGCGACCTGCCGGACGTCGGCTACTACCAGGAGCTCCGCGACTACGTGAAGGCGAAGGACGCGAACGCGCGCGTGATCGCGAATCCGGGTCAGCCGGGAACCCAGGACACGAGCGGCGGCAGCTCGGGGTTCACCGTGATGGACTACGCCACCGCGGCCGACGTGCTCGTGACCTTCGAAGGCACGTCCAGCGACTACGAGTTGACGTACACGCCCCCCGCGTGGGCGAACGCGCTTCCCGCGTCGCACTTCGCGCACCTGATCCACGAAGCGGCTGGGGACCCGTTCATCAACCTCGACGTCGCGCGCACCCGCAAGGTCGGCATGGTGTACGTCACCGACGACCTGTTCACCCCGAACCCATGGGACACGCTGCCCTCCTACTTCGCGGACGAGGTGGAGGACGTGAGCCTCCTCCCCTGACGGAGCCGAGGGAAAATTCATGAGCATCGATTTCAGCGTCAAGGGAAAGCATGTGCTGATCACCGGCGGCACCGGCGGGATCGGTGCCGCCTTTGCCGCGGCGTTCTTGCAGGCGGGGGCGGTGGTCACGATCGTCGACATCGCGCCGCCGCGTGCCGACCAGAGCTCGGGTCTCGAGTACGAGCAGGTCGACATGGGCGACGACGCAGCGGTCGCGGCGCTCGCTGCCCGCACGGAGCGCATGGACGTCGTCATCCATTGCGCCGGTCGCGCTGCGATCGGCGAGGAGTATTCGCCGATCGTCTTCAATGAGATCGTCAATCTGCACCTCACCGGCGCGCTTCGCCTCGCCAACGCGTTCCGTCCGCATCTCAAGGCCAGCCGCGGCTGCATCATCCACATCGCCTCGATGACCTCCTATTTCGCGTCGCCCCTTGCCCCGGCTTACGGCGCCGCTAAAACCGGCATCCTGTCCTTGACCCGCACCCTCGCAGTCGAATTCGCCAGTGATGGCATCCGCGTGAACGCGATCGCGCCAGGTTGGTTCGACACGCCCCTCACAAAGCCGATCCAGGAGCAGATGCCCGACATGAATCGGCGGATTCTCGAGCGCCTGCCCTCTGGGCGATGGAACACGCCGGACGAGCTGGCCGGCCTTGCCGTCTTTCTCGCCTCGCCGGCCTCGAGCATCCTCACCGGCGCGACCATCGCCGCCGACGGCGGCTACTCGGTTACCTGACCTGGGCTGAATTCACAGCGCTAGCGCGTCAGTCGTTCAGGCATACGCCCCAGCTGTCGCCGCTCGCGGTGTCGCGGCTGGTGCCACAGAGCGCGTCGAAGCTGACGATCGGGCGGCGGTCGGTCGCGATGTCGTCGCATTCCTCGGTGACACCGCACGCGGCCGACGTGCCGTTCAACGTCGACGCGGCGCCCCGCTTGAGCATGATGCGTCCGGCATCGATGCCGTCGAGGCCGTTGCTGCTCACGATCGTAATATGACTCACCTTGGCGAGGCGGTCGCTGCTGACCCCGTCACCGGCGTTTCCCGTGACGCTGCAGCCGAAGAGGGAGGCTTTGCGCACGGCATGCGCTCCGTCGCCGCCGTTGTCGGAGAACTCCGACCCGTGTGCGTTGATCTTGTCGGCGTCGATCCCATCGCCCCCGTTGTTCACGATCGAGGAGCTGTCGATTCGTGCCGTTTTCAGGGCGCGTACGCCGATGCCGACGTTGTTGCGGATCGTGACGCCGATCAACCGCGTGACCTTATCGCTGTGAACGCCGCTGGCGCCGCCGGTGACTGTCCCCGGGCCCTCGATGCGACACGCCCCCTTGAGGCAGCGCACCCCGTCGTGCCCGGGGGACGCGGTGATGGTGAAGCCCGCGAGGTGCAGACGACCCTGGAGCTTCACCGCATCGTCGGCCGTCGCCGAACAGTCGAGGTCGCCGGAGAGGATGCCGGAGCCGCGCACGAACTGTCCGCAACTCGTGATCAGGTCGATCGCGTGCGTGGTGGCGGACACTCCGACGAGGATTCCGGCGGCGAAGAGGAGTGTAAGAAGAGGGTGGCGCATCGTTATTCGGTACCGCGGACGGCGAGCTTCGCCAAGCGAAAAGTTGCGAGGGGGCGGCCTCGTCAGGGCAGGCGAGCCACGAGCCGATCACTGGATACGTGTAGCCATGCCGACCTGCGGCAGCGGATGCGATTCATGCGTGTGTGTTCGATCGGGCGCGTCGACGCACCATATGCGAAAGCCCGCGGCCGGCCGTGCCTATTCACAGTCGATCAACGTGCCGAGCGACGCGCTACAGGAATCCTGACCGGTGCCTCCATCGAGAACGGGCGTGCCATTGGCAGGGCCGTCCACCAGCAGCTTCAGTGAGTCATTGAAGATGTCGCCGCCCCTCATCGAGCCATTGACGACGAAGCTCGAAGAGCTTCCCTTCAAGATGATCTCGCCGCTGTCACTGCTGCTGGAAAGATCGATGTCGAAATCCGCCGTGACGTTTCCTGGTGTGAGCTGGTCGAGCTCGAGCTTGACCGCGTCGCTGCCGACCGACGTGTCAGCCACCAGGGCGAGGTCGACAATGGAGGCCGCCGACTTGATTGTCGCTTCGATCTTGTCGTCGCTGGTGCCGGTAGACGCCGCGACACTGACCGCGAGCCGGTCACTTGGCGTATCAGACTCGACCTTGAGAACCAGCGTATCGACGCCCGTGAAAGACTCGGACACCAGGTCCAGCGCCAACTCCCTTGCCTCCGAGTCGACCGTCCACTCCAGCTTGTTTTCTCCCGTCGTGCCGATCAACTCGAACCCCGCGTGCACGGCGGAACCGGGCAACGCTTTCATGTCCACCTTGATTTCGTCGCCACCTTGGCCCGCCTCGACGGCGATATCGAGGTCGCTTCCGAGCTCCGCCTTGACTTCGACCTTGTCGGTTCCGTTGCCGCTGACGATCGAGACGGAGCGGACGCCATCGAAGATAGTGCCGTCGACGACTCCGGGAGATTTCAGCACCACCACTCGACCGGGAACCGGGCCGACCTGAAGTTGATACTCCTCGATCTGCCACAAGTGGGTGATCGTCAGCACGCCTGCCGCAAGATTGGCGTCGGCCAACAGCCGGTCTGGGCTGGTCAGCAGCGCCAACATCGCAAGCATGATCTCGGAAGTTCGTCGCTTCATGCATCCTCCTGTCGAGGTTTGGAATTCACGTAGAGATTGTCTGCGAGAGCATGATGTGTGCCGCATGCGACGTTTGTCCTGAAGGTCGAGCTTCCGGGGGCATGGACCAACGGCTAGTCGACGGCGGGAGACCCGGTGTCCGAGATACGGAATGGTTTCTGGAATCGGTACGGATTGGGGACACTGTGGGCCGGTTACGCTCGCCCACGGGGAGGAAGCCGCTCAGTGCGACGAGCCGCGCTCGGCCGACGGCTTCACCGGCGCCACGAACGCCCCATCAACGGCAGTCGCGGACCTTGTTCCACCACTCACAGCCCGCGAGGCTCGGGGCCGGCTCGGCTCTACCTGAGCTCGCGCTGGCAACTCTGGCAGCTCGACAACGCGCTCCCCGAAGGCGTGCAGCATCAGGAACCACCTTCTTCAACGGCCCAGGCGTCATCACCGGAACCGACCTCGAGAATTCAACCGGGTCCATCATGCGTGGAGGGTAGCTCACGCCGCGTAGATCAGCAGGCCCGCGTCGTCACGGTGGTGCTCGGCCTTGGCGCGGAGGCGGAGATGCTCGAGGTGGGCGAAGGTTTCGCTCTCCGCCATCGGACCCCAGTTGCGCTCCTGGAAGAGCTCGCGGCTGATCGCTTCCACGCTGGCGGGTCCGAGCCGGGCGCTGATCGCTTGGATGCGCGCGAGCCGCTCGTCGTGGTGCCGGCGGATCGCCTGCGCGCGGCCCTGCAGGTCGGTGAACGGGTGGCCGTGCGCGGGCAGGCACTGCTGCACGCCGGAGATCGCGGCGACCTCGGCGAGGGAATCGTAGAAGCACTGGAGCGGGTCGGCGGAATCCGACAGGCCCGAGATGTGCGGCGTGATCGACGGCAGCACGTGATCGCCCGCCACGAAGACGCCGTGCTCGGCGTCGTGCAGGCAGATGTGGTCGCCGGTGTGCCCGGGCGTGAACCACACGGACCACTCGCGGCGCGCGAGCCGGATCAGACTCCCGTGATCCACGGCGTGGGTGATGCGCGGCAAGAACGCGCGCCCCGACGTCCGCATCTGTTGCCAGCGCTTCAGCGCCTCCGGCGGCGGTCCCGGCTGCCGTCCGCCCCACGGCGCGGGGGGCCGCTCGGGGAAGCTGTCGGGCCAGAGCACGTTCTCCTCGGGCTGCACGACCGGTCGCGGACGACGCGGCGCCTGCCGGTCATCATCGACGGGCGAGCGGTCGCGGGCCGCGAGCTGCGCATCGAGGTCCGCCACGGTCGGCTCCGGCTCGCACAGCGAGAGCGTCCGCCCGAAGGTCTCGAAGGCGCGATGCGCGATCACCTTGCAGCCGGTCTCCGCGAAGAAGCGCCCGGCACCGCCGAAGTGATCGGGGTGCGAATGCGTCACGATCACGGTGTGCACGTCGCGGACGCGCAGGTCGGCACGCGCCAGCCGCTGCTCGATCGCCGCCCAGCTCTCGTCGCCCGGGAGACCGGGGTCGACCACGGCGGCACCCCGCTCGTCGAGCAGGCAGTACATGTTCACGTGTCCGAGCCCGGGCATCTGGATCGGGAGCTGCATGCGCAGCACGCCCGGGGCCACTTCGAGCACCTCCGGGCTCGCGTCCTCTTGCTCCTGTTTGGGCACCCTGACGTCCGACATGGCCGCCGATCGTAACGGAGCGCCCGGACCGAACCAACGGGTGTCAGGGTGGTTACTGCCCCGTCAGGTCAGGAGCGGGGCGAGGCTCGATTGGGCGAAGGCCGCCCGCAGCGGCGTGATCTCCTCGTCGCCCAGGACGTCGACGAGCTCGGCCATCCACCCCGCGACGGTGTCCCGCGCCGGGTTGCGCGGGAAGCGTTCCGCTACCAGCGCGAGCAGCTCGGTCGGGGTCGGCACGTTCATGAGGAGCGCCAGGAAGAAGCGGTGTTCCGGCATGTCGACCATGCTGCGGAGCCCGACGACGACGTCGCGCCGCATGATGGTGTCGAGCGTCGCGGCCACCCCGGCCGCCGGCGGGCCGTGCCGATCCCGGAATGCCGCGAGCACGAGGTCCCACGCGTCGACGCTGCGCAGATGGCTCATGGCGTGTTGGAGGACGGCGAACCCCTGCTCGAGGTCGCGCTCGGCCAGCATCGCGAGCACCAGCTCGGGGTAGGCGGGATCCGCGATCTGCTCGAGCACGTCGAGGAGCTGCAGGCGGCGGGTCAGGAGGGCATCGTGGTGCCTCGGGTCGTGGGCGACGTGCGGCGGCAGGTAGTTGAGCTGCGGATCCGTTCCGGGATCGTGATGCGTGCGCACGACCACGGTGACCGACGGCGTCTCCAGATGGAAGAGCGAGTGGATGAAGCCCCGGCCGGACTCGATCGCGACCGTCCGCCCGGTGTCGAGCAGCTCGATCCTCCGCATGTGCACGTCGCCCAGGAGGAAGTGCGGCGAGAGCGCGCGGGCGTTGGTGAATGCGAATTGTGCATGGATGCTCGAGCCTGCCAGCACGTGGAAGGCGCCCGAGAATCCGTGTTGATGGATGTCCGTCGTCCCGTCCAGCCAGAACAAGAGCTGGATGTAGAACCGCGGGTGCTCGTAGACGACGAGCTCCGGCTGGCCGAAGCCCGACTGGGTCTGGGGCGCCTGCGCGTCGTTCAGCAGGAATTCCCGCACGAGCGCTCCGACGTCGACCGCATCGACCGGCGGCCGCTCCGTGAGTACGGCCCGCGCGAGCGCCGGAAAGCTCGCCACCGAGAAGCTCGCGCGTTCCCATCGCTCCAGTACCGTGCGGCCGAGCTGCTCGAAGAACGGGTCCATGCGCCTCGGGGTCGGAGTGTGGACGATGCGCCGACCGATCGTCAACGCGGCGCGCCTCGATCGGGACGCCACCCCTGCCGCCGCATACCGCGTTGCCCCTTGACCGCGCGCCTGCGATCCCACTATCCGCCGTCATGCGAAGGTGAACACGGGTATCTCGCGCAGCCCCCAACGAACTGGAGGGACCCCCCAATGCGTCGACGATCAGTCCTGCTCGCAGCCGCCACGCTCCTGCTGTTCAGCCCTCCTGCCCTGGCCCATCACGTCGCCGACCTCGTGTCCGGCGGCGGGGTCGTCGTCGCCTGCCTCGGCGACTCGAACACCCAGGAATGGGACCCGGGAAATTTTCACGCCTGCGGAAGCCCGGATACGCAGACGACCATGTGGTGCACGCGGCTCGCGACGATGGTGCAGCCGCTCGGGTGGACGGTGCGCAATCACGCGGTCTTCGGCGCGACCGTGCTCAGCCCCAACCCGCTCGCCCCGGGCTTCACCAGCACGGCGAGCCAGCAGTTGACCGCGGCGCTCGCGGTGTCGCCGACACCGGACGTCGTCATCCTGGCCTTCGGGACCAACGACCTCGCACAGCCGATTTCGAGCATCGTCGCCGCCTATGCGGCGATGAAGCAGACCATAGAAGCGGGCGGCAGAAGGGCGATGATCGCGCTCACGCCTCCGCAAGCGACCGCCAACCTGACGAACGGCACCTCCAGCAACGCACTCATCGAGCAGTTGAACAGCGAGCTGCGGGCGCGCTTCACCGGTGCCGACGACCTCATCGATCTCGCGAGCGGCTTGGTGCCGGGAAGCACCTGGGGCTCGGTCGATTACACCGACAGCAAGCACATGAACAACTGCGGCCAGGAGAAGCGGGCCATCGCCGCCTTCGAGCAGCTGACGCACGCGCACGACCACTTCACCATGACGATCGTCGACAAGACGACCGGCGCGCCGATTCCGGACGTCCGGCTCTCGACCACGAACGCCATCGTCTACACGAGCGACGCCAACGGCCGGATCGACTTCTACGAGCCCGGCATCATGGGCACGACGGTCTATTTCTCGTTCGATGCCTGCGTCGACGAGCCCGACGGAAACCCGGCCACGAAGTGGTGCGAGCTCGATCACACCGCCAGTTGTACGACGGATCTCGATTGTACCGAGGGTCGCGAAGCGGTCGGATTGCCCTTTTTCGGTAGCTGTTTCCGGGCGGCGCAACTGCGGCCCTATGAGCGGGGGACGGTGCAGCTGCGGCTCTGTCCGGGTGGAACGTCACCGGTGTGCCCGAATGCGCCGGGTCCCGGCCAGTGTGTATCCGACGTCGTCGTCGGCGCGAACGCGGCCAACCCGGTGCCACTACCGGGCGAGCACTTCGCGATCCGCGTCGTCGATGCGGCGACCGGGCGCGGCGTGCCCATCATCGAGGTGCGCTCGCCGAGCCGTACCTTCGTCACCGACAGCGCCGGGAACGTCGCCTACTACGAGGCGGGCCTGATGGGCACGACGGTGCACTTCGACGTCATCGGACACGGCTATGCTGCCACCAGCGCCAATCTGCTCGCGGACGAAGGTGATACCGCGACGATCCAGGTGACGCGGGTGAACATCGCGGAACGCCTGTATCGGGTCACGGGGGGCGGCATCTATCGCGACTCGGTGCTGCTGGACGAGGCCACGCCGGTCGCGGCGCCGCTCATCAACCGCCAGGTCTTCGGTCAGGACTCGACGCTGACGGCCGTTTACCAGAGCAAGATCTTCTGGATCTGGGGCGACACGAGCAAACCCGGCCACGCACTCGGAAACTTTCGCTCGACGGCGGCGACATCGGATCTTCCGGGCCAAGGCGGGCTCGCGCCGGAGGTTGGCGTGAATCTCACGTACTTTGGCGACGGCAAGGGCTTCGTCTCGGAGATGTGCACGAAGGCCGATTTCCCGAACGCGAACCCGAACGAGCCGGCCCTCTGCTGGATGAGCAGCTTGAGCGTCGTGAAGGACGCCGGCGGCAACGAAAAGCTGTACGCCATCTTTGCCATCATCACCATCGATGCCCAGGGCAATCCGGTGGTGGAGCGGAGCGGGCTCGCGCGCTACGACGACGCGGCCAAGAGATTCGTCTGGGACCAAACCTTCCCTTCGGGCCTGCCCGCAACCCCCGCCGGCCATCCCGAGACGGTCACGCACAATGCGGCCGACTACCTCTACTTCATCACCCGCAGCGCCGCGGACATCGACCCGTCGCCGGTGCTCAACTTGAAGGTCATCGACAATCCGGTGCGCATCGGTGCGACCGAAGTGAAGTTGACCGATCCCGAGCGTTGGGAAGCCTTCACGGCCCTGCGTCAGGGGAAGACCGACGAGTTGGTGATCCGCGGCGACGGAACGCTCAACTACGACTGGAAGACCGATACCAGCCCGATCACGGGTACGACCGGCAACATCTACAACGGCGGACCCATTCCGAACGATCAGCGGCTCTTCGGTCACACCAAGGATCCGGAAAGCGGCGTGGCGATGAGTTGGCCGTCGGCACCGTCGACGGCCTGGAACGTTCACCGGCGGCGCTACGTGCAGCCGATCGGCCAGGCCTTCGGGGTGTCGTCGTTCCTCGGCGAGATCTGGTTCAACGAGGCCGACACGCCGATGGGCCCCTGGGTGTACGCGCGGAAGATCATCACCCACGACAACTACACGTTCTACAACCCGCGCCTCCATCCGTTCTTCACGCAGGACGGCGGTCGCTACGTCTTCTTCGAGAACACCTACACGACCGGCTACACCAACACCGCCGTCCCGACGCCGCGCGACAACTACAATCAGGCGATGTACCGCTTGGACCTGGACGACGCACGGATCGTGCTTCCGGTCCCGGTGTACGACACGGCCGGGTCGACGCTGCCGGGCAACTTCATCACGAAAGCCGGCTACCGGCCGTCCACCACCGACGAGACCGCGCCCTTCATGGCCCCGGACCGCGCCGGCATGACGGCCACGGTCCCGCTCTGGTGGAACGACGCGTCGTGCAAGAGCCGCGCGCTGGTCGTCGGTGGGACGCCGCTCACGACTCCCGTGTTCTGGGCTCTTCCGGGCAACGCGTCGAGCCCACCCGCCGCGACGGTGCCGCTGTACGAGTTCGTCAAGAACAGCAACGGCGCCAAAGCGTACAGCATCAAGACCGCGCTCAGCGGCTTCACCCGCGTCACCAACCCCGTCGCGCGGGTCTGGACCAATCCCATCCAGGTACGTCTGCCGGTGAGCGACTACCTGGCACCGCTGATCGCGGACGCCGGCACCGACAAGTGCGCGACGGTCTCCGGCGGCGGCACCGCCGCGGTCAATCTCAGTGCCGGCGGCTCGCGCAACGCGAAGGGCACGATCACGAGCTACCAATGGACCTGGACGGGCGGCGGATCGGGCAGCGCCAGCGGGGCCACGCCCACGGTGGTGCTCCCCGCCGGACTCTACGACATCGAGCTCACGATCACGGGCAGTGGCGGCGACACGAGCGTCGACAACGTCGTCGTGCGCGTGAGCCCCTGAACGGAGGATCAGCGGCCACCCGAGGATTCCTCGAACGACCCTACTGGCGCCGCGCGCGGATCTGGCGGTCCGTCACCCGGTCGATCGTGCCGAAGAGCGCGAGGAGGCCGCGCGCCGTGAGCCAGAGGAACGGCTCCGGGGGCAGCGTCGGCGCGGGCTTCGGAAAGACGCGTGCCCACTCGTTGTCGCGACCGCAGATGCCGTCGGCCAGGATCTCGCCGGCCGCCGTCGCCTGCGCGACGCCGTGCCCGTTGTAGCCGAGCGCGTGCCAGAGCCGTCGATCGTCGCCGAGCGCTCCGATCGACGGCAAGAAGCTGAGCGTCATCGCGATCCACCCGCCCCAGAAGCGCGCGATCGGCACGTGGGCGAGTGCCGGGAAGCGGTCGCGAAACGCGCGCGCGATGAGCCCTTGGGCGGATGCGTTCGGGCCGCCGTGGCCGGTCGGCAGGCCGCCCCAGACGTAGCGCGGCATCTTGGAGCCGCCGATGATCGTGCGGCGCGCGCTCAGGCGGGAGCTCTCCAGCACCACGTGAGCGGTGTAGGCGCCTTCCCCGTTCCGCCCGCCGCTTGGCGGACCGCGTAGCCCGCCGACAGCAGCGGGGCGTTCAC
>CAZWAX010000110.1:0-14937 GCA_964631985.1 uncultured Polyangiaceae bacterium | reverse complement strand
CGAGGCGCAAGGCGCCGTTGAAGGCACGATCGTCGGCAAGGTGAAGGGTGGCCTCAAGGTCGACATCGGCGTGGCGGCATTCCTGCCCGGATCACACGCCGATCTTCGTCCGGCCCGTAACCTCGATCGCTTCATCGGTCAGCGCACCCGCTTCTCCATCCTCAAGTTCAACCGTTCCCGCGGTAACGTGGTGGTATCGCGCCGCGCCGTCATGGAGCGCGAGCGCATGTCGCTGAAGGACGAGACGCTCAAGGTGCTCGAGGAAGGCGTCATCCTCGAAGGCACGGTCAAGAACATCACCGACTACGGCGCCTTCGTCGACCTCGGCGGCATCGATGGCCTGCTGCACATCACGGACATGTCGTGGGGCCGGATCGGCCACCCCTCCGAGGTGCTGAACGTCGCCGACAAGATCCGCGTCGTCGTCCTCAAGTACGACCCCGAGCGCGAGCGCGTCTCGCTCGGCATGAAGCAGATCATGCCCGACCCGTGGCACACGGTGCACGATCGTTTCACGCCGGGCATGAAGGTGCGCGGCAAGGTCGTGAGCCTCACCGACTACGGCGCCTTCGTCGAGCTCGAGAAGGGCGTCGAGGGTCTGATCCACGTGTCCGAGATGTCGTGGACGCGGCGGGTGAGTCACCCCTCGAAGGTGCTGAACCCGGGTGACGAGGTCGACGTGGTCGTCCTCGACGTCGACCCGGCGAACCGCCGCATCTCCCTCGGTCTGAAGCAAGCCGAGCCGAATCCGTGGGAGATGGTGAAGATCAATCATCCCATCGGCAGTCACATCCAGGGCAAGGTGAAGAGCATCACCGACTTCGGCATCTTCGTCGGCGTCGACGAGGGGATCGACGGCCTCGTGCACGTATCCGACCTGCACTGGACCAAGAAGCTCAAGCACCCCTCCGACCTCTACAAGAAGGGCGACGACGTCGAGGCGGTCGTGCTCGCGATCGACGTCGAGAACGAGCGCATCTCCCTCGGGATCAAGCAGCTCCAGGAGGATCCCTGGAACGCGATGCCGACGCGCTATCCGGTCGGCGGCCGCGTGAAGGGCGTCGTGACCAGCGTCACCGACTTCGGGGTCTTCGTCGAGCTCGAAGAGGGTCTCGAAGGCCTGATCCACGTGAGCCAGCTCTCCACCGAGCGCATCGACAAGCCGTCGCAGCTCTTCAACGTCGGCGACACCGTCGAGGCGGAGGTCACCAACGTCGATCCCCGCGAGCGCCGGATCGGTCTCAGCATCAAGGCCCTCAAACGCAGCGAGGAGCGCGACGAGGTCGACAGCTACCTCCGGCGTGAGCGTGAGAATTCGAAGTTCTCGTTCGAAGACATCCTGAGCGAAGAGCTGCGACTCGACCGCGACGAGGGCGACCGCCCGGCGAAGGCGAAGGGCACGCTCGAAAAGTAGACGCGGTCTCATGGCGCAAGGGCAACCCCGAGGGAATCCCGTCGTGCGCGGTCTGATCGTGCTCACCGTGCTGGTGTTGATGTTCTTCGCGGCGAGCTTCGCGCTGACCGTCGGCACCGACGGCAATCTCGGCAATCTCGTGGCACTCGGCGGCAAGATCGGCGTCGTCGAGGTGAAGGGCGTCATCAGCGAGAGCGAGGACGTCGTCGAGGCGCTCAAGAGCTTCGAAAAGAGCCCGGGCGTCAAAGCGATCGTCGTGCGCATCGAATCGCCGGGCGGCGGCGTCGCGCCCTCCCAGGAGATCTACGAGGCCATCCGCGAGGTGCGCGAGACGAAGCCCGTCGTCGCGTCCATGGGCGGCGTCGCCGCCTCCGGCGGCTATTACATCGCGAGCGCCTGCGACACGATCGTCGCCAACCCGGGCACACTCACGGGCTCGATCGGCGTCATCATGGAGCTCGGCAACGTCGAAGGCCTCCTGCAGAAGCTCGGCGTCCAGCCCGAGGTGATCAAGGCCGGGGCCTACAAGGACATGGGCTCGATCGTGCGGCCCATGACCGATGCGGAGCGCGGACTCTTCCAGGAAATGATCGACAGCGTGCACACCCAGTTCATCACGGCCGTCGCCGCGGGGCGCGGCATGAACAAGGATCAAGTGCGCGCGCTGGCGGACGGCCGGATCTTTTCGGGCGAACAAGCCAAGACCGCCGGTCTCGTCGACGAGCTCGGCGGGTTCGAGGACGCGGTCGAGCTTGCAGCCTCGAAGGGTGGTGTGGAAGGGACTCCGCGCGTGACCCACGCACGCTCGACCAAGGAACCCTGGTGGTGGCGGCTGCTGTTCAACTTCGCGCCGGTCGGACCCTTCTCGTCCTACCGGACCTTCGGACTCCAAATCGTGTATGACGGGCCGTTTCTGCGCTGAAGCCGAGGAGGGAGCATGACCACGAATCCGGCACCGGGAAGCGGTTCCATGACGAAGCGGGACCTCATCGACGAGGTCGTGAAGATCTACCCGCGCTTTTCGGGGCGCGACGCCGAGGTCATCGTCAACGCGGTGTTCGACAGCATGACCGAAGCGCTCGCCCGCGGGGAGCGCATCGAGATCCGCGGCTTCGGGAGCTTCGTCGTGAAGCACCGCCAGGCGCGTGAGGGCCGCAACCCGAAGACCGGGGCCGTCGTGCCGGTCGCGGCCAAACGTGTCCCGTTCTTCAAGGTCGGCAAGGAGCTCAAGCTGCGTGTCGACGGGAAACCCGTCCCCGAGAGCGAGCGCGAGGCGAGTCAGACCGTCTGAGGTCGCCGGGCTCGGGCCCGTCTCTCCGATGCAACGGCTCTGGGCCCCGTGGCGGATGCAGTACCTGGAAGAGGCCGCGCCTCCGCCCGGGTGTTTCTTCTGCGCGACGACCACCGCCGACGATTTGGCGCCCCACCTCGGGATCGCACGGGACGCCCATGCGGTCACGATGCTGAACAAGTATCCGTACGGCCATGGGCACCTCCTGGTCGCCCCCCTCCGCCACGTGGCGCTTCTCGAGGATCTCACGGACGCGGAGTACGACGGCCTGATGCGCGCCGTCCGCCAAGCGGCCCGCGCGCTCCGGGCGGCCTTCACGCCCGAGGGCATGAACATCGGCATGAACCTCGGCCGCGCCGCCGGGGCCGGGGTGGCCGACCATTGCCACTGGCACCTTCTGCCGCGCTGGAACGGCGACACCAACTTCATGCCGGTCATCGGCGACGTGCGCGTGATGTCGGAGCACCTGCAGGCGACGCTCGAACGCGTACGCGCACAGTACCCGTGAGCGACGCCGCGGCGACGTTGTCCGCCCTCGTCTCGGCGCGACATGCCGAAGCGGGGGCGGAGCTCCTGCGCGAAGCAACGGTCGCCGACACGGCGACCGTCGACCGGGTGGCGTTCGAGCTCGCGTTCGCCTCCGTGGGACGCCGGTTCGGCGAGGCGCCCCTCGGCATCGATGCCCGCATCGCGGACGACGCGGGTCACGAGTGGTCCATCGCCGGCTGGGGCTTGGACGAGGCCGCGCGGGGGCTCCTGGTGGTGGCCGGCATCGCCCACGTGGCCTCGGCCGAGCAGGTGGCTTGGGTCGAGGGCCTGCATCGCGCGGGCACGCTTCGCGAGCGCCAAGCCGTGCTCCGTGCCCTGGCGCTCCTGCCGGAGCCCACGCGCTTCCTGCCGATCGCGCTCGACGCGTGCCGGACGAGCACCCAGCCGGTGTTCGAGGCCATCGCCTGCGAGAACCCGTACCCGGCAGCGTACTTCCCGGAGGCGAGCTTCAATCAGCTCGTACTGAAAGCCGTCTTCACCGGCGTCCGGGTGGCGCGTATCCTCGACCTCGCACGCCGGCGGACCCCGGAGCTTGCGCGCATGGCCGCCGACTACGCCGCCGAGCGACGGGCCGCCGGCCGACCGGTGCCGGACGACCTCGAGGATCTGATCACGCGATGAAGCTCTTCGACCCGCACATCCACATGAGCTCCCGCACCACCGCCGACTACGAGGCGATGGCGGCCGCAGGGATCGTCGCCATCGTCGAGCCCGCCTTCTGGCTCGGACAGCCGCGCACCCACGTCGGCACGTTCGAGGACTACTTCGCATCGCTCCTCGGCTGGGAGCCGTTTCGTGCGAGCCAGTTCGGGATTCGCCACTTCTGCACGCTGGCGCTGAACCCCAAGGAGGCGAACGACGAGCGCATCGCCGACGGCGTGCTGGCCCTCCTGCCACGGTATCTCGGCAAGGACGGCGTCGTGGCGGTCGGCGAGGTCGGGTACGACGAGCAGACCCCGGCCGAGGACCGATGCTTCGCCGAGCAACTCGAGCTGGCGCGTCGCTTCGCGCTCCCCGCGCTGGTGCACACCCCGCACCGCGACAAGAAGCGTGGCACCGAGCGCAGCCTGGCCCTCGTGCGCGAGGTCGGCTTTCCCGAGGAGCGCGTCCTCATCGACCACAACAACGAGGAGACGCTGCCGCTGGTCCTGCGCACCGGCTGCTGGGCGGGTCACTCGATCTACCCCAACAGCAAGATGGACGAGCCGCGGATGGCGGCGCTGGTGCGGCAGTACGGCAGCGCCCGGATCATCATCAACAGCGCGGCCGATTGGGGCATCAGCGATCCGCTCAAGGTGCCGAAGACCGTCGCCGTGATGCGCGCGCAGGGCATCACCGAGACGGACATCGAGACGATCGCCTGGAGCAACCCGGTCGCCTTCTTCGCGCAGAGCGGCCGGCTCACGCTCGACGATCCCGGGCCTCGCCCGGACGCGTTCGAAGGGAGCTCGGTCCGCCGCGGCTGAGCGCCGGCGACTCGCGCGCTCGTGCATCGCACCGTCGTCCTGAACGTCGTCGGCCTGACCCCGAACCTGCTCGGTCCCGCGACGCCGAACCTCTCGGCGTTCGCGCGGGCCGGCACGATGCGCCCGCTTGCGACGGTGCTCCCGGCCGTCACCTGCACGGTGCAATCGAGCATGGTGACCGGCGCGCTTCCGAGCACGCACGGCGCCGTCGCGAACGGCTGGTACTTTCGCGACCTCGCGGAGATCTGGTTCTGGCGCCAGTCGAACCACCTGATCGCCGGCGAGAAGATCTGGGAGACGGCCGCACGCCGCGATCCCGACTTCACCTGCGCCACGCTCTTCTGGTGGTACAACATGTACAGCAGCGCCACCTGGTCGGTGACGCCGCGGCCGCTCTATCCCGCCGACGGCCGGAAGCTGCCGGACGTCTACAGCACGCCGATCGAGCTCCGCGACGAGCTTCAGGCGAAGCTCGGGGAGTTCCCGCTGTTCAGCTTCTGGGGACCCGCGACCGATATCGCCGCCACCCGCTGGATCGCCGACTCGGCACGTCACGTCTACGACACCCGTCGGCCCGCGCTGACGCTCGTCTACCTCCCGCACCTCGACTACGTCTTGCAACGCCTCGGCCCGAGCGATCCGCGGGTCGCGAAGGATCTCGCCGAGATCGACGCCGTCTGCGGTGAGCTGATCGAGCACGTCCGCCGCGACGGCGCGCGCGTGATCGTCCTCTCGGAGTACGGCATCACCGAGGTGCGCGACGCGATCCACGTGAACCGCGCGCTCCGCGAGGCCGGGCTCCTCGCGATCAAGCCCGAGCTCGGCCGCGACATGCTCGACGCGGGCGCCTCGGAGGCGTTCGCGGTCGCCGACCATCAACTGGCCCACGTCTACGTCCGCCGTCCCGAGCGGGTGCCCGAGGTGCAACGCCTGCTCGCGGGCCTCGACGGGGTCGAGCGGGTGCTGGACGCCGAGGGGAAGCGCGCCGTAGGCCTGGACCACCCGCGCTCGGGCGAGCTCGTCCTGGTCTCGGCCGCCGATCGCTGGTTCAGCTACTACTTCTGGCTCGACGACGCGCGCGCGCCCGACTACGCGCGCACCGTCGACATCCATCGCAAGCCCGGGTACGACCCGGTCGAGCTGTTCCTCGATCCCACGCTCTGGCTGCCGCAACTGAAAGTCGGTTGGACGCTCGCCAAGAAGGCCGCCGGATTCCGCTATCTCATGGACGTGATCCCGCTCGACACCACGCTCGTGCGGGGATCGCACGGACGGCTGACCGACGATCCCGCGGCGGGGCCGCTCTTCATGAGCAGTGAAGCGGGCCTGGTGCCAGATCACGTCGCGGCGATCGACGTGAAGGATCTCGTCCTGCGCCACCTGTTTTAGGGCACACCGGGGGATCTCTGCCGTGCTGCGTACGCGCGCTCTGCGCGTGCAGGCTACGTCGTCATCCTCCGCGTCGCGCGAGTGCGGGTCCGAGGATGCGGCCGGCGGCGAGGAGCGCGACCGTCTCGGCGTCGTCGATCGTGCGCTCGCCCGCCCAGCCAATGCCGAGCGTGCCGGCCACGCGCGCCCCGTCGAACGTCGGGACGCAGAGCGAGCCGCCGACGCCGGTCGCCTTGGCGCCCGGCCGGGCGACGCCGCTCGTATCGGTCTGGAGATTGCAGAGCGACACCGGTTTCGCGGTCGCGGCGGCCTCGCCGGCGATGCCTTTCCCGAGCGGAATGCGCCGGCTCGCGACGAGCACCGGCTCGGGGATACCGGGGCTGGCGGCCACGAGGTGGAGATGCTCGTCGCTCTCGAGGCGGTGCAACGTGCCCATCTGTGCACCGAACGCCCGCTGAACGACGGCGAGGGCGGCGGCAAAGCGCACGTCGTCGGCTCCGTTCGCGAGCGCCGCACGGACGTTCTGCTCGAGCTCGTCGATCATGGACCCTCGCTAGCACGCCGCCGCGTCCCTGACGACGGTTCGCCGTCACCTCCGCACGCGCAGCATGCGGCCGAGCGCAGCGAGCCGGGGGATGGACGAAGCGCGGCTGGGCTGCGCTTCGGGAAAGGGGAGAGTTCCCCCGTTTCTGCTAGGTCCCTGGTACCCATCGCTGGAGTCCCAGCGTCAACAGGAACGCCGCCACGGAGGCGAGGGCCAGCTGCGGGTGACCGGCGCCTGCGATCGCGAGACCGTCGACGAGGGCGATCCCGGCAATCAGGCTCACCACGGTGCGCGGGACGTCGACCCGCCGCTGCCACCCGAGGTGCGACAGCGCGTACACGATCCACGCGGCCGACCCAACGTAGAGCAGGGTTCCGATTCCGGCGCCTCCCGCAGTGCCGACCCGTACGACGAACGGCAGCGCGAGACCGGCAAGCGGCCAGAGGTTCCGCACCACGCCGAGGGTCTCCTGACGCGCCACGTACGTGAGACCGATCAAATAGCCGAGGAGCACGAGTGCGCCGACCCCGACCGCCGGCGACACACCACCGGTGAGCGTCGCCGCGGTGGTCACGTAGACCAAGACCCGGCAGATGCCCATCAGGACGGGCGCTGCGGGGTTCTCCTTGTGCCAGGCGTCGTAGAGCACGATCGCGCTCGCGAGGGCGAGACCGGCGGCGACGCCGCTGGTGGCGCTCCCGAGCGCCAACCGTGCCGTCGCCGCCACGACTGCCAGGCCGACCACGAGCAACGCGAACCCGATCGCAAAGACCGTTCCCACCCCGACCACCCCGGCCGGGATCGGGCGCTCCGGCCGCACCCGCGCGTCGAAGTCGCGATCGAAAGCGTCGTTCAGGAACATGCCGCCGACATAGAAGAGCGAGCACGCGACGGCCACGGCCAGGACGCCCACGCTCACGACCGGGACGCCCGCCAGCACCGCCGCCGCAAGCACGTTGGTCCAGACGGTCGGGAGATTCGAGACCCGCCCGAGGCGGAGCGCCACCTCCCAGGTCACGTGCCGAGCTGCTCCATCGTCCATGTGAGCTCGCGGGCGATCGCCGTCGTGACGGGCTCGCCGCGATAGGGCTCCGGGAGCACGTCCCAGGTGTAGGTCTCCACCTCCAGATGGCCGTCGTAGCCCTGGGCGGCGAGCGTCCGGAGCAGCGTCGCCACCCACGGTTGCGTGCTCCGGAGCGGGCCGAGGTGCTCGCGGAAGAGCGGGACGTGGAAGTGGATGCGCCACTCGCGAGCGCGGGCGTCGGCGGCGGCGGCCGCGAGGGCCTCCGGGAGGTCGAGAAAACGGCGGAGCTCGGTGCCGTGCCGCTCGACGACCTGATGCAGATAGACGTCGTCGGCAAACGCCGCGAGCGCGGCCCGGGTGGGCGCATCGTTCCCCCCGATCGTGGCCGCCATGCCGGCGCTCACCTGGACCTTGACGACCGCGATCTCGGCGGCGGCGAGCTCGGCCAATGCCACGACCGGATCCGCGAACTCGACCGCCATGTGGCACGCGTCGAAGCAGAGCCCGAGATGGCGACGGAGCGCGGCCGCGCTCGCGGCCCGCGTGCGGCCCGTGAGGCCGACGAGCCGGGACACCGCCGCCTCGGAATGGAGGTGCTCGCGAAAGAACGCGACGGCGTCGGAGACGGTCTCGAGCAGACACCAGGGCTCCGGCTCGAGGGCGAGCCGGATGCAACGGCCACTGTCGGCCTCGAGCGCGACCAACGTCGCGACGTGACGCACGAGGCGGTCCGCGATCGCAGCCGTATCCCAGGGCGTCCGGACCCGCGCCCGAAACGCGCCCGGCACGGTGCTGACGCTGCCGTACAGGCGATCCTCCTCGGGCAGGAGCGCGGCCAGGAGCGTCGCCAATCGATCGCTGTAGGCGAGCCGGCGATCGTCCCCCCAATCCGGCTCGTACACCGCCTCTTTGACCCGGACACCGTGAAATGCGCCGAACGGAAACCCATTGATCGTGAACACGTAGAGCGCGTGGTCGGCGAGAAAACATTGCAGCTCTCGCAGCCGCGCGGGCACGGCCAGGACCTCAGCGGCGGCGGCGGACAAGCGCAGCCCGACGCCGAAGCGGCACCCGGGCGCGACCGCTGCTCGCACGGCGAGCACGTGGCGCTCGAGGTTCGCACGCACTTCGTCCCAGGTCTCGCCGGGATGGATGTTGGTGCAGTACGTCAGGTGCGGCGCGCCCGGCGTGGCGAGCTTCACCGCCCCGCGTCCCGGGTCGCGAGCCGGTCGATGGCGCGCAGGATGACGTCGTCCCGCATCTCGTGCACCTCGACCCCGCGCCCGAGGTCGGTGAGCAGCGTGATGGTGAGCTCACCCCCGAGGTGCTCGCGAAACTCCGCGAGCCCGTCCAGGATGCGCGGGCGCTCGCCCGGACCGCAGAGACGAAGCCCCACGTCCCACGTGGGCAGCCCGAGCCCCGTGAGGAGCGTCAGGATGCGCTCGCGTGCCGCCGGGGTCAGCATGCCGATCTCGGCGGCGTAGCACGCGTCGACGGCCATCCCGATCGCGACGGCTTCGCCGTGTCGCAGCCGGTGCTCGGTCAGGGTCTCGAGCTTGTGGGCCGCCCAATGCCCGAAGTCGAGCGGGCGCGCGCTGCCGAGCTCGAAGGGGTCGCCGGAACCCGCGATGTGGGCGAGGTGCAGGCGGGCACTGCGCTCGATCAACCCCGTCACGTGCTCGAGCTCGGCGACCGCGAGCGAACCGACGTGCTGCTCGATCCACTCGAAGAAGGCCGCATCACGCACCAGCGCCACCTTCACGGCTTCGGCCATGCCGGCGATGGCGTCGCGGTGCTCCAGCGTGGTGAGGAAGCGCTCGTCGTTCAGGACGGCGAAGGGCGGCGCGAAGCTCCCCAGGAAGTTCTTGCTGCCGAAGGCATTCACGCCGTTCTTGACGCTCACCCCAGAGTCGGTCTGCGCGAGCACCGTCGTCGGGATGCGGACCGTACGGACGCCCCGGTGGGTCGTCGCCGCCGCGTATCCCGCCATGTCGAGCACGGCGCCGCCGCCGACGATCACCACGAGACTCTGGCGGTCGATCGCGAGGGCGTGGAGGCGGGCCTGGAGGGCGGCCAGGTGCGCGTGGTCGTTCTTCACGCGCTCGCCGCCCGGCACCACGACGGGCGCCGCCGCCAGGGTGAGCTGCTCGGCATGAGCCTGCACGTAGGCGGAACACCGCTCCGCCAGGTCGGGCCAGGCGCGCGCGACGCCCTCGTCGATCACGATCAGGAGGCGGTGTCGTCGCGTCGGCTCGTTGCGGGTCACTGCCGCCAGGAGATCGGCATTGTCCGCTGCGAGCACGTCCCGGGTGAAATAGACCGGGTAGTCGAAGGGCACGGAGATCCGCTGCCAGTGGACGGACATGCGTCGAGCATTGTTGCAATGGTCCGCAGGGCCAGCAAGCCCGTTTCGCGCGCAGGACGTCCCCGGCTCGCTTGTACTCGGAGAGTGCTCGCCGCTCGGCCTCGCGCTCCGCGTGCGGGGGTACCTCTCCGATTCGATTTACTCTCCCGAGAGGCCGCGCTTATAATGCGCGCGCCTTTGGGCCCGGGAGGTCACGGTTGATGGAGCAGGCGCGTACGGTCGGCGAGCTGAAACGAGCGGGATATCAGATCGCCCCGGTGCGCGATGAGATGCGCCGCAATCTGCTCGCCAAATTGGCGTCGGGCGAGCGCATCCTCGAGGGCATCATCGGCTACGACGAGTCGGTCGTACCCGAGATCGAGAACGCGATCCTCGCGGGCCATCACATCGTGTTCCTCGGCGAGCGCGGGCAAGGCAAGTCGCGCATCATGCGCGGCCTGCTCACGCTGCTCGACCCGGTGATCCCTGCGATCGCCGGCTGCGAGATCAACGACGATCCGTTCGCGCCCATCTGCCGGGCGTGCCGGCAGCGGACGGCCACCGAGGGCGACGCCCTGCCGATCGTCTGGCTCGAACGCGACCGGCGCTACGGCGAGAAGCTCGCGACCCCGGACGTCTCCATGGCCGACCTCATCGGCGAGATCGACCCGATCAAGGTCGCCGAGGGCCGCTACCTCGCCGACGAGGAGACCATCCACTACGGCCTCGTTCCCCGGACCCATCGCGGCATCTTCGCCATCAACGAGCTTCCCGACCTGACCGAGAAGGTCCAGGTCGGCCTGTTCAACGTGATGGAAGAGAAGGACGTCCAGATCAAAGGCTACAAGATCCGGCTGCCGCTCGACGTCGTCATCATCGCAACCGCCAACCCCGAGGACTACACGAGCCGCGGTCGCATCATCACGCCGCTCAAGGACCGCTTCGACGCCCAGATTCGCACCCACTATCCCGTGCGCATCGCGGACGAGATCGCCATCATGGAGCAAGAGGTCCCCACCCGCGAGCGGGCAGGGCGCGAGATCCGGGTGCCCGGCTTCATCAAGGAGCTGCTCGCGCAGATCACCATGGAAGCGCGCGAGTCCAACGAGATCAACCAGGCGTCGGGCGTGAGCGTGCGCGTCACGATCAACAACTACGAGAGCGTGATCGCCAACGCCGAGAAGCGCGCCGTCCGCTGCAGCGAGCGCGAGATCGTCCCCCGCCTGACCGACCTGCACGCGGTGCTCTCGTCCACCGCCGGCAAGATCGAGCTCGAATACGCTGGCGAGGAAAAGAAGGCGAGCGACCTGATCGACCGCCTCACCAATCGCGCCGTGCTCAAGGTGTTCGACCGCGTCGTGCCCATCGACTCGCTGAAGCGCGTCGTCGAGTACTTCGAGGGCGGCGGTGGGGTCGAGGTTTCCGACCGCATGCCGAGCGCCGAGTACCTCGAAGGGATCCGCGGCATTCCCGGCCTCCGCGAGGCGATCACGGCGCTCGGGCCTTTCGAGAGCCCGGCACTCATGGCAGCGGCGAGCGAGCTCCTCCTCGAAGGGCTGCACGTGCACCGGAAGCTCAACAAGGAGCGCGCCGGGGGCAGGACGGTCTACAAGGGCTGATCATGCTGACCGTGCGCTATACGCGTTGGGACGGACGTCAGCGCGTACGCCTCGACCCCGACGAGATCTTCAGCAAGCTCGGGGAATACCTCTCCTACACCGACGACGTCCGTCAGGCGCTCGATTGGCTCCTCCGCCAGGGGGCCGAGCTCTCGGGCATGCGCGTGCTCGGTCTCGACGAGATCCTCGAGCAGGTCCGGAATCAGCTGCGCGAGCGCCAGCGCGACTTCCATTTCCGCGACGCCCTCGACGAGATGCGGCGGAAGCTCGACGAGCTGCTCGACCTCGAACGCGACACCCTGGCCGAACGGCGCAGCGAGAACCCGGACCTGGCGGCCAAGGAGGCGTACCTCGACGCGCTGCCTCCGGGCCTCTCCGACGCGATCACCCAGCTCAAGGACTATCAGTTCGAGGACGAGCAGGCGGCGTCCGAGTTCGAGCACCTGCTCGAGGAGCTCGAGAACATCCAGCGTCTGGAGGAGTTCCAGCGCAAGCACGGCGACGCGTTTCACGGACCCGAAGCGCTCGACTACGAGCGCGCCCTCGCGATGATGCGCGAGATCGAGCGGCTTCGCGCGCTCGAGCAGAGCCTAATGAGCGGCGACCTGCCGGGCGTCGACCTCGACGAGCTCCGCCAGATGCTCGGCGCCGAGGCCGCGCAGGACTTCGAGAATCTCCGCCAGATGATGGCCATGCTGCAGGAGTCGGGCTACCTGATGAACCGCGAGGGGCAGATGGCGCTCTCGCCGAAGGGCGTCCGAAAGATCGGCCAGCTGGCGCTTCGCGACATCTACCAGGGCCTCCTGCGCGACCGACCCGGCTCGCATCCCAACGAGACCCGCGGGGCCGCGGCCATCCGTCCCGAGGTGAGCAAGCCCTACCAGCACGGCGACCCGCTGAACCTCGACCTCGTGGGCACGTTGAAGGAGGCGTTGACGCGCGGTCCGGGGTCGCCGCTCCGCCTCGCGCCCAACGACTTCCAGGTGTACGACGCCGACGACGCGACCAGCACCTCGACGGTGCTGCTCCTCGACATGAGCTGGTCCATGAGCTGGGAGGGCCGCTTTGCCGCCGCCAAGAAGGTGGCGCTCGCGATGGAGAGCCTGATCCGCTCGCGCTACCCGCGTGACTACTTCGCGATCGTCGGCTTCTTCACCCGCGCCGTCGAGCTCAAGTTGAAGGATCTTCCCGAGGCGAGCTGGAACATGGGGGATCCGTTCACGAACCTCCAGGACGGCCTCCGCCTCGGGGCCGAGCTTCTGGCCCGCCACCGCAGCACCAATCAGCATTTCATCGTCATCACCGACGGGCAACCGACGGCGTACTTCCAGAAGGGTCGCCTCTTCTGCGAGTGGCCCCTCAGCTTCGGCGGGATCAGCATGCGGGCCGCGCAGGAGACCCTCAAGGAGGTCGAGCGCGTCACCCGGCTCGGCATCACCATCAACACCTTCATGCTCGACGACAGCCCGAGCCTGCGCGCCTTCGTCGAGCGCATGACCCGCATCAACCGCGGCCGAGCGCTCTACACGCGCCCCGACCGCCTCGGCGAGTACCTCCTCGTCGACTACCTGAGCCACAAGCGCAAGAAGATCTGACGACGTGGCGGTGGTCGAAGGGACGGGCGTGAAGCTCACGCCGATGCTGGCGCAGTATCTGCGTTTGAAGGAGCAACATCGCGACGCCGTCCTGATGTTTCGCCTCGGCGATTTCTACGAGATGTTCTTCGAGGACGCCCAGCGTGCCTCGGCGATCCTCGACATCACGCTCACCGCCCGGAACAAGTCCGACCCGAACCCGATCCCGCTCTGCGGCGTGCCGTTCCACGCCGTCGACGGCTACATCCAGAAGCTCCTGGCCGCCGGCTTGAAGGTCGCGATCTGCGAGCAGGTCGAGGATCCCAAAGGCGCCAAGGGGCTGGTCGACCGCGACGTCGTACGGGTGATCACTCCCGGGACCGTGCTCGAGGAGGAGAACCTCGACCCCAGGAGCGCAAGCTTCCTCGCGGTCGTGGCCCGAACCCCGGAGGGCTTCGGTCTCACCGCGTGCGACCTCTCGACCGGTGAGGTCCGGGTCATGGAGTTCTCGCCCAGCGCCGGCCGCGAGCGCGGCGTCGCCACCGACGCGCCCGCCCGTCTCGCGGACGACGAGACCCTCGACGCGATCGCCGAGGAGCTCGCGCGTCTCGGCGCGAAGGAGCTGGTCGTCGCCCCCGAGCTGCAACCGGTGCTGCCGCGCCTGACGGCGCAAGCGATGGACATCTTCCAGAGCCTCGCGCCGGCCGAATGGTTCGACGGGGAGGACGCCGCAAGCTGGATGGCGAGCGGCGGGGATGCGGCCGCGACCGTCGGGCCGAGCGGTCTCGCGGCGCTCGGCGGGCTTCGCGCCTACCTGCGGGCGACCTATCGCGGCAAGCTCGACCATCTCCGGGCCCCGGAGCTGGTGCGACCGCACGATACCCTCGTGCTCGATCAGACCACGCGCGCCAACCTCAATCTCGTCGACGGGGTGGGCGGCGAGCGGCGCGGATCGCTCTTGCAGGTGCTCGACCGCACCGCCACCCCGATGGGAAGCCGCATGCTGCGGCGCTGGATGCTCGCACCCCTCACCAGCCCCGCCGCAATCGCGCGCCGGCTCGACGCGGTCGAGCGTTTCGTCCAGGATGTCGACCTCCGCGGCGACGTCCGGACCGAGCTCGGCGGGATGGGCGACCTCGAGCGCCTGGTCGGGCGCATCGGTACCGGAAGCGCGGCCCCGCGCGATCTCGTTCGCCTGACGACGGCGCTCGCACGTGCCGGCACGTTGCGTGACCGGCTCGGGCAGGTCGACGGGCTCCTGGGGGAGATCGCCGCCACCCTCGACCCGTTGTCGGGACTGCAGGCTCGCATCGCGGCGACCCTCGTCGACGAGCCCCCGGCGACGGTCCGAAGCGGTCCGGTCATCCGCGACGGCGCCTCGGCGGAGGTCGACGAGCTGCGTGCGCTCACGCGCGACGGGAAGGGCTGGGTCGTGGCCCTCGAAGCGCGCGAGCGCAAGCGCACCGGCATCGGCTCGCTCAAGGTGCGGTACAACCGCGTGTCCGGCTACGGCATCGAGGTAACCAAGCCGAACCTCGCCCTCGTCCCCGCCGACTACATCCGCAAGCAGACCCTCGCCGGCGCCGAGCGCCTCGTCACGCCGGCGCTGACGGACCAGGAGCCCAAGCTGCCCGGCGCCGAGGCCCGACCCGGCCAGCCCCACGCCACGCTCCTCCCCCAGCCGGCCCGCGGAGCCCCCAACCCCCAACCGGGCCTTCGCGGA